>NZ_JBHUSG010000013.1:57907-106770 GCF_042673745.1 Kitasatospora sp. NPDC057015
GGACGGCTCGGCGGCCGGCCCGGTGCGCCGGCCGGGGCCCCGCGAGCGGACCGCCGGGCGTCGGGCGCGGGCGGTCCGCTCGCTGGGCGGGTGGCCGGCTAGCCGGCCGTCGTCTTCTGACGGGCGGGCCGGGCGGGCGCGTCCTGGGCCTGGCCGCCGAGGGCCTGGAGGATCGCGTCCACGCTCTGCTTGGCGTCACCGAAGAGCATGCTGCTGTTCTCGCGGAAGAACAGCGGGTTCTGCACACCCGCGTAGCCGGACGCCATCGAGCGCTTGAAGACGATCACCTGCTCCGCCTCCCACACCCGCAGCACCGGCATCCCGGCGATGGGGCTCGACGGGTCGTCGGTGGCGGCCGGGTTGACGGTGTCGTTGGCGCCGATGACGAGGACGACCGAGGTCTCGGCGAAGTCGTCGTTGATCTCGTCCATCTCCAGGACGATGTCGTACGGCACCTTCGCCTCGGCCAGCAGGACGTTCATGTGCCCCGGCAGGCGCCCGGCCACCGGGTGCACGCCGAAGCGGACGTCGATGCCGCGCTCGCGCAGCCGGCGCGTCAGCTCCGCCACCGGGTGCTGGGCCTGGGCCACCGCCATCCCGTAGCCGGGGGTGATGACCACGGACCTGGCCTGCGCGAGCAGCTCCGCGGTCTCCTCGGCGCGGATCTCGCGGTGCTCGCCCTGCTCCTCGTCCCCGCCCGACGGCGCCTCGATGCCGAAGCCGCCGGCGATGACCGAGAGGAAGGAGCGGTTCATCGCCCGGCACATGATGTACGACAGGTAGGCGCCGGAGGAGCCGACCAGTGCCCCGGTGACGATGAGCAGGTTGTTGTCGAGGAGGAACCCGGCGGCGGCCGCGGCCCAGCCCGAGTAGCTGTTCAGCATGGAGACGACGACGGGCATGTCGCCGCCGCCGATCGAGGCGACCAGGTGCCAGCCGAGGACCAGTGCCAGGACGGTCACCGCGATCATCAGCCCCAGGCCCGGGCTCGCCGTGAACCAGCCGGTGAGCCCCGCGAACGCGGCCAGTGCTCCCACGTTGAGGGCGTTCTTGCCGGGCAGCGTCAGCGGGCGCGAGGCGATCCGGGCGGACAGCTTGAGGAAGGCCACGACGGAGCCGGTGAAGGTGACCCCGCCGATGAAGATGCCGATGAAGACCTCGGCGTGGTGGATGCCCAGCAGGTCGCCGGCGACCAGCGTCTGGGCCGCGCCGTGGGCCTCGACCTCCAGGTAGCCGTTCCAGCCGACCAGGACGGCGGCCAGACCGACGAAACTGTGCAGGACGGCGATGAGTTCGGGCATCTGCGTCATCTCGACCCGCCGCGCCTGCCACAGGCCCGCGGCGCCGCCGATCACCATCGCGAGGACGATCAGGGCGACCGCCCCCGCGGTGATGCTCTGCGCCGCCAGCACGACGGTGGCGACCAGGGCGAGGGCCATGCCCACGATGCCGTAGATCACGCCGGCACGCGAGGTCCGGTGCTGGGACAGCCCGGCCAGGCTGAGGATGAAGAGCAGCGCGGCGACCAGGTCCGCGGCGTGGGACGCCGTCGTGGAAGTCATCGGGCTCAGCGCCTTTCGGGGGCAGTCGAGAACATGTTCAGCATGCGGCGGGTCACGGCGAAACCGCCGAAGATGTTCACGCTCGTCAGCAGCACCGCCACGAACGACAGCGTCGTCACGACCCAGCTCTGGTGCCCGATCTGCAGCAGGGCGCCGATCACGACGATCCCGGAGATCGCGTTGGTCACCGACATCAGCGGGGTGTGCAGCGCGTGGTGGACCTTGCCGATGACGTAGTAGCCGATGACCACCGCCAGCGCGAACACCGTGAAGTTCTCGGCGAGTTGGGTCGGTGCGAAGGCGATCAGCAGGAAGACCGCCAGCATTCCCAGACCGATCAGGCCGAACCGCACCGCCGGCGTGAGCCGGGACTCCTTCACCCCCGCCGGCGCGGCGGGGGCCGCGGGCGCGGCGCCGGGGGCGGGGGCGGCCGACACGGCCACCGGCGGCGGGGGCCAGGTGACCTCGCCGGCCCGGACCACCGTCACGGCCCGCTGGACGACGTCGTCGAAGTCGATGACCAGCCGGCCGTCCTTGCCCGGGGTGAGCAGCCTCAGCAGGTTCACCAGGTTGGTGCCGAACAGCTGCGACGCCTGGGTGGCCAGCCGGCCGGCCAGGTCGGTGTAGCCGATGATGGTGACGCCGTTGTCGGTGACCACCGCCCGGCCGGGCACGGTGCCCTCGACGTTGCCGCCCTGCGCGGCGGCCATGTCGACGATGACGCTGCCCGGCTTCATCGCCGCCACGTCCGCGGCGGTGACCAGCCGCGGGGCGGGCCGGCCCGGGATCAGCGCGGTCGTGACGATGATGTCCACGTCCTTGGCCTGCTCGTGGTAGAGCGCGGCGGCGGCGAGGTCGTAGTCGGCGGAGGTCGCCTTGGCGTAGCCGTCGGTGCTCGCCTCCTGCACGACGTCCACGGGCAGGTACTCGCCGCCCAGCGAGCGGACCTGGTCCGCGACCTCGGGCCGTGGATCGGTGGCGCGGACGATCGCGCCCAGACTGGACGCCGCGCCGATCGCGGCCAGCCCGGCCACGCCGACGCCGGCCACCAGGACCTTCGCCGCCGGCACCTTGCCGGCGGCGGTGACCTGACCGGTGAAGAAGCGCCCGAACACGTGGGCGGCCTCGATCACCGCCCGGTACCCGGCGATGTTCGCCATCGAACTGAGGACGTCCATCGACTGCGCCCGCGAGATCCGCGGGACGGCGTCCAGCGCGAGTGCCGTGACACCGCGCGCGGACAACTCCTGCACCAGCTCAGGGCGCTGGGCCGGCGCGAGCAGGCCGATGACGGTGGCGCCCGCGCGCAGTTTGGCGATCTCGTCGCCCGTCGGTGCGTTGACCTTGAGGACCACCTCGGCCGCCCAGGCGTCACCGATGCTCGCACCGGCCTCGGTGTAGGCCCGGTCGGTGAAGTCGGAGGCCGCGCCGGCCTCCGAGTCGACGACGACCTCGTAGCCGAGGTCGAGCAACTGCCGTACCGTCGCGGGCGTCGCCGCGACGCGGGTCTCCCCGGCGGTCGACTCGGCGACCACGCCGATGCGCTGGGGCGGATGGTGGGTCGGGACCTGTGCAGACATGTCTGGTGTCTCTCTCGTCGGAGGCGTTGCTGACCGGGCATCTGCGACAGCGGCGAGTGCTCCACCCGCTGGTCGCAGGAACGTACACCGAGTCGGCCTCCGGGGCCGAGAGCGCAAGGCAGTGATTAGCCTCACTGAGTGATCGGGGCACGGCGGACGGGTAACCGTGCCACCGGACGGGCGAGCGCCCGCCGCGGTGCGGGGGCCGGACGCCGGTCGGGGATCATGCCTGGTACGGGACAACGCCCGCGTCTGACACGGGCGTTGCGGGAGTGCGGTGATGCGTCGTCGAACCGTCGCCCCCGATGCGGTTTCAGCTCACGGTGAACTGCAGCGACCTGACACAGAGGGTGCTCGCCACCGGGGACGTGTGCCGGTGCGGGGCGACGGGGTGGTCGACCGGTCGGACGGCCTCGCCGGTCAGCCGGGCGGGGCCGCAGCGGTGGTCAGGGTCGTGTGCGACCCGACCCCGGGCCTGCGTGCCGACGGCGCCGCCCGCCGTCGACCGTTCAGCGCTCGGTGCCGACCGGGTGCGCGGGCCGGTCGGTGGCCGGCCGGGTGCGGGGCAGCGACGGCAGCGGCAGGTCGAGCCCGGCGGTGTCCGCGCCGCGCAGGGCGAGAGCGGCCGCCACCTCGTCCGGGAGGGGCCGCAGGCCCAACAGGCCGGCGGTGAGGCGGGCGGTCGCCCGGTGCCAGTCGCCCGCGCGGCGCAGCAGGGTGTGACCGCTGTCGGTCACCGTGTAGCCGCAGACCTGGGCGCCCGCAGCCCGGGCCCGGGCTGCGAACAGCCGGGTGTCGGCCGGCGCCGTGACCCGGTCGCGGTCGCCGTGCAGCATCAGCACGTCGCGGCCGTCCAGCTGCTCGCAGGGGTCGTTCGCCGGGCACCAGGGGGCCAGCGCCACGACACCGGTGACGCTGGGGTGGCCTCCCGAGCGCAGGGCCGCCCGGCCGCCCATCGAGTGGCCGACCAGGACGGTCGGGACGTGGCCCAGCTCCTCGGCGAGGTCGTTGAGGGCGGCGACGGTGTCCCGGGCGGCGTCCGCCCGGTCACCGTTCCAGCCCCGGTGCCGGTAGCGCACCACGCCGATCGCGACGCCGGCGCCGGCCGTCTCCCGCCGGACGGCCCGGACGAAACCCTGCATCCGCAGGCCCGGCAGGTTCAGCCTCCCCGGCCTGGCGAGCCCGTGCTCCTGCCCCCCGTGCAGCACCAGCACCGCCGCGGACGGCTGCTCGGGCACGACCCGCCACACCAGCGCCTGGTGGCCCTCCGCCCCGCCCCTGCACACCTGCGTGTTCACCCTGACCGTTCCCGCCGTCGATCGCTTCGTGGACCGCCACTGTACGCGCCGGGCGCACGGCGGCAGCGGGTTTCCGCCCGATCGCCCGATCGGGGGAAGGCGCGAGAGGGGAGTGCAGGGGGTGAACAGCCGGGGTCCACGCCGGTGCGCAGTCGCCGTCCGGGCGGGCCCCCGGGGGCGGGGCCTCAGGACGCAGGAGTCGGGGCCCGGGAGCCGGGACTCAGGAGTCGAGGAGCCCGTTCTGGTGCACCAGCCAGCAGATCGCCGTCAGGCGGTCCACCGCGTAGTCGTACCCGACCTGCTGGTTCCAGCCGACCTCGGCCAGCGCGTCCAGGAACCCCAGGGCGTAGTCGGTGAGCTCGGCGCGCAGCAACGGCCGCGGCATCAGCTCGGGACCCTGGGCGTACAGCCGCTCGCGGATCTCGGCGGCGTGCTGGTCGACGGCCGCGACGAAGCCCGGCTCGGCGGCGAACTCGGCCAGGCGCGGGGTGTAGGAAGCCACGATGCCGGTCAGCGGGCAGCCGGCTGCTTCGTCGGGAAAGGCGATCACCCGTCGAGGGTAGGCGAGCGGGCCCGCGGGTGCGGCGGGGCCGGAGGAATCGGGGATGAGACCTTGGCCACCCGCCCGCGGCCCGCTCGGCACCTGACCGCCGGATCCCCCGGCGTCGCGCGGCGGCGTACGGGGGATCCGGTCGGACCGGCGGGGCCCCCTTCACCCTTGCCACGGTTCGTACAAGAATGCCGTCATGGATCTTCGTGTCTTCACCGAACCCCAGCAGGGCGCCTCCTACGACACGCTGCTGCGCGTCGCCCGCACGGCCGAGCAGCTCGGCGTCTTCAGTGCCTTCTTCCGCTCCGACCACTACCTCAGCATGGGCGACGCGGACGGCCTCCCCGGCCCCACCGACGCGTGGATCACGCTGGCCGGCCTCGCCCGGGAGACGGACACCATCCGGCTCGGCACCCTGATGACGGCGGCGAGCTTCCGGCTGCCCGGCGTCCTGGCGATCCAGGTCGCCCAGGTGGACGCGATGAGCGGCGGCCGGGTCGAGCTCGGGCTCGGCGCCGGCTGGTACGCGCAGGAGCACGCGGCGTACGGCATCCCGTTCCCGAAGGAGCGCTTCGGCCGGCTGGAGGAGCAGCTCGCCGTGATCACCGGGCTCTGGCAGACCAAGCTGGGCGACACCTTCGACTTCCAGGGCACCTACTACCAGCTGTCGGACTCCCCGGCGCTGCCCAAGCCCGTCCAGCAGCGGATCCCGGTGCTGGTCGGCGGCACCGGGCCGCGGCGCACGCCCGAGCTGGCCGCCCGGTACGCCGACGAGTTCAACCTGCCCTTCGTCTCGGCGGGGGAGAGCCGGGCGCACTTCGACCGGGTGCGCGCCGCGGTCGAGCAGGCCGGGCGCCGCGCCGAGGACCTGGTGTACTCCAACGCGCTGGTGGCCTGCGTCGGCAGGGACGACGCCGAGGTGGCGCGGCGGGCCGCGGCCATCGGCCGCGAGGTCGCCGAGCTGAAGGCCAACGGCCTGGCCGGCACCCCGGACGAGGTGGTGGAGAGCATCGGCCGCTACGCGCGGGCCGGCACCGAGCGGATCTACCTGCAGATCCTCGACCTGGACGACCTCGACCACCTGGAGCTGATCGCCGACCGGATCGCCCCGCAGATCGCCTGAACCTCCCCGCGGCGTCGGCCGGTGTCGGCGCCGGTACGGGGGCCGGACCGCCCGGGCGCCCGGGCCGGGGCCGGTGGGCCACCGGGGCCGGCGCCGCCCGTCCGCGATTCGTAAGGCCGCGACCGGCCCGGCGGTCGCCGGCCGCGGCCTAGGGTGGGGCGGCGGGCGCCCGCCGCCCCCGCCGGGCCCGGAGCGGGCCCCGCCACCCGGACCCGACCGAAAGGCTGACCCCATGTCAGGAAGCACCGGCCCCGCGCCCGCCGAACTCGGCGTGATCGGCGGCTCCGGCCTGTACGCACTCCTCGACGACGTGTCCGAGGTCGTCGTCGACACCCCGTACGGACCGCCGAGCGACTCGCTGTTCGTCGGCGAGGCGGCCGGCCGCCGGGTGGCCTTCCTGCCGCGCCACGGCCGGGGCCACGGGCTGCCGCCGCACCGCATCAACTACCGGGCCAACCTGTGGGCCCTGCACTCGCTGGGCGTCCGGCAGGTGCTGGCCCCCTGCGCCGTCGGCGGGCTGCGTCCCGAGTACGGGCCCGGCACGCTGCTCGTCCCCGACCAGTTCGTGGACCGCACCTCCGGCCGGGTGCAGACCTACTACGACGGTCGGCCGCTGCCCGACGGCTCCGTGCCCGAGGTGGTCCACGTCTCGATGGCCGACCCGTACTGCTCCGACGGGCGCCGGGCCGCCCTCGACGCGGCCCGGGACGCCGCCTGGGAGCCGGTCGACGGCGGCACCCTGGTGGTGATCGAGGGGCCGCGCTTCTCCACCCGGGCTGAGTCCCGCTGGTTCACCGCCAACGGCTGGTCGGTGGTCGGCATGACCGGGCACCCGGAGGCCGTCCTGGCTCGCGAACTCGGCCTCTGCTACACCTCGTTGGCCCTGGTGACCGATCTCGACGCGGGCGTGGAGAGCGGTGCGGGGGTGACTCACGGGGAGGTGCTCGCGGAATTCGCCCGCAACGTCGACCGGCTGCGCACCGTCCTGTTCAAGGCGCTGGAGAGCCTGCCCGGCACCCGCGAGTGCGCCTGCACGCACGCCCTGGACGGGCTCAGCACCGGTCTGGCCGGGGTGCCCTCGCCCTGACGGCGGCGGCCTGCGGCCGACGGGCTCAGCGGCCGGCCCCGGGCACGGCGGCGCCGACGACCGCTGGGAGCGGACCTACGGCCGCGACGAGGGGTTGGACCAGCCGCCCACCACCGGCGGTCACACCCGGCTCCCGCCGGGCCGACGGGACGAGGTGCCGGCAGGCGTGGGTGCCGCCGTCGACGCGGTGGGCGGCACCTTCACCATGCGATACGCCACGCTGGCGGTCACCGCACCGCGAACCGCGGTCGCCCGACCTGGTCGCCCGGCGGCGCCGCCCACCGTACGGGGGCCGCCGCCGGGCGGGCGACCGGCTCGCCGGTCAGGCGGCCGCGGCCGCCGGGCGGCGCAGGCGCAGCACCTGGGCACGGCGGCGGTACAGCCGGTGCATCCGCTGCAGGGTGACGAACTCGTTCATCCGGTTCGCCAGCGTCAGGCGGTACTTCACCCGCAGCGGGGCGCCCAGGGCGTTGACCTGCTCGACGCCGATCGTCCGCAGCAGCCGGCTGACGTGCTGCTGGTAGGCCTCGCGGTAGGCGCGGTCGCCGTCCGGCACCGACCAGAAGAACATCGGCAGTTCCTCGACGAGGGTGTTCCGGTCGTAGTGGCGCAGGTAGTCGCGGAACTTCGGCTCGGGCTGGGCGAGCAGCCACTCGCGGACGAGCTCGATGGACCGCACGCGGTCGATCAGACCCTTGGGATCGGTCTTCATCTGGGTGATCGACATGTCCCCGGCGTCGCGCACCCGCCAGTGGTAGATCGGCTCGGAGAGCACGTCCACACTGCCCGCGAGGAAGTGGTGCGGCACGCTGACCGGGGCGTCCTCGTACAGGATGCCCTCGGGGTAGAGGATGCCGGCCTCGTCGAAGAAGCTGCGGCGGTACACCTTGTTCCACGCGGTGCGGTCGGTGACCAGGGACGGGATCTCGGACACGTGGCTCTTGAGCCGGGTCTCGCGGAACGGCTTGCGGTGGGCGTGCGACTGGTAGTGCTCGGCCGTCCGGAAGCGCAGTGCGTTCCCGGCGGCGAAGTCGGAACCGGTCTCGTCCAGGGTGCTGACCATCAGCTCGTACGCGCCGGGCGGCAGCGTGTCGTCGCTGTCCATGAAGGCCAGGTACTCGGTGCCGCCCAGGTGCCGCAGGCCGGTGTTGCGGGCCGCGCCGAGGCCCTGGTTGTCCTGCTGGACCAACCGGAACCGCGGGTCGCCGGCGGCGTACGTCCTGGCGATGGCCGCGCTGTCGTCGGTCGAGCCGTCGTCGACCATCACGCACTCGAAGGCGCCGAAGGTCTGGGCCGCGATCGAGTCGAGGCACTCCTGGAGGTAGCGCTCGACGTTGTAGATCGGGACGACGACGGAGAGTCGGGGGTCCATCGGCTCCGCGGGCCTTTCGGTCAGGGGCATGTGACCGGCCCTGCGGCCGATCATCGGGGTGATCGGTCGGAGACTAACGCCGAACCCGGTGTGCTCCGTGTCCGCTACGTCGCCAGAACATGAACTCTTGGTGTCGACGAGGAGTCCGGCTCCGCCGACCAGGACATCAATGCCCTGAGGGCCGATATTAGTTGAAACACCTGAGTTGCCGTCAAGCGGTGGAAATCCGGTGATCCCGGCCTTCCCGGCCCGCGGACCCGGCGTCCCGGGCCGGCTGCCGCCGCCCGGCGGGGCGGCCGCCGCCCGCCCCGCCGGGCGACCGCTCACCCCGCGTGCTCCGGACGACCGTGCCGGGGGTGGCCGGTCCCCGGACGACCGTGCTCGGGGTCGCCGTGCTCGGGGTCGCCGGTCCGGCCGGCCGGACCGCTCCGGCGGGCCAGCACGGCCGCGATCACCAGGTACGGCAGTGCGGAGAGGGCGAACAGGGCGGCGTGCGAGGCGTGCCCGGAGGCGGCGCCGTAGACGGCGTACGCCAGCAGGGTGGTGAGGCCGGTCCCGAGGCCGCCGAGGGAGGTGACGGTGGCCCGGCTGCGTCCGGTGACGGCCTCCTGGAGGCGGGCGTCGGTGACCACGTCGGTGGCCTGGAAGACCGCGAAGGCCAGGGCGAGCAGGACGAAGCCGCCCGGAATCCCCCATCGGGCGCCGACCGCCAGCGCCCCGGCCGCGAGCGCGAGTGCCGCGCCGAGCGCGCGGCCGGACAGCAGCTCCGCCCGTCCGGCCAGCAGGCCGCCGGCGGTGACGCCGGTCCAGACCAGGAGGGACAGCGGCGGGACTTCCGCCGTGCCGGCGCCGGCCTCGGCGGCGAGCAGCGGGACGTACTCGTCCAGCGCCCCCCACACCGTGGTGACGGCTACGGCCAGCACCAGGGCGTTCCGGACGCGGGGGTGGCCGCGGACCTCGGACAGCCCCTCGCGCAGGGTGTGCAGGTAGCCGCCCGCGGGCCGCGCCGGCCCGGCCGCGCCGGCGGACCCGCCGTCCGTTGCCCCGCCGTCGGTCGCGCCGTCGGCCGGGCCGTCCTTCGTACCGACGGTCGTGCCCTTCGCCGGGGCCGGCCGGTGCTCGGGCAACCGGGTGGCGGTGGCGGCGCAGAGCAGGCAGGCCGCGACGCTCGCCACCCCGAGGCCCGGGTACCCGGCCAGCGCGAAGACCGGCGTGGCCAGGGCGGTGGCGGCCACCGTGGCGGCGGTGCCCACGGCGCTCGCGCGGCCCATCAGCCGGGGGTAGCGGGCGGTGGCGCCGTGCCGGTCGAGCCCCTCGTAGACCAGCGCCTCCAGCGCGCCGGAGCGCAGCGCGCCGCCCGCGCCCCAGAGCACGAAGCCGGCGGCGAAGGCCGGGAAGGTGGGCAGCGCCACCCAGAGGCCGAAGCCCGCGGCCGACAGCAGCGGGCCGAGGACCAGCAGCAGGCGCCGGGAGACGAGGTCGGCCCAGACGCCGGACGGCACCTCCAGGAGCACGCCGGTGAGCGACCAGACGGCGAACAGCACGGAGATCTCGCCGGTGCCCAGGCCGTGGTCGGCGAACAGCAGCGCGTACACGGGGTAGAGCAGGACGAAGTCCTCGAAGCCCGTGTAGCAGAGGAGGGTGCGCTCCAGGCGGCGCACGGCGCGGTCGGGCCGGCCGGCCCGGGTGGGCGGGCCGAAGACGGGGAAGGGCATGGAAGGTCCTTCTGCGGGAGGCGAACGGGGGCGACGGTCACTCGTCGCACCCGGTGGCCCCCGGCAGCCCGTTCCCCCCGGACCTTCGGCGGGGGATCCGGCGGAGGATCAATGTCGTCGTCGGCTCATGGCACCCAGTCTACGAGCGCGGCGGACGAACCCCGGGGCCGTTTCCGGTCATCCGCCGCCTCGTCACCCGGTCGTCGCGTCGGCCCGGCCGCGCAGGACGCCGACCCTGTCGATGCGGTGCTCGGGGTTCCCCCGGTCGTCGCGCCAGCGGTTCCCGGCCGCGTTGTCCTCGGGGGTGGCGCAGGTGGAGATGGTGATCATCGCCTCGGTCGGAGCCACCCCGGGGGATCCCGGCACGGCGGCCCGCTGCTCGGCCAGCGAGCGCTCCGAGCGGAAGGACGTCGTCCTGCTCGCGGTGATCTCGTACGTGTAGACCGTGCCCCCGACCGTGACGGTGACCAGCTCGCCCGGGGCCAGCTCGGGCAGGTTCCGCAGCGGCCCGCCCGCCGACAGCCGGTGCGCCGTCACCAGGTAGTTGCCGACCTGCCCGGGGCTCACCCCGCCGGTCTCCCCGTACGGGCTGGCCGCCACTCCGCCGTCCTGGATCCGGGTGCCGGCCAGGTCGTCGGTGGTCCCCTCGTAGGGGACGACCTGCAGTCCGGTGACGCCGATGGACGGGATGGCGAGCGTCGCCGTCAGGGTGCGGGTGTCCGGTGCCGGCGTCGGGCTGTCCGACGGCGGCGGGGACGGCGCCGAGGGCGAAGCGGCGGCCGGGGAGGTGGCGGCCGGGGACGTGGGTGCGGTGGGGGACGTCGGGGCGGACGTGGCGGGCCTCGCCGCGGCCGACGGGTCGGCGGCCTGCGGGGTCGCGCAGCCCGCGAGCAGCGCGAGGACGGCGCCGGCGAGCGCGACGGGGACGACTCGGTTGCGTCGCATGTGGGTCTCTCCGCATCGGCGGCGGGCCGGGGCACGGTCCGCGCCGGGGACGATCGGTCCGAACGCCGGGCCGCTCGGGGCGCCGGGCCCGGAACCGGTTCGGGTACGACCACCAGTATGTCCCCGCCCCGGTCACGAACCGGTCTCGCCCGGCCGGCCGGGCGGCGTCGAAACCCGCTTGCGGGGGCCGGACCCGGTGGATAGCGTCGCGGGGCCCTCCGGCCCGGAGCGGCGCCGTCGGCGGGGGCGGGGGCGGGTGCGCGGCGGACGTCCAGGGGCGTCGGCGGCCGACCGGCCCCCCGGTCGGCGGTCACCTCCGATCGTGGAGCCGACTTGTCGATTCGCCTCACCGCCCTGACCGACCCCGAGCGCACGGCCGGCAGCCACCGCCTGGCGTGGCTCGCGACCGGCCCGACCGGGGCCCCGGTGGGATCGGCCTTCCTGCGCCTGTTCACCACGGGCGGGCAGGACCACCTGGCCGAGCTGGAGATCGAGGTGCATCCCGCCGAGCGGCGCACCGGCGTGGGCTCCGAACTGCTGGTCGCCGCGCTGGCCGCCGCCCGGGCGGACGGGCGCCGCCGCGTGACGGCGCAGGCGGGGACGGACACGCCGGGGGACGGGTTCCTCGCGGCCCGGGGCTTCCGCCCGGTGCTGACCCTCACCTTCGCCCGGCTCGGATGCGCGGACGTGGACCGCGCGGCCCTGGCGGAGGCCGTCCGGCAGCAGCCCCCGGGCTACCGACTGGTCTCCTGGGACGGAACCGTCCCCGAGCACCTGGCGGCGACCTTCGCCGCCTCCCGCCGCGCGATGGACGACATGCCGATGGACGAGGCGGACCACGGCGTCGTGGTCTGGGACGTGGACCGGGTCCGGGCGGTGGCCGAGGCGGTCGAGCGGCGGGGCGAGCTGCTGCACACGGTGGCCGCCGTGGACGCGTCCGACGGGGCGGTCGTCGGTTTCACCGAGCTGGTCGTCCCGGGCGACGGGCGGGGCGACGCCCAGCACTACGGCACCGGTGTCCTGCCCGAGCACCGCGGGCACGGGCTGGCCCGCTGGATGAAGGCGGAGTCCGTCCGGCGGGCGGTCGAGCGCCACCCGGGGCTGGAGGGACTGCTGACCGACACGGCCGAGGGCAACCGGTGGATGCGCGCCGTCAACGACGGGCTCGGCTACCTGCCCACGCACCGGACCCGGCTGTACCAGCTCGACCTCCGGGCCCCGTGACCGGGACGCCCCGTGACCGGGACGCGCCGTGACCGGACGCGGTGCGGGCGGCCGCGGGCCTGACCGCAGGGCCGGGGCCCCGAGCGGTGGCCGCTCCGGTCCGGGGCCCCGGCGGCCTCAGTGGTGGAAGAGCCGGAGTCCGGTGCGGGCGAGGGCGATCCCGTGCTCACGGCAGGCGTCCGCGACCTCGGCGGAGCGGATCGATCCGCCCGGCTCGGCGATGTAGGCGACGCCGTGCCGGTGGGCGTGGTCGACGTTGTCGCGGAAGGGCAGGGCGCCGTCCGAGACGAAGGCGACCCCGTCCAGTCCCGCACGCCACCGGGCCCGCTGGTCATCCGTCAGTTCGGGTGCCGGCGCGGCCAGGGCGGCCGACAGCCGGGCGTTCTCGTCCGGGGTGAGGTCCCCCTCGACGAAGCGGATCTGCCAGTTGATCCGGTCCTGCCGCCGGATCTCCGGCCGGAAGGCGAGGGAGCGCACCGCGGGGTGGCGGCGCAGCCACCAGGTGTCGGTCTTGGCGCCGGCGAGGCGGGTGCAGTCCACCCGGGACTGCTGGCCGGCGCCGATCCCCAGCGTCTGACCGCCGCGCAGGTAGCAGACCGAGTTGGACTGGGTGTAGCGCAGGACGGTCAGGCCCAGCAGGAGGTCCTCGGACGCCGCCGCCGGCAGCGCCCCGCAGACGAGGTCGTCCAGCAGGGAGGCGGAGAGCTCCCGGTCGTCGCGCTGCTGGGTGAGCTGCAGGCCGAAGACCTCGCGGGTCTCGCGCCGCGGGGGTACGAACGCGGGGTCCGCCTCCATCACCAGGAAGCGGCCGTTCTTCTTCCGGCCGAGGCTCTCCACCGTGCCCGGGGCGTACCCGGGCGCGATGACGCCGTCGCAGACCACCCGGGTCAGCAGTTCGGCGAGCTCGGCGTCGACCGGGTGCGAGAGGGCGGCGAAGTCCCCGTAGGAGGATTTCGGGTCGGCGTCGCGGGCCCGGAGGTAGGCACTGGTGAGCGCGCCCACCCGGTCGGGGTCGACGCCGTAGAGCTCGGCCGTGACCGGGTCGACCGCCCCGGCGAGCGCCGCACCGGCCGGCGAGACGTGCTTGAAGGAGGCGGCAGCCGGTCGGCCGAGGGCCCGGCTCGCCTCCCTCACCAGTTGCCAACTGTTGAGGGCGTCCAGCATGTTGACGTAGGACGGGCTGCCGCGCAGCACTCTGGCCGGCCATCGGCCGGGGTGCGCGGGCAGGGCGCCGGCCGCCTGCTGGTGGGGGTTGGTTCCGTAACGCAGATCCATGTCGTGCCTCCTGTGTCAGCGGGACGTCACTGACGCAGGCGCCCAGGCGGTCGACGCTCACGCGGGAAAGCGACCGCTCCCCGGTGGTTCTCCACCTTCGCCAGTCGCGGCCGAGCGCCATCGTACCCGGGTGCGGGTGGCGCGGGCCGCCCGCACCCGGGTACGGACGGTGTCCCCGGTCAGCCGTCCGACCGCCCCCGCCGGCCGGTTCGGCGGGCGGAGCGCGCCACCGAGGCCAGCGCGGTCCACAGCACGGCGACGACCGCGATCGCGGCCAGCACGAGCAGCCAGTTCCGGAGGTAGGGCAGCGCGAGCACGCTCGGGTTGCCCCGGTCGGCCCCGGAGCGCAGCACGGCCGGCAGGGCCACGGCGGTGACGGCGGCGGCGACGATCAGGCAGGTCCGGACGGGAGTGGTCAGGTCCGGGGCCCTCCGGTCGAGGGCGGCGCGGGCCGGCAGGGCGCCGAGCAGGCAGAGCAGCGGCACCCAGAGGCCGTCGTGGAGCACCACCGCGCCCGCCGCCCAGGTCAGGACGTCCGACGGGTGCCGGATGTAGGGGTCGGTCAGCAACCCGTACAGTCCGTAGCCGGTGAGGGCGAGGCCGGCTCCGGCCAGCACGGTCCGCAGCGTGCGCATCAGAGGACCTCCATCCGGTCGACCCACTTGGTCTGCAGGACGCCGGGCCGGTTCGGCGCGATGATCCGGGCCGGGTAGCCGTGGTCGGGGGCCAGCACCTCGCCGTTGACCCGCAGGGCGAGCAGGGTCAGCGGGTCGCCGGCGTACCCGGACGGCATCTCCGTCACCCGGTACGGGCCGTCCGCCTCCAGCGAGGTGACCCGCACCCCGGCGTCCGCGGGGGCGCCCGCGAGGTCCAGCAGGTCGCGCACCCGGACCCCGGACCAGTGCGCCGAGGCGCTCCAGCCCTCCACGCAGGAGATCGGCAGCTCCACCGTGAACTGCGGCAGTCGCTGCAGGTCCGCGAGGGAGAGCAGGGCCGGGCGCGGGCCGTCCAGCCGCAGCCGCCAGCCGGCCGGGGTGACGGCGGTGCCGGCCTGTACGGCGGTGCGGTTGACCGGCAGGCCCTGCGGGCCGAGGTCGGGGCGGCGCGGGGCGAACAGGTCGGTGCGGCGCAGCCAGGGCACGGTCTGGCCGGCCGTGGTGAGGGTGACCGCGCCGACCGAGGCGGTCACCGCCGTCAGGAAGGCCCGGCGCTGCGCCAGACCGGGCCTGACGCGCCGCCAGTGGGCGGCGATCAGCGGGGCCTTGGCCGCGACGTGCAGCAGCAGGCCGCCGGTGGCCAGCCAGCCCAGCCAGAAGTGCGTCTGGCGGAACGGGAACGGCCACGGGTACCACTGGAGGGTGTTCAGCAGCCCGGTGAACAGCTCCAGCAGCATCGAGGCGACCAGGACGGCGATCCCGAGCCGCTCCAGCAGGTGCAGCACGCTGCGGGCCGGGGGCCAGGCGAAGAGCTGCGGGTACACCGTCCACAACTTCGCGCCGAGCAGCGGGATCGCGGCCGTCCCGCTGATCACGTGCAGCCCCTGGGTGATCCGGTAGCCGTCGGCCGGCCGGCTCGGCAGGGCGCCGGCCAGCCAGTGCGGCGGCTGCTGGAGCAGGTGGCTGACCAGCCCGGTGCCGAAGCAGACCAGCAGCGCGGCGCCGAGCCAGCGGCCGATCACCACGGCGGTGCGCGGCTCGTGCAGCACCGAGCTGAAGGTGCCCTCCCGCAGCGGGCCGCGGCGCAGCGCGTCCGGCGGAGCGGGGAGGGTGAGGTCGTACGGGCGGCGGCGGGGGGTGTCTTCGTCCACCCCGTCATCAGACCTCGGGCGGGGCGCCCGCGGTGGCTTCGACGTGCTTACGGAAGTCCTACGGCGACCGGGCCGCCCGGAGACCTGGAGCCGTCCGCAGCCGCGCCGCCGAGTACCGGGAGCGCCTCCCGGTCGGGCCGCCCCGTGACCGGAGGCGCTGCTTACGGAAGTCGGACGCCGGCCCGCCGATCCGCCGCCCGCGCTCGGCGCGGTGGCAGGCTGACGGCCATGCCCGAGACCCCGCCCGCCCGCCGCTCGGCCGCCACCGCGGTCTGCTGCCTGGCGCTCGCCGCCCTGGTCGTCGCCCTGGCCCTGACCGTCACCGGCGGCGGGACGCTCGGCGCGCGCCGCCCGCTCCACGCCTGGTACGCCGCGGACGCGCTGCTGTTCGCGCTCGCGGTGGGCCTGCTGCGACGGGTGCCGGCGCGGCGGGCCGGGGGGCTGGTGCTGGCCGGCGGTGTGCTGGTGGCCGCCGTCGGGCTGCTCGCCCCGCCCCGGACCAGCGACGACGCGTACCGCTACCTCTGGGACGGCCGGGTGCAGTGGGCCGGCATCTCGCCGTACGCCCACGCCCCGGACGATCCGGCGCTGGCCGCGCTGCGCGCCCGGGCGCCGGAGCTGTTCCCGGTCGGCGGCGACTGCGCCGGCTGGGACGAGCGCCGCGCGGTGGGCGGCTTCTGCAGCCACCTGAACCGACCGGCGGTGCGCACCGTCTATCCGCCCGTCGCCGAGCTGTGGTTCGCCGGCCTCTACCGGGCGGCGGGCGGCTGGGGCGTGCGCGCGGCGCAGGTCGGCGGCGCGCTGCTCGCGGTCGCCACCACCGCCGTCCTGCTGGCGGTGCTGCGGCGCCGGCCGGGGCCGCCCGGCCGTGCCCTGTGGCGGGCGGCGCTCTGGGGCTGGTGTCCGGGCGTCGCGGTGTGGGCCGTCAACGACGCCCATGTGGACGTGCTCGGCGCCCTGCTGACGGTCGCCGGTCTGGGCCTCGCCCCGACCCTCGCGGGGCGTGGGCGCGCCGCGGTGCGCGGGGCGCTGCTCGGCGCGGCCACCGCGACCAAGCTGCTGCCGGCCCTGGCCCTGCCCGGGGCGATGTCCGGCCTGCTGGCCCGCCGTCCGCGCCCGCGGGACCTGGTGCTGCCGCTCGCCGCGCTGGCCGCCTTCGCCCTCGGCTACCTGCCGTACGTGTTGGCCTCCGGCACCGGGGTGGTCGGCTACCTGCCCGGGTACCTGCGCGAGGAGGGCTACGACCAGGACCGGATCGACCGCTTCGCGCTGGTCCGCCTGCTGCTGCCGGACCGGGCGGCGCCGTACGGCGCGGCGCTCGTCCTGCTCGCACTGGTCCTCCACGTGCTGCGCCGGGGCGATCCCGGGCGGCCCTGGCGGGGCGCCCTGCTGGTCACCGGCGGCGCCCTGCTCGCGGCCACCCCCGGCTACCCCTGGTACGGGCTGCTGGTGGTCGCCCTGGTCGGGCTGGACGGCAGGTGGGAGTGGCTGGCGGTGCCGGTCGCCGGGCAGCTGGTCTACCTGCTGGGCGGGCCGGCGCAGCGGCCCGCGTACGCGGCGGCGCTGGTCGCCGTGCTGGCGGGCGCGGCGCTGCGTCGGGCGGTGCGGCGCCGGACCGGCGGGCGGGCGGGTCCTTCGACGGCGAACCGGCGGCGCGCGGAGGGTGTCCGGGCGCCCGGCCCGGGCGGGTGAGCCGGCGGTCGGCGCCCTCGCGCCCCGGCGGGCGGGGAACCGGCCGCCCGCCCGATTTCGTCCCCCTCCGTGAAAAGGGTTCAGTGGGACCGCCCCTGACCACTACTCTTTACTGTCTCTTTGAGAAGTCGGAGCAGGCCCGGGGGGTGACAGGCACCGGGGTCCGGAGGGAGTACTGGTGTCCGAGTCGATGGAGACCGAGCTGTCGGCGCAGCCGGTCCGGGTGCCGCCGCCGCGGCGGGCGCCGCGGCCGGCGGTGCTGCGCCCGCGCGCGCTGCACGATCTGCGAGGCGGGCGGGGCGCGACCGCGCTGCACTACCCGCCGCAGGACCTGCTGGTCGTCTCCGGCCTGCCCGGCAGCGGCAAGAGCACCCTGCTGCGGCGCTCGGTGCGGACGAGGGTGATCGACTCCCAACAGGTCCGGGAGGAGTACGCGGCCAGGGTGCCGGCCTGGCTGCCCTACGCGGTGTACCGGCCGTTCGTCCGGCTGGCGCACTACCGGCGGCTGCGGCGGGCGCTGCTGGCGGGCGGTCCGCTGGCGGTGCACGACTGCGGGGCGCTGCCCTGGGTGCGGCACTGGCTGGCCCGCTCGGCGGCCCGGCAGGGGCGCCGGCTGCACCTGGTGCTGCTGGACGCGAGCAGTGCGGAGGCGCGGGAGGGCCAGCTGGCACGGGGTCAGGCCGTGTCCGCGTACGCCTTCGCCCGGCACTGCCGGGCGGCCGGCCGGCTGCGCACCCGGCTGGCGGGTACCGGCGCGCCGCCGGCGGGGTGCGCCTCGGTGGTGGTGCTGGACCGGGCGGCGGCCCGGCAGTTGGGGGAGATCGCCTTCGTCGCGGCGTAGGCCGACGGCCGGTCGTTCCAGGCCCGGCGCGGGGGCGCTCAGGGGCGAATGACCGGCGTACGGGTGGCAGTGGGCATGCGCACGGTTGGGCCGGGGAAGGGATGGCCAATCAACTTTCGGACAGGGCAGCCATGTTGCCGAGCGGTAAATTCTCCACATCGACCAGCTCTGATCGGGTGAACTTCCGGAGTTCGCCCGATTTGTCGTCAGGATTTTGCGGCCGGTAACAGTATGACGCGTACACGTCGCGCATGCGTAGCCTCGGCTCGACGGCTCCCCACCGCCAACCCCCACTTCTCCACAGGAGAGCAGATGCGTCGTTCTGCCCACGTCCACACGCGTGTCCCCCGCAGACTCCTCAGCGCCGCCGCCCTCGTCGCCACCCTCGCCCTCACCCAGTTCGCCGCCCCCTCGTCCGTCACCGCCGCCTCCGCCCCCACGGCCGCCGGCCAGTGCGTCGGCGAGGACGGCCAGGACTCCGCCGCCCGCCGCGCGGCCGGCAGCCAGGCCCACGAGCCCAACGCCGTCACCGAGGCGCAGGCCGGGGCGATGGACGCCGACCTGAACGCCCGGGTCAAGCAGCTGAGCAAGTCCGCCCAGGGCAGCGCGCTGCTCTCGCCGGCCGTCGCGGCCACCTCGATCCCGGTGTACGTGCACGTCATCCACTCGGGGACGACCGGCAAGCTGACCGCCTCGGACATCAGCAAGCAGCTGTCCGTCCTGAACGCGGCCTACGGCGGCCAGGGCTCGGGCAACACCGCGACCCCGTTCACCTTCACGCTGGCCGGCACCGACTACACCGACAAGGCCGCCTGGTACAACGGCCTCGCGCCCGGGTCGTCCGCCGAGAAGGCCATGAAGACCGCCCTGCGCAAGGGCGGCGCGGGCACCCTCAACCTCTACACCGCGAGCCTCGGGCAGAGCCTGCTCGGCTGGGCGACCTTCCCCAGCTCCTACAGCTCCAACCCCAAGGACGACGGCGTCGTCATCCTCGACACCTCGCTGCCGGGCGGATCGTCCACCAACTACAACGAGGGCGACACCGCCACCCACGAGGTCGGCCACTGGCTCGGCCTCTACCACACCTTCCAGGGCGGCTGCAGCGGCAACGGCGACTACGTCTCCGACACCCCCGCCGAGAAGAGCGCCGCCTACCAGTGCCCGACCGGCCGCGACACCTGCACCGCCGCCGGGCTCGACCCGATCAAGAACTTCATGGACTACACCTACGACTCCTGCATGACCCAGTTCACCCCGGGCCAGGTCACCAGGATGTCCAACTCCTGGGCCTCCTACCGGGCCTGACAACCCTGACGGGTGCGTGGTCGGCGCGTCCGCGCACCCGTCAGTACCAGCGGGCACCCGTGCGGCGGCCCGCACCCGGCCGCGGCCGGCGAGACCGGGGCGGTGCCTGCCGCGCCCCCGGCCCGCCCGCCGCGGCGTCCGCACGCCCGGCCCGACACCGCGGCCTCACCGCCGGCCCGCGTCGTCGCCGCACGCCGGGCCGCACGCCGGGCCGAACGCCAGGAACCGGCGCCCGTCCGCCGTCCAGCGCTCCGTCTCGGCCAGCCCCGCGCCCGCCGCGCACCGGGCGGCCGCCGCCGCGCCGAGCCGGGCCCAGCGGAACGGCGGACCGAGGCGGCCGCGGCCGTCCTCGATCCGGACGGCCAGCCGCTCGTCCACCTCCTGCGGCTCCACCTCCACCAGCAGGCGTCCCCCCGGGCGCAGCAGCTGGGCGATCCGGCCGAGCAGGGCCGCCGGGTCACCGCCGATGCCGAGATTGCCGTCGGCCAGCAGGACCGCCCCCCAGCGGCCCTCGCCCGGCAGGCGCTCGAAGACCGACCGGCACAGGGCAGGGCCGCCGAGCAGCCGGGTGCGGGCGACGGCGGCCACCGTCAGGTCCACCCCCAGCGCGGGCAGGCCGAGGGCCAGCAGTCCGGCCACCAGCCGGCCCGGGCCGCAGCCGACGTCCAGCGCGGGCAGGCCCAGCCGGACGCAGCGCTCCAGCAGGGTGCGGTCGGCCGCGTCCGGCGGCGCGCACCAGCGCTCGACGTCCAGCCGGATCCGGCCGCCGTCCGGGGTGCGCAGCCAGAGCGGGCCGCGGCCGGTGCGGATCGCCTCCGTGAACGGGTCGTCGATCCACGGGCGGGCCGGCGCCGGCGCGCCGGCGACCGGCGTCACCCGGCGGCCCCGGCCGTGCCGGCGACCGCCCCGACCGACCGCCAGCAGGCCGCGAACGCGCCGCCCGGCACCAGCGCCGCGACCTCGGCGGCGTCCCGCGCGGTGTCCACGTCGGTCAGCAGCGGCAGCCGGCGGACCGTCAGGCCCGCCAGCGCCAGCCGCTCCAGCAGCACCTCGCCCGTCCGCGGGCTCGACATCGGCACCCCCACCAGCAGGCGGCGGGCCAGGTCGGCCGTCGGACGGGCCAGCCCGAGCGCCCAGAAGCCGCCGTCCCTGGCCGGGCCGAACCAGGCGTCGGCGCCCGCCCGGGCCGCCGGCGAGAGCTGCGCGGCCAGCGCCGCCGCGCTCAGCTGCGGGGTGTCCATCCCCACCAGCATCGCGGGCGCGCCGGCCGGGGCCGCCGCGAAGGCGGCGGCCAGCCGGACGTCCAG
The DNA here is from genome assembly GCF_042673745.1 of Kitasatospora sp. NPDC057015. Taxonomy (NCBI): domain Bacteria; kingdom Bacillati; phylum Actinomycetota; class Actinomycetes; order Kitasatosporales; family Streptomycetaceae; genus Kitasatospora; species Kitasatospora sp. NPDC057015. The sequence continues at coordinate 78,591 of NZ_JBHUSG010000013.1, forward strand.
CCCGCCCGCCGGCTGCGGCACCACCTGCCAGCCGGCCGGCAGCCACGGCCCGGGCTCGCCGTCCAGGACGAGCAGCCGCCGCCCGGCCGGCACCGAGCCGAGCGCGCGCAGGGTGTCGGTCAGCGCCGCCTCGGCCAGCGCGGCCGCCTGCTCCGGCGTGCAGGGCGGCGTCAGCCTGGTCTTCACCCGCCCGGGCACCGGCGCCTTCGCGATCACCAGCAGGGTCGGCGCGGGGGCCGCCAGGACGGCCCGCATGTCCTGGACGGCCTGCCGGGTTCCGCGCAGGGTGCCGGTCACCTTGGAGCGGCCGGCCCTGGGCCGGTAGGCGACGTCCCGCTCGGCGATCCGCATCCCGGCGGCCGCGGCGGCGAGCACCATCTCCAGCGGATAGCCCGACCGGCGGTCGCCCAGGCCCAGGGCGAGCAGCCGCTCGCGGCGGGCCGCCCGCATCGGGCCCAGGTCGTGCAGCGGCGCGCCGGTGTGCGCGCGCAGCCGGCGGGCCAGCACCCGGTTGGCCAGCCGCGCGTGCACCGGCCACGCCCCCGGGGTGGTGGGCCGGCGCCGGCCGAGCACCAGGTCCGCCGATCCGTCGTCGAGCGGGGCGAGCACGCGGTGCAGCTGGGCGGGGTCGAGGGAGCCGTCGCAGTCCAGGAAGCAGACCGTCTCCGCGGTGGCGGCCAGCAGCCCGGCGTGGCAGGCGGCGCCGAAGCCGCGCCGCGGCTCGTTCACCACCAGGGCCCCGAGGGAGCGCGCCAGCTCGGCGGAGCCGTCCGTCGAACCGTTGTCGACGACGATCGCCCGCCAGCCGTCCGGGATCCGGGCGAGCACCCACGGCAGCGCCTCGGCCTCGTCCAGGCAGGGCAGCACCACGTCGACGGGCGGGGGAGGGGGAGTGGTAGTCACCCGGCTCACGCTACCCAGCGGAATCGGGACGAAAGCCGCATCGCCACCTTACGGAAGTCGTACGGGTGGCTCCGGCGGCCCCGACCGGCGGTCCGGGCTTCCTATCCTCGAAGGCGTGACGATCCCCGAACCTCCCCCGGCCGGCCCCACCCCGCCGGGCTCCGCCGGCGCCGAGACCGCCCGGCCGGCCGCCGCCCCCGCCGGGCCCGCGGCGCCGGGGTCGGCCGGCCGCGTCCTGGTCGTCGACGACGATCCCACGGTCGCCGAGGTGGTCACCGGCTACCTGCTGCGCGCGGGCTTCCGGGTCGACCGCGCGGCCGACGGGCTGGAGGCGCTCGCCGTGGCCGCCGCCACCCGGCCCGACCTGGTCGTCCTCGACCTGATGCTGCCCGGCCTGGACGGGCTGGAGGTCTGCCGCCGGCTGCGCGCCGGCGCCGGTGGCACGCGGCTGCCGGTGGTGATGCTCACCGCCAGGGGCGACGAGTCCGACCGGATCCTCGGCCTGGAGCTGGGCGCCGACGACTACGTCACCAAACCCTTCAGCCCCCGCGAGCTCGTCCTGCGGGTGCAGTCCGTGCTGCGCCGTTCCGCGCGCCCCGGCCCGGCGGCGCCGCCCGCCCGGCTCTCGGCCGGCGACCTCACGCTCGACCCGTCGGCCCGCCGGGCCTTCCGGGCCGGCCGTGAACTGGCCCTCACCCTGCGCGAGTTCGACCTGCTGGCCTTCCTGCTGCGGCATCCGGGGACGGCCTTCGGCCGGGAGGAGCTGATGCAGCGCGTCTGGGGCTGGGAGTTCGGCGACCTGTCCACCGTCACCGTGCACGTCCGGCGGCTGCGCGAGAAGGTCGAGGACGACCCGGCCGCACCCGCCCTGATCACCACCGTCTGGGGCGTCGGCTACCGCTTCGACCCCGCCGGGAAAGGCCCCGTCCTGTGAAAGACCTCCTGCTCATCACCGCCTTCGCCGCGCTGGGCGCGGGCGGGGCGGGCCTCCTCGGCTGGCCGGCCGTCCGGCTGCTGCGCCGGCGTTCGGTCGCGCTCTCGCTGTTCTGCGTGGCGGTGGTCACCGTCCTCGCGATGACCACCGGGACGCTGGTCGTCGCGCAGGCGATGTTCCTCTCGCACCACGACCTGGGCGTGGTGATAACGGTGCTCTGCATGGCGGCGGTGGTCTCGCTCGCGACCGCGGCGCTGCTGGGCCGTCAGGTGGTGGCCGGCAGCCGGGCGCTGGCGCTCGCCGCCCGGACGGTCGGCAGCGACGACGGCTTCACCGCGCCCGACCGGCCGCTCGGCGCCGAGCTCGCCGCGCTCAGCGCGGAACTCGCCGCCACCAGCGCCCGGCTCGCCGAGTCCCGACGGCGCGAGCAGACCCTGGAGTCCTCCCGGCGGGAGCTGATCGCCTGGATCTCGCACGACCTGCGCACCCCGCTGGCCGGGCTGCGCGCGATGGCGGAGGCCCTGGAGGACGGCGTCGCCGAGGACCCGGGCCGCTACCACGCGCAGATCCGCACCGAGGTGGACCGGCTCACCGGCATGGTCGACGACCTCTTCGAGCTCTCCCGGATCCAGGCCGGCGCACTGACCCTCTCGCTCGCCCGGGTCTCGGTGTACGACCTCGTCGGGGACGCCATCGCGGGCGCCCACCCGCTGGCCCGCCAGCGCGGGGTCCGGCTGCTCGGTGGCAGCGTGGAGCCCGCGCCGGTCGAGGTGGACGGCCGCGAGATCACCCGGGTGCTGGGGAACCTGCTGGTCAACGCCATCCGCTCGACCCCGATCGACGGCGTGGTGGCCGTCGCGGCCCGTCAGGAGCTCGGCGAGGTGGTGCTCTCGGTGACGGACGGCTGCGGCGGCATCCCCGAACCGGACCTGCCGCGGGTCTTCGAGACCGGCTGGCGCGGCGTGAGCGCCCGCACCCCGCGCGAGCCCGTCGGGATCGGCACCGGGTCCGCGCCCGGCGACGCCCGGCACGGCGACAGCGGCGCCGGCCTCGGGCTGGCGATCGTCCGTGGCATCGTCGAGGCGCACGCCGGCCGGGCGAGCGTGCACAACGTCGCCGGCGGCTGCTGCTTCGAGATCGCCCTGCCGGCCGCCGCCGTCCTGCGGTAGCCCTCCCGGCCCCACCGCGCCCGCCACCCGGGGCCGGACAGCCGGGTACGGTCAGCCGGGCCGCCGCTGTTCGGCGAGGCACAGCCAGGCGGCCCAGTGCGGCGCCAGCAGGGCGGCGAACTCCTCGTAGCCGGCCGCGCCCGGGTGCGAGCCGTCGCCGACGCGTACCTCGTGCATCCACACCGCGTTCCCGCTCAGCGGCCGGTGCGCGGCGACGTACGGGACGCCCGCCTCCCGGCAGAGCGACGCGAAGCGCTCGTCCAGCCGCGCGGTACGGAGGTTCTGCCCGGGGTCGGCCACCGGCGGCGGGGCGACCACCAGGGCCTGCCAGCCGCGTCCGGCGGCCCCGTCGAGCATCTTCGCCAGATTGGCCGTCGACTCCTCGGGCGCCACCCGCGGGCGGCCGCCCTCCAGGGTGGTGTCGTTCACGCCGAGGGAGAACACCACCCGCCGGTCGGTGCCCTCCGCGAGCCGCCGGGCGCACTCCTCCTCCCAGCGGGCGAGGATGTCGGCGGAGGTCTGCCGCCGGACGCCGAGGTTGTAGGGGGTCACCGGCTGACCGGCGGCGAAGGCCCGTGCGGTCAGCCGCCCCGGCCAGCCCAGGCAGAGGGGATCACCGACGCCGGCGACCAGGGAGTCCCCGACGAAGCAGATGCGCAGGTCACGAGTCATGGGCCGATCGTCGCAGCGGCGTTCGGGCCGGCGGGGGCAATTTCACTCCGTGGACTCGGACGGACCGGCAACCGGGGGGTGGGTGATGGAGCGGGGTCCGGGCCGAGTCCGGCACGGCGGAGGTGGGGGCACCTCCCGGCCGGAGGCCGGGGGCGGAGTGGCAGCGGAGCTGCGGCGCCTGACGACAACGCCGTCCGTGGGGGAGGGAGCCCGGGCGCCGCGCCGCCGCCCCCACGTGCCGGTCGGTCTCAGCAGTAGGTCTCGACGTAGAGGAGCACCCGGCCGGCGGAGACGAACTCGAAGGCGTGGTGGAACGGCAGGTGCCCGTCGGCGGCGTTGAGCCGTGGCCGGATCTCCTGCCAGGCGGCGGCCCGGTCGGCCGCCGGTACGTACACCGGCACCAGGCGGTCGCCGTCCTCGTCGTACTCGTCGTCGCCGGTCCACAACAGGTCGGCGCCCAGGGCCAGCCGCTTGGCCCGCCGGGTGTCGATCGGGCCCCGGGACAGTGCCCACCGGCACCCCTCGGCGTCGGTGAACCCGCCGTCGTGCACCGGGTCCAGGTGGGCCGGGCCGTACCGCTCGGCGGGCTCCGCCGGCGGCCCCACGGACTCCAGCAGCCGGGCGAAGCTCCGGGCGGGAGCGTGCTTGCGGGCCATCCGCCCAGCATGCCACCCCGGCCCGCCCGCCTGTCACTCCGCCCGCCCGTCACCCCGCCCGGCCGACAACCCCCGTCACTCCGACTGTCCGTCACCCCGCAGCGGTGCCACAGCGAAGGCGGCCATCCCGGCCGCGAAGCCGACCTCCGGCCGCCAGCCCAGTTCGGCCCGCAGCCGGGACGAGTCGGCGGTGACGTGCCGGACGTCGCCCAGCCGGTAGCGGCCGGTCACCACCGGGGCCGGGCCGCCGTGGGCCCGGGCCAGCGCCGCCGCCATCTCGCCGACGGTACGGACCTCGCCGCTGCCCACGTTGAACGCCCGCGCGCTGCCCGGCGGCCGGCCGGCCAGCGCCCGCAGGGCGGCGGAGTTGGCCGCCGCGACGTCCCCGACATGCACGAAGTCCCGGCGCTGGCGGCCGTCCTCGAACACCGCCGGGGCCTCGCCGCGGGCGAGCGCCGAGCGGAACAGCGAGGCCACCCCGGCGTACGGGGTGTCGCGCGGCATCCCCGGTCCGTACACGTTGTGGTACCGCAGGGTCAGCACCCGGCCGCCGCAGGCACGGGCCCAGGCCGCGGCCAGGTGCTCCTGGGCCAGTTTGGTCGCCGCGTAGACGTTGCGCGGGTCGGCCGGGGCGTCCTCGGTGGTCAGCCAGGGGGCGAGGGCGGCGCCGCAGTGCGGGCAGGGCGGCTCGAAGCGGCCGGCGTCCAGCTCGGCGACGACCCGGGGGCCGGGTGCCACGTCACCGTGCTCGGGGCAGCGGTAGCGGCCCTCGCCGTAGACCACCATCGACCCGGCGAGCACCAGGTCGTGGACACCGGCGCGGTCCATCGCGGCGAGCAGCACCGCGGTGCCGAGGTCGTTGCAGGCCACGTAGTCGGGGGCGTCGCCGAGGTCCAGCCCGAGCCCCACCATCGCGGCCTGGTGGCAGACCGCGTCCACCCCGTCCAGGGCGCGCTCCACCACGGCCTCGTCCCGGACGTCGCCGTGCACGAACTCCACGCCCTCCGGCAGGTCGACCCGGTCCGGGCCGCCGGGGTGGACGGCGGGCAGCAGCGCGTCCAGCACCCGGACGGCGTGGCCGTCGGCGAGCAGGCGGGAGGCGACGGCGGACCCGATGAAACCGGCACCGCCGGTGAGCAGAACATCCATGCCGTCGACGCTAGGGCGGCCGGCCGGCCACGGGCCGCACCGACGGCACGCCGTCAGCGGTTCGTAAGGCGTCGGCGGTTCGTCGGGCGCGCCGCTGCGGGGACAGAGGGGTACCCGGCGTCGCGGTGGGCCGTGTGGCGGCGGTCGGAGAAATGTCTGATTGATCTATATATAGGGGAGTACCTGAAGGCGAGCGAGGAGGACGGCATGGGCAACGGTGCGGGTGGCCGGATCGTGGTCGGCGTGGACGGTTCGGCGGCGTCGCGGAGCGCGCTGCGGTGGGCGGTCGAGCAGGCGCGGGTGACCGGCGCGGTGGTCGAGGCGCTGAGTGCCTGGGAGTACCCGGCCTACTACGGCTGGGTGGGCTCGGTGCCGGTCGCCGACGGCTTCGACCCGCAGGAGCTGGCCACCAGGACGCTGGCCGAGACCGTCACCGAGGTCGCCGGCGCCGAGCCGCCGGTCAAGATCTCCCAGCTGGTGATCCCGGGGAACGCCGCCCGGGCCCTGCTGGACGCCGCCGTCGGCGCCACCCTGCTGGTGGTCGGCAGCCGTGGCCTGGGCGGCTTCACCGGCGCCCTGCTCGGCTCGGTCAGCCGCCACCTCACCGAGCACGCGCCCTGCCCGGTGGTGGTGATCCGGGAGGGTCAGGAGCGCGCCGAGGCCTGACACCGGCGCGCACCGGGCCGTGCCCGCCCGCCTGCGCGCCGGCCCGCGCCTCGTCCGCGCGCCGGGCCTGCCCCGGGCCGCGACCCGTCCCCGACCACCCGGGCCACCCGGCCGGCTCGCCGCCCGCGAGCCGGCCGGCAGCCGGGCCTGACACCCGCACGCCGACGCGTCAGGATGGACCCATGCCCGAAGGCGACTCCGTCTACCGCGTGGCCCACGACCTGCACCAGGCGCTGGCCGGCCTGGTGCTCAGCACCGCCGACCTGCGGGTTCCCGCACACGCCGCCGCCGACCTCACCGGCCGGCTGGTCCTGGACGTCACCCCGTGCGGCAAGCACCTGCTCGCCCGCCTGGAGGGCGGCCTCACCCTGCACACCCATCTGCGCATGGACGGCCGCTGGGCGCTCTACCGCCCGGGCGAGCGCTGGTCCGGCGGCCCGGCCTGGCAGATCAGGGCCGTCCTCGGCACCGAGTCGGTGACCGCCGTCGGGTACCGCCTGCCCGTCGTCGAGCTGCTGCGCACCGCCGACGAACACCGGGCCGTCGGCCACCTCGGGCCCGACCTGCTCGGCCCCGGCTGGGACCAGGCGGAGGCCGTCCGCCGGCTCCTCGCGGAGCCCGCCCGGCCGCTCGCCGAGGCCCTGCTCGACCAGCGCAACCTGGCGGGCATCGGCAACGTGTACGCCGCCGAACTCTGCTTCCTGGCCGGCCGCACCCCCTGGACGCCGGTGGGCGAGCTCCCCGCCCCCGACCGGCTGGTGGCGCGCGCCCGGCAGCTGCTGGAGTCCAACAAGCTGCGCCCGGGGCACGTCACCACCGGTGACGCCCGGCCGGGCCGCGCGCACTGGGTGTACGGCCGGGCCGGGCGCCCCTGCCGCCGCTGCGGCACCCTGGTGCTGACCGCCCGGCTGGGTACCCCGCCGCAGGACCGGGTGGCCTACTGGTGTCCGACCTGCCAGCGCGGCCCGGCCCCGCCGGGGGCGGCCCGCCCGCTCATGGCCGCTCGACCAGAGCGGGGTGGCGGGGGTCGTCCACCCGCACGGTGAGGTCGGCCGCGTCCGCGGGCCCGGTCTCGGCCTCGTAGCGGGCGAAGGCGGGCAGCGTCCACCGGTCCTCGGGCGGCGTCCGGCGAGCCAGCGCGGCCGGTGTCATCGCCAGGTGGACGGTCAGCTCGAACGGCAGCCAGCGCCCGAGCAGCAGCTCACCGTCGAGCAGCAGCACGCCGCCCGGCGCCAGGTGGGTGTACGCGGCGCGGGTGGCGCGGTCGGCCGCCGCGTCCCAGAAGGTCGGCAGCACCCGGCCGCTGCCACCGGGCTCCAGCGGGTCGAGCAGCTCGCGGAGCAGCGCGCCCTCGTCGAGCCGCAGGTCGTGGTACGCGTCCGGGTCCTGCCTGCCGTACTCCAGCCGGATCGAGGCCGGGCGCAGGAAGTCGGCGGCCGACACCCGCAGCGCCGGCAGTCCGCGCAGCCGCAGCGCCCCGGCCACGGCGTCCGCGAGCTCCCCGGGCCGGGCGGCGGGGGCGCCGTCGAGGGCGGCGCGCAGCCGGCCGCCCTCGGGGAGCGCGCCGGCGAGGTCGGTGATGCGGTCGGCGAGGTGTTCGGCCAGCCGCTCGGGCGAGATGGGGTGTACCTGCACACCGCCATCCTGCCCTGCCGGCCGTCCGCCTCCGACGGCCCGGGGCCCCATCCCGACCGCGTTGCCGGGCGGTGCGGGGCGCTGTGTCGGCGAGGTGCCCGTCGGGTCGTCAGTCCCCGGCGTCGGCGAGTTCGGCGAGCACCTGGGCGTGGCACGCCTCCGGTACGCACCAGCAGCCCAGCCGGTGCCCGCGCAGTTCGGGGAGGCGCGCCAGCAGCTCCGGCTGCTCCAGCAGCCAGGCGCGGTACCGGGCGACGACCTCCTCCCGGGTGCCGTCCGGGCCGGGGCGGAACGGGCTGGAGAACGGCGAGGTCGCCAGGTGCCAGCCGCCGCGGTGCATCGCACGGCCCACGTAGACGACGTCCGCGTAGTCGGGATCGTCCCGGTGGCCCTTGAGGTTGACCACCGTGGTGGGGCGGTCGGCGGTCATCCGGTGCTCTCCTGCCGGCTGGGGGGCTGCCAGTCGCGGGCCAGCGGCTCGGGCAGCGGAGGCTCGGCCGGGGTCACCACGGTCTTCATGATCTTGTCCGCGAAGGTCTGCCGGCGGCCGTCCCAGAGCGGCCAGAGGAACCCGAGCAGGCAGGGCAGCGCGTCCAGGAGATGGCAGACGTCCCGCAGGAAGGACTTCCAGGTGCCGATCGGCCGGCCGGTGGCCGCCCGGTGGAGGTGGGTGTCGAGCAGCTTCTTGCCCCAGCTCTGCCCGCGGCCGCCGAGGTACCAGCGGTTGTGGACCAGCAGGGCGAGGGACACCACGCCGAGCGCGACCGCCGGCCCGGTGCTCCCCGGGGCGACCAGGGCCGCCACGCCGGACGGAAGGCTCACCAGGAAGTAGTCGACCAGGTACGAGGACACACGGGACCACCAGGGCGTGAACCTCATCGGGACCGCCGTTCTCGGGAGGGGGCGCGGGCCGTCACTCTGTCATGCTGACGCAGCCCCGGCGGCCCGCAACCCGGAGCGGTCGGACGGACGGCCCGTGCCTGCGCCGCCCCGCCGGAAACCCGGGGCCGGAGGCCGGACGCCACGCCTGCCCGCAGTCGCCCGCCCGGAGTCGCCAACGGTCAGACCGCCGGTGACCCGCCGGTGACCCGCCGGTGACGCCGACCGCGGCCCGGACCGGTCGGAGCAGGGAGGACGCCGCCGTCCGCCCGCCGTCCGCCTTGACAGGCCCCGGCCCCCGGCGTAGCAAGAAGAGATGCGCCAAGGTGTACCGGCGGACCAGCACGGCCCGCCCGAGACCGGCGGTACCAGGGCGGAGCGCGGCGACGCGCACCGCCCGCGGGCGAACGTCGCCGGGCCCGCCGGGCACGAGGTCGACGTCCTCCTCGCCGCCGCCGTACGCAAGGCGCTCGGCACCACCCAGGCCTACGGCGGCGCGATCCACCTGCACTCGCGCGACCGCCGCTCGCTGGTGCTCACCACGGTCGCCGGGGTGCCGCTGTCGCTGCTCAGCCCGATGCGCCGGATCGCCGTCGCCGGGCCGCTGCCCGCCGCCGTCAGCTACCGCACCGGTCGGACGGTCACCCTGGCCGACACCGAGGACACCATGCGGCGCTTCCCGCAGCTCGCCGTCGGCATGCCCTACGACTTCTCCTCCGCCTGCGTGCCGATCGCCGCGGACGGGCACACCTTCGGCGTCCTCACCGCCCTCTGGCCGGCCTCCCAGCACGGCGTGCCGGACCGGGCCCGGCGCCACCTGCGGACCATCGTGAACCGGCTCGGCGCCGCCCTCGCCGAGCTGGAGGCCGGCGGCCACCGGATCGAGGCGGCGGGGGACACGGCCGTCGTCGAGCTGCCCACCCCGGCCGTCGCCGTCACCCGGGTCGGACTCTTCGACTGGAACCTCGCCACCGGCCGGCTCGCCGCCGACGACGAGATGTGCGAGCTGTTCGGCGTGGCTCCGGCCGACTTCGACGGCCGCGCGGTGACCCTGATGGGCCGGATCGCTCCCGCCGACCTGCCGGAGTTCCGGGCCGCCGCCCGGGCCGCCCTCGACCACGGCCGGGTGCTGGCGACCCGGGTCCGGGTGCTGGAGCGGGACGGCCACGCGTACCCGGTCGAGCTCTGGGGCCGGGTGCCGGCCACCGGGCCGGTCGGCCGCTCCCACCTGGTCGGCGCCGTCCTGGACAGCCGGACCGGAACCGCCGCCGCGGCCGCCGTGGAGCGACTGCGCGACGGCGTCTTCTCCCTCGACCCCGACGGCGTGGTGGGCTACGTCAACCGCAGCTGCGAACTGCTCCTCGCCGCCCGCCGCGAGGACCTCATCGGCCACCACCCCTGGGACGTGCTGCCCTGGCTCGCCGACCCGGTGTACGAGGACCGCTACCGGGCCGCGATGCTCTCCCAGCAGCCCACCGCCTTCCTCGCGCTGCGCCCGCCCGACACCTGGCTGGCGTTCTCCCTCTACCCCGACGCGCACGGCGTCACCGGCCGGGTGGTCGCCGCCGAGCCGCCGCCGGGCGGCAGCGCGCCGATCGCCGAACCGCCGGTCCTCGCCCGGCCCGGCATCGGCTCCACCTACCACCTGCTCCAGCTGGCCAGCGCGCTCACCGAGGCCGTCAGCGTCAAGGAGGTCTGCCGGGCGGTGGCCGATCAGATCCTGCCCGCCTTCGGCGGTCAGCAGCTGGCCATCTACACCGTCCGGGACAAACGGCTCCACCTGGTCTCCCAGACCGGCTACCCGGACGGCTTCCTCGACCGCTTCGAGGGCACCCCGATGGGCACCCGGCTGCCCGGTGTCGAGGCACTCAGCTCGGGCACCCCGATCTTCTTCGAGTCCGTCCACCAGCTCTCCGCCGCCTACCCCGGCATCCCGCTCGACGAGATGCGGGCCTGGGCGTTCCTCCCGCTGATCGCCTCCGGGCACCCCGTCGGCAGCTGCATCCTCGGCTTCGACGAGTCCCGGCCGTTCACCAGCGAGGAGCGCGGCCTGCTCACCGCCCTGGGCGGCTTCATCGCCCAGGCGCTGGAGCGCGCCCGCCTGTACGACGCCGAGTTCGCCCTGGCCCGGGGCCTGCAGCAGGCACTGCTCCCGCACCGGCTGCCCAGGATCGAGTCGATCCGGATCGCCGCCCGCTACCTGCCCGGCACCCAGGGCATGGAGATCGGCGGCGACTGGTACGACGCGATCACCACCAGCTGCGGCGCCTGCCTGGTGATCGGCGACGTCGAGGGGCACAACGTCGGCGCCGCCGCCACCATGGGCCAGCTCCGCAGCGCCGTGCGCGCCTTCGCCAGCGGCGGCGCCCCGCCGGGCGAGGTGCTCAGCCGCACCAACCGGCTCATGGTGGACCTCGACCCGGGCCTGCTCGCCAGCTGCTGCCTGCTCTACCTGGAGCCCGCCACCGGCCGCGCCTGCGCCGCCCGGGCCGGCCACCTGCCGCCGCTGGTCAAGCACCCCGACGGGCACACCGAGGTGCTCCACCTGCCCGGCGGGCCGCTGCTCGGGATCGACAACCACGCCGAGTTCCCCGTCACCGAACTGGTCCTCGCCCCCGGCTCCGTCCTCGCCCTCTACACCGACGGCCTGGTGGAGGAGCCGGGCAGCGGCATCGACGAGGGCATCGACCGGCTGCGCACCACCCTGGCCCATGCCGAGGCGGCCGGCCTCGACGACCTCGCCGACCAGCTGCTGCGCGACGCCAGGCGCTCGGCCCACCGCGCGGACGACGTCGCCCTGCTGCTGGCCCGCTACCAGCCGCGCTGACCGGGGCGGTGGGGCGGGCGCCGGGCCCGGTACCGGTCCCCCCGCCCCGGCCGGCGTCGACTTTCGTCGCGGCGGCCCGAGACGAAGGGGGGCGGCCGGCCGGCCCCGGCGCCGGTTAGCCTCGCCGGGTGGCAGCGACGACGCGGGCAGCGGACGGTACGGCGGACTCGGGGACGACGGCAGGCGGTACGGCCGGTCCGGGTCCGGCCGCGGACGGTGCCTCGGCGTCGGCGCCCGGCGGACGGGCACCCCGCAAGCCCGGCCGCGGCCCGGCGCTCACCGGTCTCACCGGTCTCGGCGGTCTCGGCGGGATCAGCGGTCTGGGCGGCAGGGTCCTCCACCGGGTGCTCCCCGGGCCGTGGGGCGGTCGGACGGCCGTGCGCGAGGGCGTCGGCCTGCTCGTCGTCGCCGGCCTCACCGCGCTGATCGTGTCCCTCGGCCACCAGGGCCCGCCCGAGCTGATCGGCTTCACCGCCTCCGCCGCGCTGCTGTTCGCCGTGCGGCGGGGCCTGCCGGTGCCCGTCCTGCTGGTGACGGCGGCCGGCGCCGGGGCGATCGACGGGTTCGCCCCGCTGCTGGTCTGCGCCGCCTGGTCGGCCGGCTACCGGGTCACCCGGGCGCTGCCCATGCTCGGCGCGATGGCCGCCTCCTTCGTGCTGGTCACGGCGACGGCCGTCTGGCGCGGCGACGACGTGGTGCCGGCCAAGGGTGTCGCGGGGCTGGCCGTGGGCGGCTTCCTGCTGATCGCCGCGCTGCCCGCACTGGCCGGCCGCTACCGGGCGCAGCGCCGGACCCTGCTCGAAGCCCTCCAGGAGCGCAACCGCCAGCTGGAGCGCGAGCGCGTGATGATCGCCCACCAGGCCCGGCTGCGGGAGCGGCACCGGATCGCGCAGGACATGCACGACAGCCTCGGCCACCAGCTGGCGCTGATCTCCGTCCACTCCGGCGCCCTGGAGGTGGACCGCTCGCTCGGCGACCCGCAGCGCGCGGCCGTCGGGGTGCTGCGCCAGGCGGCCGTCGCCGCGATGCGCGAGCTCCGGGTGGTGGTGGGGGTGCTGCACGAGGAGTCCGCGCCCCCGGGGGCCCGGGCGGTCGGCGGCGCCGGCGGCGGGCTGGACGGCATCGAGCCGCTCGCCGCGAAGTCCCGGGCGGCCGGGGCGGACGTCGAGCTGAGCCGCAGCGGCGAGGAGCGAGCGCTCCCGGCCGCCGCGGAGCACGCCGCGTACCGGATCGTGCAGGAGGCACTGACCAACGCCCACAAGCACGCGCCGGGCGCGCCGATCACCGTCGCGCTGCGGTACGAGCCGGACGCGCTGGTGGTCGAGGTCGCGAACGGCCCGGCACCCGAGCGCCCCGCCGACGCCCCGGTGGTCAGCGGGGGCCAGGGCCTGACCGGGCTGCGCGAGCGGGCCCGACTGGTCGGCGGGATGGTGCACGCCGGGCCGCGCGCCGGCGGCGGCTGGCGGCTGGCCGCCGTCCTGCCCTACGAGCAGGACGGCGTGCCGGCGGGCGTCGAGGGCGGTGACGACGGCGTCGACGGCCCGACCGGTGGCCCGGACGCTGCCACCGGGCCGACCGCGGCCCTCGCACCGCGGGGCCGGCGCAGCCCGGCGGTCGGCTGCGCCGTCGGCGCCCTGGTGGTGGTGCTGGCCGTGCTCGGGCTGCTGGTCTGGGGCGTCGTCGGATTCGTCCACGCGCTGGACGACGCCACGGTCAGCAAGAAGACCTACGAGTCGATCACCGTCGGCGGCTCCGAGGCCGAGGTCCGGGCGAAGCTCCCGGCCGGCAGCCGCCTGCTGACCCAGGGCTACCAGGGCACCGGGCCCACGCCGCCGCAGGGCGCCACCTGCCTCTGGTTCGTCTCCGACGAACCGGGCCACGACGGCTTCGACGACGAGTACGTGGCCCGGTTCTGCTTCAAGGACGGCACGTTGATCGACAAGCAGCACTACCGTGCGAAGGTATGACCGAGCCGTCCGCCGTGCGGCCGGGGCCGGGCCGACCCGCAGCCGCCCCGCCGACCCCTGCCCGTCCAGGAGGACCAGCAGTGATCCGAGTCCTCGTCGCCGACGACGAGCCGCTCATCCGCGCCGGGATCAGGATGATCCTCTCCTCGGCCGAGGACATCGAGGTGGTGGCCGAGGCCGCCGACGGCCGCGAGGCCCTGGAACTCGCCCGCGCCCACGGCGCGGACGTGGTGCTGCTGGACATCCAGATGCCCGTCATGGACGGCCTCACCGCGCTGGCCGAACTGCCGAGGGCGGCGCCGGGCGCCCGGGCGCTGATCCTCACCACCTTCGGCGAGCGGGACAACGTGCTCCGGGCGGTGGCCGCCGGCGGCGCCGGGTTCCTGCTGAAGGACACCGCGCCGGCCGAGCTGATCCAGGCCGTCCGGGCGGCGGCCGGCGGCAACGCCTTCCTCTCACCGGTGGCCACCCGGTTCATCGTGGACAGCCTGGCCGCCGGCCCGGCGGGCCCGGCCGTGGCGAGGACCGAGGCCGCCCGCCGGCGACTGGAGGGCCTCACCCCGCGCGAACTGGAGGTGCTCGCCCTGCTCGGCGAGGGCCTCTCCAACGCGGACGCCGGCGCGCGGATCCACATGAGCGAGGCCACCGTGAAGACGTACGTCAGCCGGATCCTGGCCAAGCTGGGCTGCGACAACCGGGTCCAGGCGGCGCTGCTGGCCAGGGACGCCGGGCTGGACGCCGCCGGCTGAGCCCGGCGGGCGGGGACGGGTGAGCGGGGCCGGGTGAGCGGGGCCGGGGCGAAGGGACGCCGCCGTGCCACCCCGCCACCCCGCCCGAGCGTGAGCCGGGGCCGGGCGCCGGTCAGCGGGCGGCGATCCGCAGCGCCAGCCGGGTGCTGGAGTGGGCCACCCCCGCCTCGTGCTTGAGCCGCCGCAGCAGGTGGTCGAGGGCCGCCGCGTCGGCGGCCCGCGCCCGGAGCAGGTAGTCGTGGGCACCGGTGACGTGCACCGCCTCGGTGACACCGGGCAGGCGCAGCACCGCCGTCTCGAAGGCGTCGCTGTCGGTCTCCGGCCGGAGCGTCACGTCGATGAAGACGGTCAGGCCCGGGCGGCCGTCGGCGGCGGGGTCGACGAGCGTGGTGAAGCCGCGGATCACGCCCGTCCGGATCAGTCGCCGCACCCGGTCCGCCGCCGCGTTGGAGCTGAGGCCGACCCGGGCCCCGAGATCGCGGTAGGAGATCCGCGCGTCCGCCCGCAGCTGACCGAGGATCTCACTGTCCAGTTCGTCCATACCGCGATTATCGCGGCCGCGGGCGCCGTTCGGCCGGGTAACCACCCGCCGACCCGCGACGGTGGCCCGATGACCGACTACTTCACTCTGACGGACGGACCGGTGGCGCACGCGGCGCTGGCCGGCGGCGCGGCCGGGCTGGGCGTGGCGCTGCCGCTCGGCGCGGTGGGCGTCCTGCTGCTGGAGGAGGGCCGGCGCGGCTGGCGCCCGGCGGCGAGCGCGGCGAGTGCCGTCGCACTGGCCGACCTCCTGTACGCGGCACTGGCGGTGACCGTCGGCTCCCGGGTCGCCACCGCCCTCGCCGACTGGGAGGTGTGGACGCGGGCCGCCTCCGCCGCCCTGCTCGGCCTGATCGCGGCCAGGGGGCTGCTCTCGCTGCGCCGCTCGGCCGTCGTTCCGCCCGTCGTTCCGCCCGTCGTGCGGGCCGTCGTCCCGCCCGCCGGCGGTGATCGCTCCCGGGCTGCCCGGGCGGCCCCGGCCTTCGTCCGCTTCCTGCTGCTGACGCTGGTGAATCCCACGACGGCGCTCTACTTCGTCGCGCTGGTCTCGGCCGGCGGTCCGGGCGGCTCCGGTCCGGGCGGCTCCGGAGCGGGGGCGCCCGTGGTCGGTGCCCCGGCGGGGGCGGCGTTCGCCCTCGGGGTGTTCGCAGCCTCGCTGGTGTGGCAGCAGACGCTGGCGGGGCTCGGCGCGCTGGCCGGTGCCCGCCTGGTCGGTCGCCGGGCGCGGACGCTGACGTACGGCGTCGGGTACGGGCTGGTGGCGTACTACGCGGTGCGGTCCGCGATGCCGGTCTGAGCGGGCCGCGTTCCTCTCCACCCCGGGAGCCGTGGAGTGACTCGGGCGGTGTGCGGCGATCGGGGCGGTGTTCGGGGCGACGGGACGTCCGGTGCCACCGGGTCCTCCCGGGGGTTGCGGGTGTTGAGAGTCCGTCGGGCGCGGGGGAGGGTGTGGCGGGCGCCACCCGGGGCCGCCGTCGGCGGGCGGATCGGCGGCCGGAATGCCACGGTCCGTCGACCGGTGATGGCTCTGTGTCGTGCGTGTGGGCGGGCTCACAGGGGTTCCGCTGTGAGCCGGGGCACCGAAATGTCCGTTTTGATCATGCAAATGATGGCGAATAGCCTTAATTCGGACATGATTCCTTGATCGATACCGCCGGTAACGTCGGGCTGACCTGGGGAAACACCTCAATGGTTGAACCAAACCTCCGGGAACCGTAGCTTCATTGGAGTCGGTGCAACGAGCACCACCCGGGTTCACCCCCACCGCACGGCCCGCCGGATCACCCGGCGCGGAACGTGCCCGCCGTAGCGACCGGATCGAACGGGTCGCAGGTGTGCGGAGGGTTGCCGGGGCGGCGCGGCACGCTCCTGCGTGTCCGGCCGCCCATCGAGTGAGGCGAGCGAGACGGGCCCTTCCGGGGTCTGGTTCCGCATGCCTGCCCGGGACTGTCGAGAGGACCTACATGAGCTTCCGTAACGAGACCGCCGCTGCCACCAAGACCGCCACCAAGCGCAACCGCGTGCGGATGGCCCTGATCGGCGGGGCCGTCGTGACCCTGCCGGTGGCCGGCCTCGTCACGGCCAACTCGGCCTCCGCCGCCTCGGTGTCGACCTGGGACAAGGTCGCGCAGTGCGAGAGCACCGGCAACTGGAGCATCAACTCCGGCAACGGCTTCTACGGCGGTCTGCAGTTCACCTCCTCCACCTGGGCCGCGTTCGGCGGTACCGCGTTCGCGCCGCAGGCCAACCAGGCCACCAAGGCGCAGCAGATCGCCATCGCCGAGAAGGTGCTCGCCTCGCAGGGCCCCGGCGCCTGGCCGGTCTGCTCCGTCAAGGCCGGCCTGACCGCCGGTGGCGCGGCCGCCGCTGTCGACACCGCCGCCGAGGCGCCCGCCGCCCCGGCCAAGAAGGACGTCAAGCCGGTCGCCCCCTCCTCGGACGCGGCCGCCACCAACTCGGCCGCCAAGCAGGCGCCGAAGGCGGACGCCGAGCAGAAGTCCACCTCCACCGACGCCGTGAAGTCGTGGAAGTCGACCGGTCACAGCGGCGCGGCCAAGGGCAGCTACACCGTCAAGAGCGGTGACACCCTGGGCGAGATCGCCGCCAAGTTCGGCACCTCCGTGTCGAGCCTGCACGCCAAGAACGTCCAGGTCATCGGCGCCAACGCCGACCTGATCTACCCGGGCCAGACCATCACCGTCTGATCCCACCCGCACCCGGCGGCCGCCCCCTCCTCGGAGGGGGCGGCCGTTTCGGCGTTCCGGCGCCCCGTCAGTGTCCTGACGGTCCCGGCCGGGTGCCTCCCCGCCTCCCTCGTCGCCCCCTCCGAGCCCTCCTCCTCGTCACCTCCCGCCTCCCGTCGACGGCTGCCCGAAGGCAGGATCCCGATCCTCCGAGAACTCGTTCGGGATTTCTGTTATCCGTGCGACGGCCCCGGGTCTCCTAGGTGTCGGAGCATTTTCGGGCAGGTCCACGGGGAGAGCGGACGCAGGTGAACAGTGCATACGGAGCCGCCACGGTCGCGGCGGCGCAGGCCGGGGACGCGCGGGCGCAGGGCGAACTGATCGCGGAGTGCCTGCCGTTGGTGTACAACATCGTCGGCCGGGCGCTCAGCGGGCACGCCGATGTCGACGACGTCGTGCAGGAGACCATGCTGCGGGTCGTCGACGGGCTCGGCGGCCTGCGCGACGCGACCTGCTTCCGTTCCTGGCTGGTGGCCATCGCCATGAACGAGGTCCGCCGCCACCAGCGGGCGTACAGCTCCGCCGCGTTCTGCGACGGCCTGCACGAGGCCCAGGAGGTCGCCGACCCGGGCGCCGACTTCGTGGGGCTCACCATCGTCCGGCTCGGCCTGTCCGGCCAGCGCCGGGAGGTGACCGAGGCGACCCGCTGGCTGGACCAGACCGACCGGGAGCTGCTGTCGCTCTGGTGGCTGGAGGCCGCCGGCGAGCTGACCCGGGCGGACGTGGCCAGTGCTCTGGCGCTGTCCCAGCAGCATGTGACGGTCCGGGTGCAGCGGATGAAGACCCAGCTGGAGGTGGCCCGGGTCGTGGTCCGGGCGCTGTCGGCGGCGCCGGCCTGCGCGGAGCTGGAGTCGCTGACGGAGGCGTGGGACGGCGCGCCCGGCCCGCTGTGGCGCAAGCGGATAGCCCGTCACGCCCGGGACTGCGTGGCCTGCGGCGGGCACCGCAACGGCCTGGTCCCCGCCGAGGGGCTGCTGGCCGGCCTGGCCTTCGTCCCGGTGCCGGAGCACCTGGGCGGGGCGCTGCCCACCGGGTTCGGGTCGGCCGGGAGCGCGGCCCCCGGGACCGGGCCCGCCGGCCCGGCGCCGACCCCGGGCGGCGACCCGATCCCGTCCGCCCCGACGCCCACCCCCGCAGCACCGCCGCCCGTGCCCACCCCCGCAGCACCGCCCGCCCCCGTGCCGGCGCCGACCGCGGGCGCCACGGCGGCCCGGCAGGCGGCCCGACGGTCGCTGCGGCAGGTGCCCGGTTCGCCCGCGGTGCTCGGCAGCATCGCCGCGGTGGCGGCCGTGGCCTGCCTCGCGTACGTGGTGCCGGAGGGGTCGCGCCCCGCCGAGGTGCGGCCGGTGGCCGCGCCCGCCGAGCCGCAGCCGTCCCTCAGCGTGCCACCGACCGCACCCGGGACCCCGTCCCCCGCGCAGCCCTCGCCCGTGCCGGCGCAGACCGCGGGCCCGGCACCCGCCGCCGAGTCCGCACCCGCCACCGTGCCGCCGACCGCCCCGCCCGGTCCCAAGCCGGTGCGAACCCCCGCCACCGTGCCGCCACCGGCGCCGGTCGTCGCCGCGCCGGCGCCGGCGGTGGCGCTGGACCCGTTCGAGCGCGCCCTCGTCGATCTGCTCAACGGCGAGCGGGTGAAGCAGGGTTGCGCCCCGCTGCGGGTGGACCCGCGGCTGAGCGAGGCCGCGCAGCGGCACTCGGACGACATGGCCGCCCGCGGGTACTTCGACCACACCGACCCCGACGGCGTCACCGCGCCCCAGCGGATCACCGCCGCCGGCTACCGCTGGACCACCTACGCGGAGAACATCGGCTTCGGCCGGGACGACGCCGCCGTGGTGGTGGGCGAGTTGATGAACACCCCCGACCACCGGGCGCACATCCTGAACTGCGCGTTCAAGGACATCGGCGTCGGCGCCCGCTTCGGCCCGGGCGGGCCGTGGTGGACGCAGGACTTCGGGGCGGCCCGCTGACCGACGGCCGGCGCCCGGACCACTCCGCCCGAACGGCACCCCCCAACCACACCCTCGGCCGAACCACACCCTCGACCCTCCGGCCGCAAGGCCGACTTCCCCCACGCCAGACCCCTTCGTCGGCGAACCCCCGCTCAGGCATGCCCTGAGCCGATTCCGCACAAGCAGACAGGACGATCGAGATGTCACGAAGGCGCGCCCTTCCCAAACGCAGTCCGCGCACCCTGCTGGTCACCGCCGCGGCCCTGGCCGCCGCGGTGGCGGCGAGCGTGATCGGTGTCAACACCGTGACGGACGCTCAGCGCCCCGCGGCGGCCTCCGCCGACGCGCTGGCGGACGCCGGCGTCGTGGGGCAGGCGGCGAACGGCACCGCGGCGCCCTCCCCGGCGTCGAAGCCGCAGCACAACGAGCCGCCCACGCCGATCAAGGAGATACCCAAGGACGACCCGGCCCGTGGCCTGGTCTACACGGGTCTCAGCCCGGCGCCGAAGGAGGACCCGTGCGTCGGCGTGTACACGGTCTCCGAGGCCGCGCTCTGCACGCACGGCCCCGACGCCCCGCCGGCCGGCGTGGACGTCCACAAGGACACCGCGCCGGTGGTGGCCGCCGTCGACCCGGCACCGGCGGTGCCGGGGGAGGGCGACGCCAAGGCGCCGTCCGCCGCCGACCTGCTGGCCGGTGAGCCCCCGGTGATCGACGCGCAGACCGGCAGCGTGCTGGGCGCGGCCCCGACCGGCCAGCCCGCCGCTGCCGCTGCCGCCGCCGCTCCGGCCGCCGGCTCCGCTCCCGCCGCCGCCCCGGCGGGCACCGCGGTGGTCTGCGACGGCGACGGGACCACCGGCAACCGCGTCCAGGTGCTCTACCTGCACGCACCGGGCCAGGACCGCTTCGCGCAGTACCTGCCCTCGTTCAAGAAGTGGGCCGCGGACACCGACGCGATCTACAACGCCAGTGCCGGGGAGACCGGCGGCGTGCGCCACGTCCGGTACGTGACCGCCGCCGACTGCACGGTGTCGGTGCTCGACGTGGAGATCTCGGCGGCGGCGCTGCACGAGTTCGGCTCCGCCAACGACGCGCTCGCGGCCCAGGGCTACAACCGCCGCGACCGCAAGTACATGATCTTCGCGGACGCCCAGGTCTACTGCGGCATCGGCACCTTCAACGGGGACGAGCGGCCCGGCCAGGACAACCGCAGCAACTTCGGCCCCTCGTACGGCCGTACGGACACCGGGTGCTGGGGCGGATCGACCGCCGCGCACGAACTCGGCCACAACCTCGGCGCGGTGAACAACAGCGCCCCGCACACCAGCAAGGCCGGACACTGCGTCGACGAGTGGGACATCATGTGCTACTCGGACGCGCCGTACTACCCGAAGATGCAGACGGTCTGCCCGGACCGCGCCAAGGACGACCGGCTCGACTGCAACCACGACGACTACTACAACACGGCTCCGCAGCCCGGTAGTTACCTGACCACGCACTGGAACGTCGCCAACAACCAGTTCCTGATCGCGGGCGGCGGCACCAAGCCCGACCCCAGCCCCAGCCCCTCGCCGAGCCCTTCGACCAGCGCCCAGCCCAGCCCCGGCCCGAGCACCAGCGCGAAGCCGAGCCCGAGCCCGTCGCCGACCCTCAAGCCGACGCCGACCGCCTCGCCCAGCCCCACCTCCTCGCCCGCGCCGACGGCCGGTCCGGACGTGACCGCGAGCCAGATCACCCAGAACTCGGCCGTCCTCAGCTGGCCCGCCGTGGCCTCCGCCGCCGGCTACGAGATCCAGCTGAACGGCAAGGCGCTGGCCACCGTCCGCTCCACCGTGGTGCGGGTCGTCCAGCTGCGTCCCGACACCGCCTACTCCTTCGCGGTCGCCGTGCGCGACCAGCGCGGGGCCACCACCAAGCCCGGCCACCCGGCGGCCTTCCGCACCCCGGCCGCCGGCGGTGGCGGCACCGGCCCCACCGTGCCCGGCAAGTCCTACCTGCTGCTCAACAGCCTCACCGGCCAGTCGGCCGACATGTGGGGCAGCTCCACCAACGACGGCGCCGTACTGATCGGCTACCAGCGCACCGGCTACGCCAACCAGCGCTGGCTCTTCGACGACGCCGGTGACGGCTTCGTGCGGATCAAGTCCGCCGTCTCCGGCAAGTGCCTGCAGACCGGCGGCCGGCTGGTGCCGGGCCAGTACGTGATGCAGCAGACCTGCAACACGGCCGCGACCTCCCAGCGGTGGAAGCTGACCGCCGCCGGCAGCAGCTACACCCTGACGGCCGACGGCGGCCCGCTCGTCCTCGGCGTCAGCAGCCGCTGGTACTACGGCGGCCGCCTGCTGGAGCTCCAGCAGCCCGACAGCCAGGGCTACCAGAACTGGACCGTGCAGCAGGCCTCCTGAGCCGACGCACCACCCGGCCGTACGGAGGGGCTCCCCCTCCGTACGGCCGGCGTCCGATCCGGCAGGGCCCGACCCCCGGCGGGCCCTGCCCCCTGACCACTCGACGAGGAGTCACCTTGCCGACGCGCAAGCGCTTCACCGCCCTTCCCGCGGCCGCCCTGCTGGCCGCCCTCGCCGTCCTCGGCCCGGCCGGTCCGGCCGCGGCCCACGGCGACACCATCCGGTTCCGGATCGCGGGCGCTCCCGACGGGCACCCCCGGGCGGTCGCCAGCTGGGAGCACGACGGCGACCCGGTGGACGAGGAGGTCGGTGCCACGCTCAGCGCGGTGTCCCCCGACGGGCGCACGCTGGGCCCGTGGCGGCTGGTGCCGGTCCAGGGGAGTCCGGCGACCTTCAGCACCCGCGAGGTGCTGCCGGTGGGCCGGTGGACGGTCACGGTGGAGTCCGGGTTCCCGGCGCTGGGGCGGGGCGAGGCGGAGCTGACGGTGGACGTGGTCCAGGACCCGGCGCCGACCGCGACCGCGCCCCCGGGCTCGGCGCAGCCCCCGGTGGCGACGGCCGGGCCGGTCGGGCCCGCCGCGGTCACCTCCGGGGCGGATCCCGCGGGCGCCACCGCCCGGGCGGTGACCACCACGGCGTCGGAGCGGCCGGCGAAGGGCGCGACGATCGGCCGGGGCGTCGCCGCCGTCGCCGCCCTCGTGCTCGGCACCGCCGCCGTGGTCGCGCTGCGCGCACGCCGTCGCCGCACGGCCGGCTGACCCCTCACGCCCGGCCGACCCTCGACGCCCGGCACCGACCGGCCGCCGGTCGGCCGTAGGCGGTGGGCGGCGCCACGGCGCCATGGGCCTGTCGTTCCACCGCCGGCGGGCGCCGCGGTGGCAGCATCGTGGGGCCGGCACCGAACCGCCTCGAAAGGTCAGCCATGCCCGACTCCGACGACCCGGTCGAGCTCCTCGCCCGGGCGCTGCGCCAGGCGGGCGCGGTCGTCGCCGCGACCACCCCCGAGCAGGGCGGCCTGCCGACCCCGTGCCCGTCCTGGGACGTGACCGACCTGGTCGGCCACCTGCTCGACGACCTGAAGCAGTCCACCGTCCGGGCGAACGGCGGCACTCCGGACTGGAAGGCGCCCGCGGAGCGCGTCACCGCGGGCTGGCAGCCGGCCTTCGCGGCCGGCGCGGCGGAGCTGCTCGCCGCCTGGCGCCGGGCCGGCGACCTCGACGGGGTCGTGGAGGTCCCTGGTGCGGGCGAGCTGCCCGCCCGGTTCGCGGTCGACCAGCAGACCGCCGAGTTCGCCGTCCACACCTGGGACCTGGCCACGGCGACCGGGCAGTCCACCGACGAGCTGGACGAGACGGTCGGCCGGGCGGTCCTCGACTGGGGCCGGGGCGCGCTGCGTCCGGAGTTCCGGGGCGCGGAGAGCGACGGACACGCCTTCGGCCCCGAAGTCCCGATCGCGCCGGACGCCCCGCTGTACGACCGGCTGGCCGCCTGGTTCGGCCGCCGTCCGCAGGGCCGCTGACCGCGGGCCGGCTCAGCCCGCCGCCGCTGCCCTCCTGATCGCCTCGCGGATCCGCGGGTACGTCCCGCAGCGGCAGATGTTCTGGATCTGGTCGATGTCCGCGTCCGTCGGCGCCGGGTTGCGGCGCAGCAGGGCGACGGCCGTCATGATCTGCCCCGGTTGGCAGAAGCCGCACTGCGCCACGTCGCACTCCAGCCAGGCCTCCTGGACGGGGTGCAGCACGTCACCGTCCGCCAGCCCCTCGATCGTGGTCACCCGCCGCCCGGCGCACGCCCCGACCGCCACCGTGCAGGGCTGGAACTCCTCGCCGTCGAGGTGGCTGGTGCAGGCCCGGCAGACGCCCACCCCGCACCCGTACTTGGGGCCGGTGACGCCCAGCTTGTCGCGCAGCACCCAGAGCAGCGGCATGTCGTCGGGCGCGTCCACGGTGACCGGTCGGCCGTTGAGGACGAAGGTGTGACTGGGCATCGGTTCGGGCCCCTCAGAAGCTGATCGGGAAGGAACGGGGGCGCAGGCCGGTGGCCCGCGCGTACGCGTTGGCGACGGCGGCCGACGCGGCCGGGACGCCGAGCTCGCCGGCGCCTCCCGGCGGGCCGCTGGGCGGCATCAGGTGCACCTCCACGACCGGCGGGCTGTGCCGCTGACGGGCGTAGCGGAAGTCGGCGAAGCTGCCCTCCCGGACGGCGCCGCGGTCGATGTGGTTGCCGGCCTGCAGGATCACCGAGATGCCGTCGATCAGCGCGCCGGTCAACTGGGCCTCCAACCCGCGCGGGTTGACGGCCCGGCCGACGTCGGCGGCGATCACGGCCTTGGTGACGCGCGGCTGCGCCGGGTCGGTGGCGTCGATCTCGACCAGGTAGGCCGCGCAGGAGCGGTGCTCCTCGTGGAATCCGACGCCCTGGGCGTGCCCGGCGGGCATCGGCCGGCCCCAACGGCCCTCGGCGGCGACGGTGTCCAGCACCGCGCGGGCTCCCGCACTGCCCAGCCGGGCGCGGCGGAAGGCGACCGGGTCCTGTCCGAGGGCGCGGGCGATCTCGTCCGCCATGATCTCGTCCGCGACCCGGACGGTGCCCGAGTACACCGAGCGCCAGCTCCCGGTGGGGACGTCGAGCGGGACTTCGGCGAGCAGCTGGGTGGTCACCCCCAGCTGGT
The DNA here is from genome assembly GCF_042673745.1 of Kitasatospora sp. NPDC057015. Lineage (NCBI taxonomy): Bacteria > Bacillati > Actinomycetota > Actinomycetes > Kitasatosporales > Streptomycetaceae > Kitasatospora > Kitasatospora sp. NPDC057015. Next base: position 102,608 of record NZ_JBHUSG010000013.1, read on the forward strand.
ACGGGTTCTTCTCGGTGAGCAGGAAGAAGCCCTGGCTCAGGGTCAGCCCGCCGACCTGGACACCGAAGCCGGCGGCGGTCAGCGCCTCGCCGAGCCCGTGCCGGAAGTCGGTCTGCACGGTCGCCACCCGGTGCTCGTAGGTGAGCACCTGGCCGAGCGCGTGGGTGGCGCGGACGCGGTGGTGGCTCGCCGGGCGCATCCGGCCGTGCCGCATGTCGTCGTTGCGGGTCCACATCAGCTTGACGGGCCGGCCGGCCGCCCGGGAGATCCGCGCGGCCTCCAGGGCGGCGTCGAAGAACAGTCGGCGGCCGAACGAGCCGCCGCCGCGCACGACGTGGACGGTGACCGCGTCCTGCGGCAGGCCGAGGGCGGCGGCGATGCCCTGCTGGGCGACGATCGGGGACTGCGAGGAGAACCACAGCTCGGCGCGGTCCGGCCGGACGTCGGCGACGGCGGTCAGCACCTCCATCGGGGCGTGGCTGACGAACGCGAAGTCGAACTCGCCGTCCACGTGCAGGGTGAGCAGCGGCGGTACCAGGAACGGCAGGTTGGCGGCCCGCAGCCGGCCGCGGATGTCGGCGTCCGAGAGGGCGGCCAGCGGGCCGGGCCGCCAGGAGACCTGGAGCGCGTCGCGGGCCCTGATCGCCTGGTCGAAGGTCTCGGCGAGCACCGCCACCCCGCCGGGCAGCGGCACCACGGCCAGTACCCCGGGCATGCCGCGGGCGGCCGAGGCGTCGAAGGACTGCACACCGCCGTTGATCGTCGGCGGCCGTGCCACCACGGTCGGCACTGCGCCGGGGACGTCGAGGTCGCCCGCGTACCGGGCCCGCCCGGTGACGATGTCACGGGCGTCGATCCGCCCGGTGGGCGTGCCGACGAGACGCTGCCGGTCCGGCGGTTTGGGCGTGCCCGGTACGGCCGGGACGGTGACGGCCGCCGCCGCCGCGGCCAGCGAGCCGAAGCCGGCGCGGCGTCCGTCGGGCGCGAGGACGGCGGAGTCCTCGGTCCGCAGCGATCCGGCCGGCAGGTCCCAGAGCAGGGCCGCGGCCGTGACCAGCCGTGCCCGCGCGGCGGCCGCCGCCGCGCGCACCGGGTCGTAGAGCGAGCGGACCGAGTTGGAGCCGCCGGTCAGCTGGTTGAAGAGCAGGTCCGGCCGGGCGTCCGAGAGCGGCACGTCGACGTCGCCGAGCCGGGCGTCCAGCTCCTCCGCGACCAGCATCGCGACGGCCGTGGTCAGGCCCTGGCCCACCTCGGCCCGCGGCAGGTGCAGCACCACCCGCCCGGCGGCGGTGACCTCCAGCACCAGCAGGTGGGCGGTGGGCAGTCCGGCGAGGATGAGCGCGTCGCCGAGGTCGACGACGTCGGGCACCCCCGGCAGGCCGGGCAGCGCGCCGGCGGCGGGCTCGGCCGCCGCCGCGACCGACGGCTCGGCGGCGTCGGCCCCGAGCCGGGCGGCGACGGTCAGGGTGGGTGCGGCGAGCAGGTAGGTGAGGAACCTGCGGCGCCCGACGGGCTCGCCGTGGGCGGTGTTGGTACGGATCGCAGGGGCCTTCCCGCTGATGCCGGGCCTGGGCACCGGACGGTGAACGCCGACGAGCATAGGGAGGCGTTACTGACGGGTCAACATCACCGGGAGGTGGTCCGGACCGTCCGGGAGCGCCGCCGGCGGCGGTCGGAGGCCGGCCCGGCGTCCGAGCGCTCCGACGGCGACCCGAGGGCGGTGACGGGGGCTACGCTCACCCGGTGACCACGACCTGGGACCGCTCGGCGACCGGTGTCCTGTTCCTGCCCTCCGGCCGGCTCGTCCGCGGCCGGGGGCTGAGCCGCCCGCTGCCGCCCGGGTCGGTGCCCGCGTTCGGGCTGTACCTGCTGGGCCACCCGCCGCCCGCGGTCGCCTGGGAGGCCCGGTGGCTGCGGTGGCCCGACTTCCGGTTGCCGGCCGACCGCGTCGAGGCCGCCGAGGCCCTGCGCGAGCTGTGGGAGCGGGCCGCCGGCGAGCGGGTCGAGGTGGCCTGCGCGGGCGGGCGCGGCCGGACCGGCACGGCACTGGCCTGCCTGGCCGTACTGGACGGGGTGGCGCCCCGCGATGCGGTCGGGTACGTCCGTGAGCACTACTCGGCGCACGCCGTCGAGACGCCCTGGCAGCGCCGCTACGTCAGGCGGTTCCGGTAGCGGGCGCGCCCGTGTCGGCGGCGCCGCGCCCGTGGCCGCCGTGCCCTTCCGCAGCGGTGTCCCCTCCCGTGGCGGCGGCGGCACCTCCTGTTCCCGTGGCGGCGGACCTCGGGGCGCGGTCGGCTGCCGGTCGGGCGTCAGGTCCGGTCCGCTGGCGTCTTCTTGACCGAATGTGACCGTTCCTGGCTACGAAATGGTCAAGATTCGCTCCGGTGGATAGCGCAAATTGTCTGCTCATCGTCAAGCTCGGACGCAGCTCCATCCCTGCAGCTACCCCCCACAGGAGTCCGAGTGAGCCCCACCTCCGCGCGCCGCCGTAGCCCCGTACCCGGAGCGATAGCGGTCGCAGCCACCGCGGCGCTTCTCGCCGCGACCGTCCAGACCGGATCGGCCGCCCCCGTCACCACCCGCGACACGGCGATCGCCCACGCCAGGGCCAACGTCACCCACAACGCGTCCCTGTTCGGGTTCAGTGCCGACCAGGACCTCCAGGTCAAGGACGTCGTGATCGACCAGGACGGCACCCAGCACGTCCGCTTCGACCGCACCTACCGCGGACTGCCCGTCGTCGGCGGCGACCTGGTGGTGCACCAGAGCGCCAAGGGCCGCCTCACCGACTCCTCCCGGGCGGCCGCGCACGACGCCGCCGTCCGGTCCACCGTCCCGGGCGTCCCCGCCGAGCTGAGCGCCGGCCGCGCGCTGCAGAGCGCCCCGGGCATCACGGCCGCCACCAGCACCCCCGAACTGGTCGTCTGGGCCGCCGACGGCACCCCCCGACTGGCCTGGCGGACCACGGTCGCGGGCGTCGGCGAGCACGGCCAGCCCGCGGGCCGGGTCGTCGTCACCGACGCGACCACCGGCGAGCAGATCGAGGCGTACGACTCCGAGCAGGAGGCCACCGGCACCGGCCGCTCGGAGTACACCGGCACCGTCGGCATCGACACCACCGCGCAGAGCGGCGGCTACGCGCTGATCGACCCCGTCCGCAAGCACACCACCAAGGATGCGCGCAACGTCTCGGCGAACTCCATCAACGCGAGCTCGGGAGTGCTGTTCACCGACGCGGACAACACCTGGGGCGACGGGCGGAAGTTCTCCACCGACCGCGCCACGGCCGCCGTCGACGCCCATGCCAACACGGCCTGGACGTACGACTACTACAAGAACACCTTCGGCCGCAGCGGCATCAAGAACGACGGCAAGGGCGCCACCGTCTTCGTGCACGTCGGCACCAAGTGGGACAACGCCCAGTGGTCCGACAGCTGCTTCTGCATGATGACCGGCGACGGTGACGGCGTGACCGACCCCGAGCAGGTCGACCTCGACACCATGGGCCACGAGATGACCCACGGTGTCACCAGCGCCACGGCCAACCTCCGCTACAGCGGCGAGTCCGGCGGGCTGAACGAGGCCACCAGCGACATCTTCGGCACGATGGTGGAGTGGTACGCCGCCAACGCCGTCGACACCCCGGACTACCTGTTCAGCGACCAGTCGACCCCGCCGTGGCTGCGCCGGTTCGACAAGCCCTCGCTGGACGGCGCCTCGGCCGACTGCTGGTCGAAGAAGGTCGCCCAGCTGGACGTCCACAACTCCTCGGGCGTGGGCAACCACTGGTTCTACCTCGCCAGTGAGGGCAGCGGCGCCAAGACCGTCAACGGTGTCGCGTACAACAGCCCGACCTGCAACGGCTCCACGGTGACCGGCATCGGCAACCAGAAGGTCGCGGCGATCTGGTACCGCGCGCTGACCGTCTACATGACCTCCACCACGAACTACAAGGGTGCGCGGGTCGCCTCGCTCAGCGCCGCCAAGGACCTGTACGGGTCGGGCAGCGCCGAGTACAACGCGGTCGCCGCGGCCTGGAGCGCCGTCAGCGTCAGCTGACCCCGCCCGCCCGTCGGCTGCTCCCGCCGTACCGCCGGGGGGGGGCGGGCCCCCCCCCCGGCGGGCGGCGCGGGGGGGGGCGGGGGGGGCCGCGGCGGGCGGGG
>NZ_JBHUSG010000013.1:106780-189629 GCF_042673745.1 Kitasatospora sp. NPDC057015
GCCCCCCCCCGGCGGGCCCCGGCGCGGGCCGCCCGCCCCGCCCCCCCGCCCCCCCCCCCCCGGGGGCCCCCCCCCCCGCCCCCCCGCCCCCCCCCCCCCCCCCCGCGGGGGGCCCGCACGGCCGCGTGTCGGCGGGCCCGGCCGGGGAGGTCTCGGCCTGCCGCACGGAAGTGCCCGGCGGCCGGCGGCACGGCCGCCGGTCGGGCCGGGGGAGTGTGGTCCGGATCACGGCCAAGGGCTGTGATACCGGGGCAATTCGGGCATCGGGTTTGCGTCCGGCGTACGGACGTGGGTACGAAGGGTCGGGGGAGGACGGCAGGCCCGACGACTGGAAGGAACGCTCATGCCCGCTCTTCGCGACCTGGAAAGGCCTCCCGCCGGCCCGTCCGTGCCGGCCGGTGAGCAGCCCCGCAGGCCGTCGGCCGCCGCCGCCGTCCCGCCGCCCCGGCCCCGCCGACCGGTGGAGGACCCGGGCGCCGTCCGGCCCGCCGAGGCCCGGGCCCTGTCCAAGGAGCTCTTCCTGCGGCTGGCCGCACTGGAGCAGGGCACCCACGAGTACTCCCGCGTGCGCGGCACGCTCATCGAACTGAACCTGACGCTGGTGCGGTTCGCGGCCGCCCGCTACCGCGACCGGAGCGAGCCGATGGAGGACGTCCTCCAGGCCGGGACGGTCGGACTGATCAAGGCCATCGACGGGTTCGACCTGTCCTGCGGGGTAGAGTTCCCGACCTTCGCGCTGCCGACGATCCGCGGTGAGCTCAAGCGCTTCTTCCGGGACACCGGGTGGATGGTGCACGTGCCGCGCCGGCTCCAGGAGGTGCGGCTCGCCCTGGCCAAGGCCGGCGACGACCTCGAACAGCGCGCCGACCGGGCGCCGACGGTGGCCGAGCTGGCCGCGTACCTCGATCTGCCGGAACGGGAGGTGGTGGAGGGTCAGAAGGCGGCCAACGCCCACCGGACCCGCTCGCTGGACGCGCCGCCCGACGGCGACGGGGGCGGGGCCGCCCTGGCGGAGCACCTCGCGGTGGAGGACCCGGGCTTCGAGGCCGCCGTCGACATCGAGTCCCTGAAGCCGCTGCTGGCGGGCCTGCCGGAGCGCGAGCGGACCGTCCTGTCCCTGCGCTTCGGCGCCGAACTGACCCAGGCGCAGATCGGCGAGCGGCTCGGGCTGTCGCAGATGCACGTCTCACGGATCCTCATCCGGGTGCTCAAGGGACTGCGCGCGGGGATGCTGGTCGAGGAGTGACCGGGCACCGGCGGCCAGCGTCCGTCGGGGTGGTGTCCGCGGGAGCGGTGCACGCCGGGGGAGATGTCGGTCGGCGGCGGTGCACGCCGGCCGGCGGGTCGCTCCGGACGGGCGCCGGCCCGGCCGGGCGGGTCGAAGTGGCCCAGGATCGGCGTGGCCGATTGGAGCTACTGCCCGGGCCACCGCGCACCTAGAGTCGGCCGGGTGACCACCAAAGTCGACTTCTACTTCGATCCGATCTGCCCCTTCGCCTGGATCACCTCCCGCTGGATCCTGGAGGTCGAGCGCCACCGCGAGCTGGACCTCACCTTCCGCGTGATGAGCCTGTCCGTCCTCAACGAGGGCCGCGAGGGCCTGCCCGAGCGCTACCGCCGGCTGCTCGACACCGGGTGGGGGCCGGTCCGGGTCTGCACCGCCGCCGCCGAGCACCACGGGGAGTCCGTCCTGCGGGGCCTGTACACCGCCCTCGGCACCCGCATCCACGACGGTGGCAGGGCCGCCGACGCGGCCCTGATCCGGGAGGCCCTCGCCGAGGTCGGGCTGCCCGAGAAGCTCGCGGACGCGGCCGACGGCACCGAGTACGACGAGGCGCTGCGCCGGAGCCACCACCAGGGCATGGACCCGGTCGGCGAGGAGGTCGGCACCCCCACCATCCACGTCGACGGCACGGCCTTCTTCGGTCCCGTCCTCACCGCGATCCCGCGCGGGGACGACGCCGTCCGGGTCTTCGACGGGGTCCGGCTGCTGGCCGGTTACCCGAAGTTCTTCGAGCTCAAGCGCAGCCGCACCGGCGCTCTCGACTTCAGCTGAGGGGGCGGGCCGCGGCCGCCCGCCACCGGCCGCGCGGGCGGCCGGGACGGGCGGCCGCACCCGCACGCCCCCTTGACCGAAGGGGTGCGGCGCGTCGGACACTGGCCGTCGGAGACCGGTGGGTACGGGCCGCCGGTCGGGCCCGAAGGAGCGTCATGACGGAGATATCGCACCGCTTCGTGGAGTCGGCGAGCGGACTGCGGATGCACGTCGCCGAGGCCGGCTCGGGGCCGTTGGTCCTGCTGCTGCACGGGTTCCCCGAGAGCTGGTACTCCTGGCGGCACCAGCTCGTGGCGCTCGCGGAGGCCGGCTACCACGCGGTGGCACCGGACCAGCGGGGCTATGGGCGGACGGGCGGCCCGGACGAGGTGGACCAGTACAGCATCCTGCACCTGGCCGGCGACGTGGTCGGCCTGGTCGCGGCGCTCGGCGCCGAGCAGGCCGTGGTGGTCGGGCACGACTGGGGCGCGCCGGTCGCCTGGCACCTCGCGCTGACCCGTCCCGACCTGGTGCGCGGGGTGGTCGGACTCTCCGTGCCGCCGTACCCGCGCGGCCGGCTCCCGCTCTCGGAGGAGCTGCGCGGCCGGCTGGGCGACCCGGCCTATCGGTCCTACTACATGATGTACTTCCAGCAGCAGGGCGCGCCCGAGGCCGAGTTGGGGCGCGATCTGGACACCACCTTCCGGCGGCTGCTCGCCGGAGCCCCGGTCCTCGGTGCGCACGGCCTGCCGATGGTGCCGGACGGCGGCGGGTTCCTGGACGTGCTGCGCGATCCGGACGGCCTGCCCGACTGGCTCTCGGAGGACGACATCGCCTTTCTGGTGGGCGAGTTCGAGGAGAACGGGTTCCGCCGGCCGCTGCACTGGTACCGCAACCTGGACCGCAACTGGGAGTTGACGGCCGGCTGGCACGGTGCCGGGATCCAGCCGCCGGCCCTGCTGCTCGTGGGCGACCGGGACCTCGTGATCGCCGGATCCCAGGCACGGGAGAGCCTGTCGGGGCTGTCCGGGTACGTGCCCGGCCTGCGCGAGGTCCGCCTGCTGCCCGGCTGCGGCCACTGGACCCAGCAGGAGCGGCCCAAGGAGGTCTCCGAGGCGCTGGTGGACTTCCTCGCCGGCCTCTGACGGCCGGGCCCGCACCGCTGACCGCCGGGCCCGCACCGCTCACGGCCGGGCCCGGCTGACGTGCACGGCCGGGTCAGGGCCGCCCGGCCTCGTACCCGGCCTCGTGCCCGGCCTCGTCCCCGGGGCCGCCCGGGCCCGGCGCGCCCCCGGCCTCCGCCCGCGCGTCGGATCCGATGCCGGCCAGCAGCGCGTCCAGCAGCCCGGGGTAGCGGGCGTCGAGGTCCTCGCGGCGCAGCGTGAGCAGGAGCTCCCGACCGGACGGCTGCTGGCGGATCACGCCGCTCTCGCGCAGCACCTTCCAGTGGTGGGTCAGCGTCGACTTGGAGACGCCGTCGAGGATGGACCCGCAGGGGCGTTCGGCGCCGTCCGACAGGATCCGTACGATCGTCAGCCGCATCGGGTTGCCCAGCGCCGCGAGGACGTGGTCCAGCCGGATCCGGTCCCGGGAGGGGTGCGGGGTCGACTTCATCGTCCGATCGTACGGGGACAGTGGGACGGTCGACCGTCTCCGTACGATCACGGATGCAGGACGGCTACAGCTCGGCGAGCGGCCGGGCCGGGTCGGCCAGGGCCGCCGGGTCCACCGGGCGGCCGGAGCGGACCAGCTCGCGGATCGGGTCGGTGACGTCCCAGACGTTGACGTTCATCCCGGCCAGCACCCGGCCGCCGGACAGCCAGAACGCGATGAACTCCCGACCGGCCACGTCGCCCCGGAACACCACCCGGTCGTAGCCGCCGGGTTCGACGTACCCGGTGTACTCCATGCCCAGGTCGTACTGGTCGGAGAAGAAGTACGGCACCCGGTCGTAGACCGCGTCCTGGCCGAGCATCGCCCGGGCGGCGGTCTGCGGCTGGTTGAGGGCGTTCGCCCAGTGCTCGACCCGCAGGTGACGGCCCAGCAGCGGGTGGAAGGCGTTGGCGACGTCCCCGGCGGCATGGATGTCCGGGTCGGAGGTGCGCAGCCGTTCGTCCGTCCGCACCCCGTTGTCGATCTCCAGCCCCGCGGCCTCGGCCAGGGCGGTGTTCGGGGTGATGCCGATCCCGACGATCACGGCGTCGGCCGCCACCGTGCCGCCGTCCCCCAGGAGCACCCCCGTGACGCCCGCGGGGCCGCCGGTCAGTGACTCGACCTGGACGCCGAACCGCAGGTCCACGCCGTGGTCGCGGTGCAGCCCGGCGAAGACCTCGGCCACCTCGCGGCCGAGCACCCGCAGCAACGGCAGCTCGGCGCTCTCCAGCACGGTCACCTCGGCGCCCGCCGCGCGGGCCGCCGCCGCCGTCTCCAGGCCGATCCAGCCGGCGCCGATCACCGCGATCCGGGCACCGGGCCGCAGCGCCTGCTTCAGTCGCTCGCTGTCCTCGACCCGGCGCAGGTAGTGGACGCCGGGCAGCTCCCCGCCGGGCACCGGCAGCCGGCGCGGGGAGGAGCCGGTGGCGAGCAGCAGTTTGGCGTAGCCGATCCGGCCGTCGTCGGCCAGCGTGACGGTGTGCGAGTCGGGGTCGACGGCGGTGACGGCCGTACCGAGCCGCAGGGTGACGTCGTGGTCCGCGTACCACTGCGGCGGGTGCACGTAGATCTTCTCCCGCTCGGTGCTGCCGAGCAGGTACCCCTTGGAGAGCGGCGGCCGCTCGTACGGGCGCTCGTGCTCCTCGCCGAGCAGCACGACGGGCCCGTCGTGCCCGGCCTCGCGCAGGGCCTCGGCTGCCTTCGCCCCGGCGAGGCTCGCCCCCACGATCACGAATGCCCGGTCGGTACCTGTGCTCAAGGTCAGCTCCTCGTCGTTCGCGGGCGCCAGCGCCACCGACAGCCTGCCCCGGTGGCCCGCACGAGTCGAGGGCATGCGGTGCGCGGCGCGGCAGGCTCCCCCGGACGGGTGACCGAACGGCCCGGTGTCGCCCCGGCCGGCCATGTCACCGCGTCGGCCCGGCGCGCAGGTCGTTCAGCGGGTCGGGGCCGGCACGTCCGGGTCAGCGCGCCGGGGTCAGTGCGGTGCCGGTCATCGCCTCGCGGACCAGGGCGGTGTCGACGAACTGCTCGAAGCGGACGATCAGCCCGCCGCGGACGACGAAGTGGTGCGCGACGCGGACCGCCAGCTGCTTGCCGGTGGTCCGGTGGCGGGCCGTGTAGCGGGCCAGCACGACGACGTTCTCCCCGTCCACCACGTAGCTGTCGTCGTGGGCGGTCCAGTCCTCCCAGTCGGCGGCCAGCCGCTCCATCACGGCGGCGGTCACGCCCTCGGGCGTGCGGTACGTCCCGGCTAGGGGGAAGCCGGCCATCTCGGTCCACTCGACGTCGTCGGCGAGGGTCGCCCGCAGGGCGGCCAGGTCGCCGCGCGCGGAGGCCAGGTACTGGCGGCGCACCACGTCGGCGGGGGCGGTGGAGGGGGCGGTGGAGGGGGCGTCGCCGCTGCCGCCGGTCAGCCCCATGTGATCTCCCCCTTGGCGACCTTGGTGCCCAGGTCGACGGCCAGCGGCATCCCGGCGTCGGGGAAGAGGCGCTCCAGCTCGGCCTTGGCGGCGGCCGCGTCGGGCGACTTCCCCACCTCCGTCTCGAAGGTGCGCAGGTAGTCGCGGGTGTAGCTGATCGCGCCTGAGTCGGTGGGGGAGCCGGCGGTGCGGTGGCCCGCCACCACGAACTCCGGCCGCAGTGCCTCCATGCCGTCCAGCAGGTCGATCCAGGCGGCGCGCTGCTCCGCGGTGGGGGTGTCGGCGGTCCACACGTGCAGGCCCTGGAAGAGCAGCACGCCGCCGAGCAGGGCCCGGTGCTCGTGCTGCCAGAGGTAGTGCCGGTCCGGCAGGTGGAAGTCCGCGCCGCGCAGGTCGAAGCGGTGGCCCGAGAACATGATCTCGTCCCCCGGCAGCACCTCGGGCACGACCAACCGGGTGGGGAGCTCCTCGCCGAGGTGCGCCCAGGCCTGCAGTTTGGCCTGGTACGTCCCCCGGATGTGCTCGACCACCAGGTGCGGGGCGGTGATGCGGGCCTCGGGGAAGGCGTCCTGGACCTCCTCCGCGCCGAAGTAGAAGTCCGGGTCACCGTGGCTGATCAGCACGGTGGTGAGCCGCTTGCCGCTGGCCCGGACCGCCTCGACCAGGCGTCGGCCGTCGGACCGGGTGAAGCCGGCGTCCACCAGCATGGCCTCGCGCTCCCCGGTCACCAGGACGGCGGTCTTGTTGAGGGAGCTGTCGGGACTGTCGAGGACCTGGAAGTCGAGGGTGCTCATGAGGGTCCTTCCTCGGTGGCGGGATGGCTCCGGGGCGGCAGGTCGGGCGGGCGGGGACCTGCGTGGTCGCTGCGCCCGAAGGCTGCGGGGCATTCGCCTGATCGGGCAGCAACTGACTAGTCAGGTATTCTCGCCGTAGTGCACTCTTCCGCCAGCGTCCGTCGTCCGACCCTCGGCCGCACCTACGACTGCGCCGAACAGGGCAGCCCGTCCGGGCACCGCACCGCCGTCTCGCCCGCCGCGCCCCGCCCGCCGCGCCGGGCGGTCCGGTATGCCCCGGGGGTCAGCGCAGCCGGGGCAGTGACTTTCCGGCGCTCAGGCTCAGCATCCGCAGGTCGTGCACGAATCGCTCGCGGCCCTCCGCCGGCAACCGGTCGAGGAAGAACCGCTGCACGTTCTCCGCGTGCACCCGGGCCGCCCGGACGCAGGTCTCCTCACCCAGCTCCGTCAGGGTCACCAGCTGGACCCGGCGGTCCTCCGGGTGCTGGGTGCGGCGTACCAGGCCGGCCGCCTCCATCCGGTCCACCAACCGGGTCACCCCGCCCGTGGTCAGCACCCGCTCCCGGCCGATCTCCCGCATCGGCAGGCCCGGCGCACCGGCCCGGCCGAGCACCAGCAGCACCTCGAACACGGAGTGGCCGACCCCGCACTCCTCCTCGATCGCCCGGCCCAGGATGTGCTCCAGCCGCCCGGCCGCCCCCAGCAGGTGCTCGAACGCCAGCACCCGCCCGTCGGCCGCGGCCTGGGCCGCCGTCGAGATCTCCCTGCCGCCTGTCACCGGACACCGTCCTCGCTCCGCACCACCGCCGCCACCGCGTCGCCCAGTGCACAGCATCGCGCATCGGCTGCCCGGCCCGGCGCACCCGGGAGGCCACGCGCGGGCCGGAGGATCCGGTGCGCCCCGGCCCGGGAATCCCTCGCGCGGGCGCCGCGTTCGACCGGGCATGACGAGCGAACGATCACCCCGGACCCCCGAGATCCTGCGCTACGCGGCCTTCACCACCGATCCGGCGGGCGGCAACCCCGCCGGCGTCGTCCTGGACGCCACCACGCTGAGCGCCGGGCGGATGCTGGAGATCGCGGCGGAGCTCGGCTACTCGGAAACCGCCTTCCTCACCGCCGCGGCGGCCCCCGGCAGCTACACCGCGCGCTACTTCAGCCCGCTGCTGGAGGTCCCGTTCTGCGGGCACGCCACGGTCGCCGCCGCCGTCGCCGTGGCGGCCCGCGACGGGGTCGGGCGGTACACCTTCCACACCGGCGCGGGCGAGGTGCCGGTCGAGGTGGACACCGACCCGGCCGGCCTCCTGCGGGCCACCCTGACCAGCGTCGAGCCGCACACCGAGCCGGCCGGGGCGGCCGACGTCGAGCAGGCCCTGGCCCTGCTCGGCTGGGCCGCGGAGGACCTCGACCCGGCCCTGCCGCCGCGCTTCGCCCACGCCGGTGCCCGGCACCTGGTGCTGGTCGTCGCCACCCGGGCCCGACTGGCCGACCTCGACTACGACTTCGACGGCCTCGCCGCCTACATGACGGCCCGCGACCTGACCACGCTGCAGCTGGTCTGGCGCGAGGACGCCGGGACCTACCACGTCCGTGACCCGTTCCCGGTCGGCGGCGTGGTCGAGGACCCGGCCACCGGCGCCGCCGCCGCGGCCCTCGGCGCCTACCTGCGCGAGCTCGGCGCCGTCACCGCACCGGCCGAACTGACCCTCCACCAGGGCGACGACCTGGGCCGTCCGGGCATCCTGCGGGTCTCCCTGCACGAGGGCGACACCCGGGTCCGGGTCACCGGCACGGCCGTCCCGATCCCGGCCTGACCGGGCCGCCGGGGCGAGGGCCGGGGCGCGAAAACCCCTCGCGCCAGGCGGGCCCGTGCGGCACCCTTCGCCCATGGACAACACGACCGGCCGGACCGTCACCGCCCACCTCACCCACCGGGGGGAACGGCTCGGCCGGTTCGGCCCGTTCGAGGTCGAGGGTGCCCGCTGGTCGATGGTCGGCCCCGTCACCGGCAGGCTGGAGGAGCTGCTCGGGGTGCCCGTCGCCGTGCTGCGCCTGGTCGCCGTCACCGGGGGCGACGGCGGCCGGGGCGGGCACACCGTCTACCACGTCGAGGCACTGGAGCGACCCGCGGGCGGCCCTCCGAGCCCGCTCCCCGGCGAACCGGCCACCGTCGCCGAAGGCCATGACGGCGGCGCCCATGACGGCGGTGGCCACGACGACGACGACGCGTTGCTCGGCCCGGCCGACCGCCGGGCCGACTGGGCCACCGCCGAAGGGCTGCGCTCCGCCCTCGCCTGGGCCTCCGACGCCCTCCGGGCCGCCGGCCGCACGCCCACCGGACCGGCCGAGCAGATCCGCACCTGGAACCTCTCCGGCCTCGTCCGGCTGCCCGCCGAGCCGGGAACGGCCTGGCTGAAGACCACCAACCCGGCCTTCAACGCCTGCGAGGCCACCGTCATGGAGCTGGTGCGCGCGGTCGACCCCGGCCTCGTCCCCGAGGTGCTCGCCGCCGACCGCGAGCGCCGGCGCCTGCTGCTCGCCGAGGTGCCCGGCGAGGACTGCTGGGGCCCGTCCGCCGAGACCGTCGCGGACGTCGTGCCGCGGCTGGTCGCCGTCCAGGCCGCCCTGGCCCACGGCGGCGCGTTCGCCACCACCGCGGCCGAGTCCGGCCTGCCCGACCGGACCCTCGCCACCCTGCCCGAGCGCGTGCGCCGGGTGCTCGACGGCGAGGCCGCCCGGGAGCTGACCCCGACGGAGCTGACCGCCGCCCGCGGGCTGCTCGACCGGCTGCCGGCGCTGATCGCCGACCTGGCGGCCTGCGGCCTGCCCGACACCCTCGTGCACGGCGACTTCCACCCCGGCAACTGGCGCTCCGACGGCCGCCGCACCGTCGTCCTCGACTTCGCCGACAGCTGCTGGGGGAACCCGGCCCTGGACGGCCTGCGCCCGCGCGCCTACGTCGGTGACGAGCGCTGGGCCCAGATCGCCGAGCTCTGGGCCGGGGCCTGGGCCGTCCACGCACCCGGCTCGGACCCGGCCCGCGCCCTCGCCCTGGCCGAGCCGCTCGCGCACCTGCTGTACGCGGTCCGCTACCAGGAGTTCCTGGACAGCATCGAGACCAGCGAGCGCCCCTACCATGAGGGCGATCCCGCCTCCGAGATCCGCGCGGCCCTGGCCTGCGGCTGACGCCGCCCACCGCCCGCCGGCCGCTCCGAGACCGGATCCCGAACCAGCACGATCGAGAGGCCCCCGATGCCGTCCGCCCGGCCGTCCCTGCTGTACGTCTCCGACCCCGCCTACCCCGCCAACGGACGCAGCTACGGCGACGAGGACATCCGCCTCACCGCCCGCCTGCGCGAGTACTTCGACCTCGCGCTCTGCCATCCGCTGGACGCCCGCGCCCTGATGGGGCGGTTCGACGCGGTGGTCATCCGCAACAGCGGCCCGGTGCTGCACTACCAGCAGGCGTACGAGGAGTTCCGCCGGGCCGCGCTCGACCAGGGCGTCCTCGTCTACAACCCGCTCACGGGGCGCGGCGACATGGCCGGCAAGCAGTACCTGCTGGACCTCTCGGCGGACGGCCGGCCGGTGATCCCCACCGCCGACGGCGACCTGGGCCCGGCCGCCGCGCTGGCCGCCCTGCCGGCCGCCGAGCGGTACGTGGTCAAACCCCGCCTCGGCGCCGACTCGCTCGGCCTGCGCATCCTGGCCCCGGCCGCACTCGCGGCCGAGCCGCTGGCCGGCTGCCTGGTCCAGCCGTACATACCGCTGCGCCACGAGGTCTCGTTCTACTACGTGGACCGGGACTTCCAGTACGCCCTGTACGCCCCCGACCCGGCGCGCCGCTGGGAGCTGGAGCCCTACGCCGCCACGGCGGAGGACCTGGCCTTCGCCCGCGGGTTCGTCGACTGGAACACCCTGTCGCACGGGATCCAGCGGGTCGACGCCTGCCGCACCGAGGACGGCGGGCTGCTCCTGGTGGAGTTGGAGGACCTCAACCCGTACCTCTCCCTGGACCTCGTCGACGAGGACACCCGGGAGGGCTTCGCGCAGGCCATGCGGGGCTCCGTGGAGGCGCTGCTCCGCGGGAACTGAGGCGGCCACGGCTCTGATCCGCAGCCGCCCACCGCCGCCGCCACCGCCGCCGCCGCCCTGTCCCGCCGAACCTGGCTCCGCCATCCGGTCCGGCTCCGGCCCGGCCGGCCCGGTCCGCTATCCGGCCCGGTCCACGCGGAAGGCGCGGCGGTAGGCGGCGGGAGTGGTGCGCAGGGCCTCGTGGAAGCGCCGGCGCAGGTTGACGGCCGAGGAGAGACCGACCCGGCGCGCGATCGTCTCCACCGGCAGGTCGGTCTCCTCCAGCAGCGCCCGGGTGGCGGCGATCCGCCGGTCCAGCAGCCAGCGTCCGGGACTGATGCCCAGCTGCTCGCTGAAGCGCCGGGTCAGCGTGCGGGTCGAGACCTGGGAGCGGACCGCCATCTCGGCGACGCCGACCGGCTGGTCCAGCCGCTCGGCCAGCCACTCCAGCAGCGGGGCCAGCGAATCGGCGACCGGCCCGGCGGTGGGCAGCTCGGCGTACTGCAACTGGCAGCCCTCCCGGTGCGGCGGCATCACCATCTGCCGGGCGATCCGCATCGCGTACGCGGCGCCCCGGTCGGCGCTCACCAGGTGCAGGCAGAGGTCGACACCGGCGGCCGCCCCCGCGCTGGTGGCGACATCGCCGTGGTCCACGTAGAGCACCGCCGGGTCGACCGGCACCCGCGGGAACCGGGCGGCCAGCTCGGCGGCCCGGGCCCAGTGGGTGGCGGCCCGCCGGCCGTCCAGCAGTCCGGCGGCGGCGAGCACGAAGGCACCCGAGCAGATGCCGACGATCCGCGCGCCGCGCCCGTGCGCCCGGCGGACCGCCGCGACCACCGCCGGTGGCACTTCGGCCCCGGCCGGCTGCTGCCAGCCGGGGACCACCACGGTGTCGGCGCGCTCCAGCGCGTCCAGTCCCGCCGTGACCAGCAGGTCGTAGCCGGCCTCGGTGCGCACCGGGCCGGGATGCTCGGTGCAGACCTCGAACGCGTACCGGGCGGGGATCGTCGGGCCGTGGTCACCGAACACCTCGGCCGCGCAGGCGAGCGGGAAGGTCGGCTGCGGGGGCTGCAGCAGCGCCACCACCCGGTGCGGCGCCGGGGACTTCGGCAGCGAACGAAGCGTCATGGCGCGAAAGTACCCCATCGTGTCGTTCGGGACACTGGGGCGGCCGATTGGTCCAGACCAGAATGCGGACTGTGACCACCACGCGGGAACAGACCCCGTCCTCACCAGCCGGCGATCCGCCGTCCCCCTGCCCGCCCGCCAGTCCGTCCGCCAGTCCGTCCGCCAGTCCGCCCGCCAGTCCGCCCGCCCGGCCATCGGCCCGGCCCCCGCTGTGGGACCGGCGCTTCACGCTCTTCTTCACGGCCCGCACGGTCTCGCTGTTCGGGGACGCGATGATGCCGGTGGCCGCCGCGCTCGCCGTCGGCGCGCGCTACGGGATCTCCGGGGTCGGCTTCGTCCTCGGCACCTGGACCGGGACCTTCGTCGTCCTGGTCCTGTTCGGCGGCGTGTTCGCCGACCGGTTCGGCGCGCGCCGGATGATGGTCGGTGCCGATCTCGTCCGGGTGCTCACCCAGGGCGTGCTGGCCGCCGCGTTCTTCGCCGGGCCGCCGCCGTTCTGGCTGCTCGTGACCATGGCGGCGCTGGCCGGTGCGGCCGTCGCGATGTTCCTGCCGGGGGCGAACGGGATGGTCCCGCTGGTCGCCCGCGACCCGCACCGGGCGAACGCCACGCTCAAGGTGGCCGACGCGCTCGCCCAACTGCTCGGCCCGGCCCTGGCCGGACTGCTGATCGCGCTCGTCGGCGCCGGGACGGTGTACGCCATCGACTCCGGCAGCTTCCTGCTCAGCGCCCTGTGCCTGGCGCTCATCCGGCTCGCGCCCGCCGGCGCCCCTGCCGATACCCCCGCCGTCACCGTCGCCGACTCCGACGCCCGCACCGGCGGTTCACTCCGCCGCGACCTGCGCCAGGGCTGGCAGGAGTTCCGCGCCCGTACCTGGATGTGGGCGGTGATCCTGATCTGGATGGGCTACGGCGTGCTGGTCTTCGGACCGCTGGTGCCGCTCAGCTCGGCACTGGTCGGTGCCCGGCTCGGCCCGGACGCCTACGGCCTGGCGGTCTCCTTCCTCGGCGCCGGAACGGTGCTCGGCGGCCTGCTGGCCCTGCGGCTGCGCCCGGCCCGGCCACTGGCCGCCGGCACGGTGGCGATGGCGCTGTACACGGTGCTGCCGCTCTGCGTGGCGTTGGACGCCGGCCTGCCGGTGCTGCTCGCGGGCCACGTCCTCGGTGGTGGCGCCCTGGCGTTCTGGTCGGTGATGTGGGCGACCAGCGTGCAGACCCACACCCCGCCCGCGGTGCTCAACCGGGTCTCCGCGTACGAGCTGGGCGGCTCGGTTTCCGGCATCGCACTCGGCCAGATCCTGGCGGGCCCGGCCATCGCACTGGCCTCCCCGGACCGGCTGCTGCTGGTCTCGGCGGGCGCCTGCCTGGCGGGCTGCGCGGCGCTGCTGGCGATCCCGGCGATCCGCACGCTGCGCCGCGCAGCCGCCGCCGAGGACGCGGGCGCGGGCGCGGACGCGGGCCCGCCCGGCACCGTACCGGGCGGGCCGCACGGAGGCTGAGCGGCCCGCCGGCACGCGGCACCCGGTCGGGCGGCCACCCGGCAGCGGGCCTGCCCGGCACCGGCACCGACCCACTGCCCGGTCACCGCCGCCGCCGGCACCCCGCCGAGTCAGAGCGCCGGGGCGATCCGCCGGCCGTCCCGCGCGCTCACCACGGTGATGGCCTCCACCGGGCACAGCTCGGCGGCCTCGGCCAGCTCCTCGCCGGGCACGGTGACCGGACGACGCGGGTGCGCCCGGCCGTCCTCGCCCAGGGCGAGGTCCCGGGGAGCGGTGGTCGCGCAGAGTCCGGCGCCCACGCAGCGGGCCGAATCCACCCGGACCACGACGTCGCCGGGGCCGCCGGCCTCGCCCGGGCCGCCGCTCCCGCCGGGGCCGCCACTCCCGCCGGGGCCGCCACTCCCGCCGGGGCCGCCACTCCCGCCGGGGCCGCCGGTCCGCTCCGGACCCACCGTCACCAGGTGACCCGGAGGGCGAGCGGGCTGCGGGTCAGCAGGCCCTCCCGCCACTCGATCGCCGCCGGCCCTTCGGCCAGGCGCAGGCCGGGGAGCCGGCGGGCGAGCCGGTGCAGCGCGAGCTCCAGCTCCATCCGGGCCAGCCAGGCGCCCAGGCAGTGGTGCGGGCCGGCCCCGAAGGTGAGGCTCGGGGTACCGAGCGGGGCGAACAGACTCTCGGCCAGCGCGTGCCGATACACCGCCGGGTCGTGGTTGGCCGATCCGGTGTCGGCCGCCACCACGGCCCCGGCCGGAATGGCCACGCCGCCGATCTCCACGTCCTCGGCGGCCCGGCGCAGCAGGCCGGGCAGGGCCTCGGTGTCGCCGAGCGGGATCGCCCGCAGCAACTGCTCGGCCGCCGCGCTCGCGCCCTCCTCGTCGCCGGCCAGCCGCTGCCAGGCCTCCCGGCCGTCCCCGAGCAGGTAGACCATGGCGTTCCCCAGGGTCGTCATGGTGGTCTCGTGACCGGCCACCACCAGCCCGACGACCAGCGACACCAGGTGCGGTTCGGCGATCCCGCCGCTCTCCTGCGCCGCGGCCAGCAGTCCGCTCACCAGGTCGTCGCCGGGCCGGGCGCGCCGCTCGGCGATCAGCTCGGCGGCGAATCGACCGAACTCGCCCATGGCCGCCGCGATCGCCTCGGCCGAGTAGGCGGTGGCCGACAGTGCGTGGTCGCTCCAGTGGCCGAGCCGCTTGAGGTCGAGCCCGTCCAGTCCCATCAGGCGGCTGATCACCGCGACCGGGAGCGGACGGGTGTACTCCGCGATCAGGTCCGCCGGCGAACCGTGGTCGATCAGGTCGTCCAGCAGGCCCTCCACCACGGAGGCGACCCAGGGCCGCCACCGGGCGATGGCGCGCGGGGTGAAGGCCCGCTGGACGGTGCGGCGCAGTTGCTGGTGCTCGGCGCCGTCGAGGTTCAGCAGCGTGTCCGGGTCGTCCAGGAGGTTGGGGGTCAGCGAGACCGGCGGCGCGTCCGGGGCGTACAGCAGGGCGCGGTTCAGGCGCGGGTCGGTGAGCACCTGACGGACGTCGGCGTGCCGGCTGACCAGCCAGACCGGGGTGCCGGTGGGCAGGGCGGCCAGGCGCGGCGGGCCCGGCTCGGCGTGGCGCAGGCAGTGCAGGGGGACGAGCGGGGGTGCGGACTCGGCCGGGCGCTGTTCGACGGACATCCATCCTCCTGGCGGTCGACCGCTGGGCGCGGTCTGCGGGGTCTGCGAACGTCTGCTGGGGCGTACGGGAGACTTCGGCTGCTGGGCGGGTGGATCCCTCCTCGGTTGCTCGGTTGCTCGGTTGCCCGGTTGCCCGGTTGCCCGGTTACCCGGTTGCCCGGCCGTCCGGTCCCCGGCCGTCCGGCCGTTCCGGTGCGTGGTCTCCGGACGGTCCGGAGCGCGGGTGCGGTGACGCGTGGGCGGGCCGCGGAGGCGGTGCGAGGCCGGGCTCCGTACGACCGTAAGTGGGCGGCGTGTCCTCGGGCAGCGGCAGATCCGGCCATCAGCGGGCGGTTCCCGGCGAGTTCGGCGCCCGGCCCCGGGAGCGGCCCGGCGGCGCCGGCGGCGCATGGGGTTCGGCGGATCACCGGCCGGGATCGGGGAGCGGCCGGGGCTCCGGGGATACGCTGCGAGGGCCAGCGGTATTTCGAGGTCCCGGCGCGCAGTCGCGCCGGCCGACGGAGGTGGGAACCGGATGTCCCAGCAGGTGAAGGCAGTCATCGCGCGCGCCAAGGGCGCACCCGTGGAGGTGACGACGATCGTCGTACCCGACCCGGGCCCGGGCGAGGCGGTGGTCAGGATCCAGGCGTGCGGGGTGTGCCACACCGACCTCCACTACCGGGAGGGCGGCATCAACGACGAGTTCCCGTTCCTGCTCGGCCACGAGGCCGCCGGCGTGGTGGAGTCGGTCGGCGAGGGCGTCGGCGAGGTCGCTCCCGGTGACTTCGTCATCCTCAACTGGCGTGCGGTGTGCGGGCAGTGTCGGGCCTGTCGGCGCGGCCGGCCGCAGTACTGCTTCGACACCCACAACGCCAAGCAGAAGATGACCCTGCTCGACGGAACCGAGCTGTCGCCCGCGCTGGGCATCGGCGCGTTCGCCGAGAAGACGCTGGTCGCGGCCGGCCAGTGCACCAAGGTCGACCCGGCGGCGGCCCCCGCGGTGGCCGGCCTGCTGGGCTGCGGAGTGATGGCGGGCCTCGGTGCGGCCGTCAACACCGGTGGCGTGGGCCGGGGCGACTCGGTCGCCGTGATCGGCTGCGGGGGAGTCGGCGGCGCGGCCGTGATGGGCTCCCGGCTGGCGGGCGCGGGGAAGATCATCGCGGTGGACATCGACGACCGCAAGCTGGAGACGGCCCGCCGGCTCGGCGCCACCCACACGGTCAACTCCCGTACCACCGACGCGGTGGAGGCGATCCGCTCGCTGACCGAGGGCAACGGCGCCGACGTGGTGATCGAGGCGGTCGGCCGCCCCGAGACGTACAAGCAGGCGTTCTACGCCCGCGACCTTGCCGGGACGGTCGTCCTGGTCGGCGTCCCCACACCGGAGATGACGCTGGAACTGCCGCTGCTGGACGTGTTCGGGCGCGGCGGCTCGCTGAAGTCCTCCTGGTACGGCGACTGCCTCCCCTCGCGGGACTTCCCGATGCTGATCGACCTCTACCTCCAGGACCGCCTGGACCTGGGCGCGTTCGTCACCGAGACCATCGAACTCGACGCCGTGGAACAGGCCTTCGACCGCATGCACCAGGGCGACGTGCTCCGTTCGGTGGTGGTCCTGTGACCGCCGCGCGCGTCGAGCACCTCGTCACCGCCGGCACCTTCGAGCTGGACGGCGGCAGTTGGGAGGTCGACAACAACGTCTGGATCGTCGGTGACGACCGGGAGGCCGTGGTGATCGACGCGGCCCACGACGCCGACGCCATCGCCGCGGCCCTCGGCGACCGCCGGCTGGTCGCCATCGTCAGCACCCACGCCCACAACGACCACATCGACGCCGCCCCGGCCCTCGCCGCGCGGACGGGGGCGCCCGTCCTGCTGCACCCGGACGACCTGCCGCTGTGGAAGCTCACCCACCCCGAGCGGCTGCCGGACGGCGAACTCGCCGACGGGCAGGCCATCGAGGTGGCCGGCACCACCCTGACCGTCCTGCACACCCCCGGCCACGCGCCGGGCGCCGTCTGCCTGTACGCGCCCGAGCTGGGCACGGTCTTCACCGGGGACACCCTCTTCCACGGCGGCCCGGGGGCGACCGGGCGCTCGTTCTCGCACTTCCCGACCATCATCGACTCGATCCGCGAACGCCTCCTCACCCTGCCGCCGGAGACCGTGGTGCGCACCGGCCACGGCGACTCCACCTCGGTCGGCGCCGAGGCGCCGAGCCTGGCCGACTGGATCGCCCGCGGGCACTGAGCACCGCCGGGTCGTGGCCCGCGCCCGCGCCCCGGCCGGGCGCGGGCCACGGCGCGGTCCGGCGGAACCCCGGCATCCGCCGGTCGCGGTCGCCTAGGCTCACCGGTATGACTGTCGCCCAGCAGCTGACCGTGGAGGTCGACGGCCGCGCCGCGACCGTCGACGACCTGACGTACCTCGCCCTCGGCGGGTACGGGCACTTCACCGCCATGCAGGTACGAGGTGGCCGTACCCCCGGGTTCGAGTACCACCTGGCCCGGCTGGACTCCGCCACCCGGGAGCTCTACGGCGAGCCGCTGGACGGTGACCGGGTGCGTGCCCTGATCCGGCACGCGCTCGACACCCACGGCGTCCGGGACGCCTCGGTGCGGGTCCACGTGTTCCGCCCCGCGGACGACGACCCGGGTGTCCGAGTGCTGGTGTCCGTCCGGCCGCCGGGCGCCGCCCCCGCCGAGGTGGTGGGCCTGCGCGCGGTCGACTACCAGCGGCCCGTGGCGCACATCAAGCACACCGGCGGCTTCGGCCAGGCCTACTACGGGCTGCTCGCCGCGGCCGAGGGTTTCGACGAAGCCCTCCTGGTCGGCCAGGGCGGTGTGGTCGCGGAGGGGGCGGTCACCAACGTCGGCTTCGTCGAGGGCGACGCCGTGGTCTGGCCCGACGCACCGGCTCTCCAGGGCATCGCGATGCAGGTGCTCGCCCGCGAACTGGCCGCCGCCGGGGTGGAGTCCAAGCGCCGGCCGGTCTTCCTGAGCGACGTGGCGTCGTTCGACGGTGCCTTCCTCACCAACTCGCGCGGATTCGCCGCGGTCGGCCGGATCGACGCCGTCGACCTGCCGCTGGACGCACCGCTTCTGGCGACCGCGCGGCGGCTGCACAGCGAGGCACCCTGGGACGAGATCTGACCGGCCCGCCCGTCCCGGGGGTGACCGGTGTGACGGGTGGGGCCGGGAAGGGTGGCGCGGCCTGCCCATAGCCGGCCCGGGTCCCGGGAGTCGGCGGCTCCCGGGCGTCGGTCTCGGGCCGTGCGCGGCAGCCGGCCGCGCTCTTCCGCCCCGGTCCGGCTCCAGCCGTGATCTCCGTCGGATCTAGGTGCCGGCGGTGCCGTCGAGCATCTCGCGCAGGATGTCCAGGTGGCCGTTGTGGCGGGCCGTCTCCTCGGTGAGGTGCAGGAGGATCCAGCGCAAGTCGACGTGAAGGCCGTTGCCGAGGGCTCGCTTGGCCTGATCGTCCAGGCTGTTCGCACGGACCAGTTCGCGGTGGCGGGCGCTCTGTTCGGCGTATTCGTCGAGCAACTGCGGGAGTGGGAAGTCGACGGCGATCCGCATCTCGCGGTCGGGGTCCTCGTCGGTCCAGGGACCCTGGTCCTCCTCGCCGAGGAAGACCACCCGGAACCAGTAGTACTCGACCCAGCGGAGGTGGTTGATCACTCCGCTCATGGTCATCAGCGGTGAGAGCGGCAGAAGTGCCCTGCGAGCGTTCTCCGCCGAGACGCCGTCACATTTGGCGCGGGCGGTGTCACGTGTGTAGTCGAGGAACGTGGTGAGCTGGGTACGCTCGTCCCACGCGGGCGGCGTGTCGTCGATTCTTGTCATCGCGCGAAGCGTCCATGATCGCCATGCCCGATGTCGAGGCATTATCGGCGGTGCGTGGCCGTGGACGCTGCCGATCTCGGCCACCGCACCCGGACGAGGTCTGGGTGCATCCCGCTGTCCGCCGGCCGGCACGGCGCCGATCCGCGCACCTTCGAGCACGCCGACCGGGCGGTGCTGCCGGGCGGAGCCGGGTGCCTCACCTACACGGGGAGCTGACCGCTCCCCACCTGCGGAGAAACGAGTCGCCATCTGGGTGCTCGTCAGGCAGACTGCGGGGTTGACCTGAACATCCGTTCACGGCCCGATCCACCCGAAGGACCGCCGTATGACCGCACCCGTCCAGCCCGGCACCCCGCAGGCCGCCGGAGAGCCGGCCGCTTTCGACCCCTGGGCGCCGCCCGCTCCCGGGGTGACGCCCGGGTCGGAGCCCGCCCCGGTTCCGGTTGCGGATGCAGGTCCGGCTCCGGCGGCGGCGCCGGGCATACCGGAACCGGCTCCGGCCGCAGTTCCGGTCCCGGTCCCAGGTGCGGTGCCGGGTCCGGACCTGAACGCGGGGGCGGGCACGGGCGTGCCGTACTGGCCGTTCCCGCAGCCCGCACCGCAGCCCCGCAACGGGCTCGGTGTGGCGGCCATGACGCTCGGAATCGTCAGTGCCGTCCTCGGACTGATGATCGCCTTCTTCTGGCTCGCCTGGCTTCCGGCGCTGCTGGCCGTCATCCTCGGCGCCGTCGCGCTGAGACACGTCCGCAAGGGCCTGGCGAGCAACCGCGGCATGGCCCTCACGGGCGTGATCCTCGGTGCCGTCGGGCTTCTCGCCTCGGTCGCCAGCGGGGTGCTCGTCGTGGTGCAGGTGCACAAGCTCAGGGAGGAGCAGCGCGTTGTGACGGCTGCCGCCGACGCCGAAGCGGGGCGGCAGCGCGACAAGCTGGCGCGGCAGCGCGAGGAGGCGGCGCGGCAGCTCGCCCTGTTGGAGGCCGAGGAGCAGAAGCGGGCCGCGGACGAACGGGCCCGAAGGCTGTCGTTCGGCGGGTCCTACACGTACGAGGAGACCGGGCTGAAGATCAGCCTGGCGGCTCCGCAGCCGTTCGTCCCGGACGAGTCCGTGTTCAAGGCCCCTGAGAACGCGAAGGTCGTCGTTCTCGCCGTCACCCTGGTCAACACGGGTTCGACGCCGCTCTCGCTGCGCGGCTCGCAGTCGCTCTTCGTCAAGGACGCCAACGACAAGCTGCTCTTCCCCCTGATCGACATCACTGGCCGGATCAGCCGGATCCCCGCCTCCCTCGACCCCGGCCAGTCGGTCGCCGCCCAGGAGGTGTACGCCCTGCCCAACGGCTCGTCGGACACCATCGCGGTCCAGTTCGACCACGGCGACGGCTTGAAGCGCCGCAACGTCATCTGGACCGGCTCCCCCAGCTGACCCGCCCGACCGGGTTACGGTTCGAACGGCCGGGCTCGTCGCTGTGCGTGGGGAGGAATTGCGGCCGGGACGCCCCCGGGCCGGTTGCGGGGACGGCGATCCAGCCGGGAGTGCGCCAGATTCTCGCCGGTGAGCAACGGTCGTTCCGGGTCCGGCACCGGAACGACCGGGCCGTCGGGTGCCGCGTCGCCGTCACTGCTGGAACTGGCTCGGCTCCCAGGCATGTCCGTCGATCGGGTGGACGTACAGCGGCCGGCCCTTCACCGCGCTGGTGCGGAACGGCGTGCCGTTGCCGAGGTCGACGGGGAGCGTCCCCTTTCGGTCGCCGCTGGACCACTCCAGTTCCAGGTACCAGGACACGTCGTGGGAGGTGGTTCGGGCGGTGATCTCGATGACTTCGGGGTCGCCCTCGCTCACCTTGAGCGGCAGGCCGATGCTGCCCTCGGTCACGACCGGCCGCGGGCGGGCCGCGTCGAGGTCGAGGTCGTAGGAGTGGACGTCGACTCCACCGCCGCAACCCTCGCCCATGGCATAGGCGTTCCAGGCGAGGGGAGCCGCGATCCGGGCGACCCGCACGTTGAGGCCCGACAGCACCACGGTGTCCTTGCCGGTGCCCTGCACGACGATCTCGATCGACAGGTAGTGGCCGGGAACCGCGCCGAGCCGGGAGACCCAGCCCGCCACGTCCGCCACCTGGGGCGGTCGAGGGACTGCGGACGGCGGTCGGTCGACCAGGTACTGGTCGCACGCGGTGTCCCACCCGGCGGGCTTGACCGAGACCTTGATCGGAGCGCTCGTGTCCGCCGCGCTGGTCGGCCCCGGCGAGCCCGCGCCCGCGCTGGCGGAAACGGAGGTAGAGGCGGCGGTGGGGGTGGAGGTGGCGGCGAGGGCCGGTGAGGACGGCGCGTCGAGGCCGCCCGGGGTCGGGGATCCGGCGGACGACCCGCCGGCTGCGACCCGCCCAGGGTCGGCGTCACCGCCCGTCGCCGGCTTCAGCCCCGTGGCGACGGCCCCGATGGTGGCCAGCACCACGGAGACCGCCACCGCGGCCAGGATCCCCCGGTGGCGGACCCGCCACCGCTGCGGCGCCACCCCGGGGACGCGGTCCGGTTCGGCGCGGGCGGCGAGGACCGGTCCGGGCTCGTCGCCACCGCCGTCCGGTGTCGCCTGCGCCCGAGCCTCCACCTGCGCCTGGTCGTCAGCCTCCGTCGGGCCCGCCGGACCTGACGGTTCGGATCCGGACGACGTCCTGTTCCCCCGCGCCGCGTGGACGACGACCCACAGCCGGTACAGCTCGACGAGCTCCTCCGGCGTCGCCCGGCACAGCCGCGCGAGGTGGTCCAGCGGGGCGAACTCCGTCGGCACCACGTCGCCGGTGCAGTAGCGGTGGAGCGTCGAGGTGCTCAGATGCAGCCTCTTCGCCAGCGCGCCGTAGCTGAGCCCCGAGCGGCTCTTCAGCTCCCCGAGCAGCCGCGCGATCTCGTCCCGCTCCCTCAACTCCCCGAACCCCTCCGACACCGTTCCTCCACCCGTTCCTTCATCCCGCTCGTGCGACCCGCAGTGATCGGCGCGGTCGCCGCCCCCTGCGGCCGGCCCGCCGTGCGGCGATCTCCGAGACAGAAGCACGCCGCTCCCGCTCCCGCGGTTCCCACCGCCGGCCACGCCGTCCCCCCGTCCCATGGACGCGTCCCAGGAAGGTTACGTCTTCCCTGCTCAAAGTAGGTAAAGGCGTCCCCGCGTCCCAGATCGGGCGCCGGCCGTTGCTGCTGGGACGAACCGGCCGACAAGCTCTTGGTGATCACCGAGAAGGAGCAACAGTGAGCACTGTTCAGGCGGCCAGGACCGCGATACGAACCGGCGACCGATTCCAGCGCGGCGCGGTGGCGCTGACGATGGGCGGCGTCCTGCTGATGACCGCGGCCTGCAGCGACCCCCACGGCGAGGGCGCCGAGGCCCCCCGCGCGACCGGCACCGCTGCGGCAGGCGGCCCGGCGGCCACGACCACGGCCGAGGCCGCGCCGAAGACGTCGGCCGCGGTGCTGGCCGTCGAGCCGAAGGACGGCGCCCAGGGCGTCGCCCCGAACGCGCTTCAGGTGTCCGTCTCCCACGGGAGGCTCACCACCGTCGACGTGACCGACAAGAACGGCAAGCCCGTGCCCGGCTCGCTCACCGCGGACGGCACCGGCTGGAAGCCGGCCGCCGCGCTCGCACCCGGCACGGCGTACACGGTGAACGCCCAGGCGACGGACGCCGACGGCCTCGCGGCCGCCGCCACCACCGCGTTCACCACACGGGCGGCCGACAAGCAGGTCTCCACCAACGACAACATCGGCGACGGCCAGACCTACGGCGTGGGCATGATCGTCAAGGTGGAGTTCAGCACGAAGATCGTGAACAAGGACGCCGTCGCCAAGGGCATCACCTTCGCCGCCGACGACGGCACCGAGGTGAAGGGCCACTGGTTCGGCGACGATCGCTTGGACTTCCGCCCGGCCGAGTACTGGAAGCCGGGCACCAAGGTCACCATCCACTACCGGCTGAAGAACGTCGAGGTCTCACCGGGCGTCTACGGCGACGTGGACAAGGACGAGCCGTTCACCATCGGCCGGTCGCAGGTGTCCACCGCGGACGCCGCCGCGCACCAGCTCACGATCGTCCGGGACGGCAAGACCACCACCGTGCCCGCCACGCTCGGCGACGAGAAGCACCCGTCGTGGGGCGGCACCATGGTGATCATGTCCAAGGAGAAGATCACCCACATGAACTCCCGGACGGTCGGACTCGGCGACGAGTACGACATCCCCGCCGTGCCGCACGCGATGCGGCTGACCGGGAGCGGCACCTACCTCCACGGCAACTACTGGTACAAGGGCGACCCGTTCGGCAAGGCCAACACCAGCCACGGCTGCGTCTCGCTCAAGGACGTGGAGGGCGGCAGCGACACCTCCGTCGCGGGCGCGTTCTTCAACGGCTCGCTGATCGGCGACGTGGTCAAGATCGTGAACTCGAAGGAGAAGACCGTCGCCCCCGACAACGGACTCGGCGGCTGGAACCTCCCCTGGGCGAACTGGTAGACCGGCCCACCCGACCGCACCCCCTGCCCCGACCGCGCCTCCTGCCCCGACCGCGCCTCCGCCGCGTCTCCCGCGCCGCCCGCGCCGCCCGTGACGAACAGGCCGGGGGACCACCGCGGACCGGTGCCCGCGGGCAGCGGGGCCCGCACCGCGAACCGTGCCGACGCCCGCCGGGCCCTTGACGGTCAGTCGTGGTCGCCGGGCCCGTGACGGTCAGTCGTGGTCGGCGGCGAAGGGTCCCTGCTCGACGAAGCGGCGCAGGAGGCGGGCGAAGGTGCGGGCGTCGGCCTGCGGCCAGCTGGCGAGCGAGTCGTCGACGGCGTCCGCGAGTCGTTGTCGGGTGGCCGCCACGACGGCGTGGCCGTCGTCGGTGAGGGCGAGCAGGGTGGCGCGGCCGTCGGCCGGGTCGGGTCGGCGTTCCAGCAGGCCGGCCCGCTGCAGGCGGTCGGCGCGCCGGGTGACGGTGGTGCGGTCCAGTCCGATCTCGCGGCCGAGGTCGGCGGCGCTGTACGGGCCGGTGCGGGCCAGTCCGCTGAGGACCGGATAGGTGAGGTCGTCGACCGCCTCCCCGAGTCCTTCGGTCAGTCGGGCGTAGAGGTGGGCGCGGGTGCTCCGCCGCAGGAGGAGTCCGAGGGCGTGGCCGATGTCCTGTCCGGTCGAATCCGTCACCCCTCCAGATTAGCGTGCGCGGCACACGCTTTTCCGCTACGGTCATAAGCGTGCTTCAAGCACGCACCTGGGAGCCGGGCCGCATCGGTCCACTCCCGCACGCGACCGGAGGAATCCCCATGAACCGCACCGACATCGACATCCACACCGGTGTCCGTACCGGCATCCGCGCCGCCCTCACCGACCTGCTCCTCACTCCGGGGCTCGACCTGGACGAGGCCGCCGACCGGCACTTCGCCCCCGACTACCGCCAGCGCACCGACGGCAGCTGGGCGGACCGCACGGAGTTCCTCGCCCACATCGCCCACCTGCGCACGGTCGTTTCCGGCGGCTCGGTCGAGGTGCACGACGAGCTCGCGGACGGAGACCGGTACGCCGACCGCCACACCATGGAGGTCGTCAAGACGGACGGTTCGACGGTCCGCATGGAGGTCTACGTCTTCACCGAGTTCGCCGCGGACGGCCGCTTCCGCCGGATCGAGGAGACCACCCTGCTGCTCGAAGGCTCCGAGGCCGACCGCGACCTCGGCAGCGCCCGCTGAACCCCCTCGGTGCCGATCCCCGGCGCCGGAGGGCGCCCTCGACCACGGCATCGCCGAGCGGATCCGGTGCCCCACCCCGGTCCGCGACGCCGCCGAGGACGAGTTCTTCCAGGGCCGGCCCGAGCAGCTCCACGAGCGCCTCACCTGTCTCAGGACCCTGATGCTGTCCACCGCCGAGGACGGTGCCGGCGCGTATTGCCACCCCGGCGTGATGCGCCTCGCCCTCGTCCGCGTCCACGACCGGCTCGACGACACCCTCACGCATGGAGCCGTGGTCGCGGAGGGGTGATCGTTCCGAGGATCGGGGGCTGCCGGGTGCGGACCGGGTCGTACGATCCCAGCATGGTTCACGACCCGAGCAACGCCGACGACGTCTTCCTGGCCTTCTGGCGCGAGCGACTCCTCGCCACCCTGACCACCACCCGCCCCGACGGGACGCCGCACGTGGTGCCGGTCGGCGTCACCTACGACCCGGAGGCCGGCCTGGCCCGGGTGATCACCAACCGGGCCAGCCGCAAGGCCCGCAACGTCCAGGCGGCCGGTCCGCAGGGCCTGCGGGTCGCGCTCTGCCAGGTGGACTGGGCGCGCTGGTCGACCCTGGAGGGCGTCGCGGTGGTCCGCGACGACCCGGCCGCCGTCGCGGAGGCCGTCCGCCGCTACGCCGAGCGCTACCGCGAGCCCAGGGTCAACCCGGACCGGGTCGTCATCGAGGTCAGCGTGGACCGGGTGCTGGGGCGGGCCTCCGTCCTGCGGGCGGCCGGCATCGCCTGAACCGGCGGCAGCGGCGGTGGCGGTGTCAGGGGGCGCCGGGCGGCGGCGGGACGACACCTGCGGGTCCGGGCCGGGACGGGACGTGTTTAGCCGGTGTTGATCGAGGCGGTCTAACGTCGCGTCAGCTCCCGCGCCGGGAGCGCCGGTCGGCCTCCGGGCCGGTCACCCGACCACGCGGCAGAATCGAGACCTCCGGCATGAACCGACCCAGCAGACCCGCGGCCGAGGCCCCGGCGGACGACCAGTCGTCGGACCGGGACGCCGCCAACCTCCGCTCCCTGCTGTCGGGCCTGGAACGCTCGCTGGAGGCGGACCGGTGGCGTGCCGCGGGCCTCGCCGCGGACGGGCCGGCCCCCGGTGAGTGACCGCGTACTGCCCTCGGCGACCTTCGTCGTCCTGCCGCTCTGGGAGCGGGCCGCCGGCCCCGGCCCTGCCCTCGCGTTCCCCGTGCCCGGCGGTCGGCCCTACCCGGACGCCGGCGCCGGTGCTCTGCCGGGCCCGCCGGCCGGGCCGCTGCCGGTCAGCCGGCCGGTCACCCGGCCGCAGGGTCGGCTGCCGGTGGCCTGACAGTCGTGAGGCCGACCTCGGAGCTGCCGGGCCGGGGCGGTCGGATGCCCGGGTGCGCGTCCGGCGGGATCGCCCCCGCCCTCCGCCGCCCCGCTGAGGCGTCGTCAGTGCCGGCGGATGTCGGCGGGAGTGTCGAGCGGCGGCCGGTCCGCCGGGGACCGGTGGCGCCGCCGCCGACGGTGGCGGGTTCCACGTCGTGCGGCGGGGCATCGTCACCCCTTTACGAAGTATTTGCCGTTTCGCAGGGGTCCCGGCGTGCCGTCGGACGGTTCGGGGCGAAGACTGGAGACAGCGAGGGCCCCGGGCCCCCGCGCCGGTCCGGCGCGCGGAGCGTCGGCCGTACCGAGGACCAGCCATGAGCGCCGAGGTGAAGCGGGTCGCCGTCGTGGGCGACTGTCCGCTGTTCCGGCGCGGCCTGGCGCAGGTGATCGACGCCACGCCGGACCTGGTGCTGGCCCTGGGCGCGCGGTCCGTCGACGAGGCGCAGGGCCGGCTCCGGCCCGGTGACGTGGTGCTCGTCGACCTGCAGTTACCGCCGGCCGACCTGTCGGCTGCCGTGTACCGGCTGGCCGGGCAGGGGGCGGAGGTGCTGGTGCTCTGCTCGACCCTGCAGGCCGACATCGTGCCCCCGATGGAGGCCGGCGCGCGCGGCTGCCTGAGCCGGCAGGCGGGCGAACTGGAGCTGCTGGCGGCGATCAGACTGGTCGGCGCCGGTTGCGGCTACGTGTCCGCCGCCCTCGCGGTGCGCCGCTGGTCGGAGCCGCAGTGCCGGATCACCGGGCGGGAGCGGCAGATCCTGGAGCTGGTCGCCAACGGCGAGACCGACCACGGGATCGCGCAGCGGCTGGGGATCAGCGAGCACACCGTCCACTCGCACCTGGACCGGCTGCGCGACAAGATCGGGTCCCGGCGGCGGGCCGACCTCACCCGGTTCGCCGTCGCCCACGACATCGTGCCCAACTCCGAGGTGGGGGAGGTGGAACGCCCGTAGTCGGGGGTGGTGGCGCCGGCCCCGTCCGGTGCGCCCGCGGCCGGGTGGGCCGCACCGGACGGGGAGCGGCGGGGATCAGGCGGGGATCAGGCGTGGTCCCGTTCCGTCGCTCCCGCCGAGGGCTCCGGCCCCGCCGCGGCCGCCGGCCCCGCTGACCCTGCCGATCCGGTGGCCGCGGCGCCGGCCGGTGCCGCCGGTTCCGTCCGTTCCGCCGGTGCGACGGGGTGCAGGAACTCCTCGCGGATCCCCTTCGGTCCGAACGGCCAGGTGCGTTCCGCCCGGGCCCAGAGCAGGAAGGCGCCCGCACCCGCGGCCACCCAGGCCAGCGACCACTCGACGGGGTGGTAGCCGGGGGAGTTGCGGTCCGCGTAGCCGTAGATGACGAGCCAGCCGATCGCCGCGACCACGCCCGGCAGCGGATACAGCCACATCCGGTACGGCCGGGCGAGTCCTGGCTGGCGCCGGCGCAGCACGGTCACCGCGGCGATCTGCGCGAGTGCCTGCACGAGCACCATCACGGTGGTGAGCATCGTGATCAGCACGGTCAGCGGCGGGTGCGCGACGGTGTCGCCGACGTGTCGGCTCAGGTAGAAGCCGGCGGCGGTGACCAGCACCATGGTCACCAGTGCGAGGACGGGGAAGCCGTGCCGGGGATGGAGCCTGCCGAAGGCGCGGAAGAACGTGCCGTCCCGGGCGGCGTCGAAGGGCACCCGCGAGCCGCCGAGCAGGCCGGTCAGGACGGAGGCGAAGGCGGTGACCAGGATGAGCACGGTCACGGTGTCGGCCGCTGCCCGGCCCCAGGCCTGCTCGAGGACGGCCGAGGCCACCGACCTGGAGGCGACGGAGTTCGGATCGAGGAGCAGGTGCCAGTCCATCGCGCCGAGCACGCCGACCTGCAGCAGCAGGTAGATCCCCATGATGCCGATGATCGACAGGATGATGGCGCGCGGCAGTACCCGGCCGGGGTTCCTCACCTCGGCGCCCAGGTAGGCGGCGGTGTTGTAGCCGAGGTAGTCGTAGATGCCGATGGTCAGGCCGGCGGCGAAGCCGATCCAGAACTGTCCGTGGGTGAGCTCGACGGCGTGCGCCGGCCAGGCGAACGCGCGGCCCGGGCTGAAGCCGGAGGCCGAGGCGAGGATGACGGCGGCCACCGAGGTGATCATCACGCCCCACATCACCGTGGTGAGCTTGGCGATGCTCTCCACCCGGCGCCATAGCAGCAGGACGACCAGGGCGCAGAGCGCGAGTCCGACCAGGTCGCCCTGGCCCTTGGTCATGCCGGGCCAGAGGTAGCCGAGGTACTGGACGAAGCCGACGACTCCGGTGGACATGATCAGCGGTATGAAGAGCATCGCCGTCCAGACGAACAGGAACGGCATCAGCCGGCCGGTGCGGTACTGGAAGGCCTCGCGGAGGTAGACGTAGCTGCCGCCGGCGCCGGGCAGCGAGGCCCCGAGCTCGGCCCAGACCAGGCCGTCGGCCAGGGCGAGGACGGCGCCCGCGATCCAGCCGATCACTGCTTGGGGGCCGCCGAACGCGGCCACCATCAGCGGGATGGTGACGAACGGTCCGATGCCGCACATCTGGCTCATGTTGATGGTGGTGGCCTGGAAGAGGCCGAGCTTGCGGGTGAAACCTGGGGACACCGGGAGCCTCCGGGCGCGGGGGAGAGGCGGAAGAGGTCGAGGCCCTGCGGGGATCGGCCTGCGAGGGGCTTCAAGTTAAAGAGCATTACTTGATGCGTCAAGCCCTGCGGTGCGGCGGGTGTCGGATGCGGGTCCACGAGGGGTCGCCGCGAGGTCGATTCGGAGGCTCGGTCGGGACGGGCCCGGCCCGGCGCGTCGGGGGTTGCAGGCGGGAGTCGGCGGGCCGCTCCCAAGTAATCTGCGGTCGACGGGGATTGACGTCGGGTCCGCCCCTCTCGTCCTCGTCAGGAAACTTTCCTAACCGAATCCCTTGACCGCGCCCCCGCGCGCCCCGATTCTGTTCCCGTCCCGTCCCGTCCCGTCCCGTCCCCGTCGCGTCGGGATCGTCGTCCAGTCCATGGGCTGAGGAGATCAGGTATGAAGAGCCTGCACAGAGTGGGCGGCACGCTGCTCGCCGCCGCCGGTCTGGTCGTGGGGGTGGTCGCGGTGCCCGCCGCCGCCGCCGTCACCCGCTACGAGGCGGAGGGCGCGACGGTCGCGCTCGGTGTGGTGGAGGCCAACCACACCGGCTTCTCGGGCACCGGCTTCGTCAACGGCGACAACGTGGTGGGTGGTTACGTCGAGTTCACGGTGAACGCCGCGAGTGCCGGCAGTGCGACGCTCGGCCTGCGGTACGCCAACGGCACCACCGTCAACCGCCCGGCCGACGTCGCGGTCAACGGCACCGTGGTGTCGGCCGGGCGCGCCTTCGCGGGCACCGGGAGCTGGGACACCTGGGCCACCTCCACGTTCACCGCCCAGCTCAAGGCGGGCGCCAACCTGGTCCGACTGACCTCCACCACCGCGGGCGGCCTGCCCAACGTGGACTACCTGGACGCCGACCCCGGCACCGGCACGCCCCCGACCGGCCCTGCCGTGCCCTTCGGCAGCCACCGGTTCCCCTACGCGGCAGGCACCTTGAAGCCGTCCGGGGCGCAGTCGACGCTCGACCAGCAGGTGGTCAGCACCTACAACGCGTGGAAGGCCGCGTTCGTCAAGCAGAACTGCGGCAACGGCTGGTACGAGGTGATCTCGCCGGATGCCGACCACCCGTACGTGGCCGAGGCCCAGGGCTACGGCATGGTCGTCACCGCGACCATGGCCGGCGCCGACCCGAACGCGCGGACCGTCTTCGACGGCATGGTG
Source organism: Kitasatospora sp. NPDC057015 (assembly GCF_042673745.1). NCBI lineage: Bacteria > Bacillati > Actinomycetota > Actinomycetes > Kitasatosporales > Streptomycetaceae > Kitasatospora > Kitasatospora sp. NPDC057015. The sequence continues at coordinate 136,229 of NZ_JBHUSG010000013.1, forward strand.
AAGTACATGCTGGCGCACAAGTCGGTGAACAACGCCAACCTGCTCGCCGCCGAGCAGGACGCCTCCTGCAAGAGCGTCAACGGCTCCGACTCGGCGACCGACGGCGACCTCGACGTGGCCTACGGCCTGCTGCTCGCCGACAAGCAGTGGGGCAGCACCGGGACTTACGACTACAAGGACCTGGCGGTCAAGCACATCAACGCCGTCAAGGCGAGCGAGGTCAACCCGACCACGCACCTGATGCTGCTCGGCGACTGGTCGGGCTCGGGCGACTCGCAGTACTACGTCACCCGCTCCTCCGACTTCATGCTCGACCACTTCCGGGCCTTCAGGGCCGCCACCGGAGACGGCACCTGGGACACCGTGCGGACCGCGCACCAGAACCTCATCACCTCGCAGCAGACCAAGTACGCCGCGAGCACCGGCCTGTTGGCGGACTTCATCGTCAACACCAACACCACCGCCAAGCCGGCCACCGGAGAGGTGCTGGAGAGCCCGAACGACGGGGACTACGGCTGGAACGCCTGCCGCGACCCCTGGCGGATCGGCGCCGACGCGGTGACCGGCGGGGACGCCGCCTCGCTGGCCTCGGCCCGCAGGCTCAACTCCTGGATCAAGGCCAAGACCGGAGGCAACCCCGACGGCGTCGTCACCGGCTACCACCTCGACGGCACCGCCTTCGACAGCGGCAAGGACATGGCCTTCACCGCGCCCTTCGTGGTCACCGCGATGACCGACCCCGGCTCCCAGGCCTGGCTGGACGCGCTCTGGAACAAGCTGGCCGCCACGCCGATCAGCCCCTCGCTGTACTACGGCGGCAGCGTCCAGTTGCAGTCGATGATCGTCGCCTCCGGCAACTACTGGGTCCCGTAGTCGGCGGGAGTCACTTCGTCACCCGCGGCGAGCCCCGGCGACACCCGTCGCCGGGGCTCGCCGCGTCCGTCGGCGACCGTCCGTCGGTGACTGACCGTTCGTGATTGTCCGTCGATGATTGTCCGCGCGTGCCGGTGCCGGTGGCGACCGGCCGGGCGGCGGGGACCGACCTAGGATCGTCGTACCGCCGGGTGCGGTACGACGCTCGCGCGAACTTCGCCCCGGCGGCCAACCGTCGTCCGGTGAAGGAGATTCCACAGGTGCGCACGTCAGTCACAGACCGGGTCGGGACGTTCTCGGACGGCTCCCGCCTCTCCCTCTGGTCGAAGGACTCCCTGCTGTCGATCGGCTCGGTGGGGTCCCTGCTGTCGGTCGGCTCGGTCGGCTCGGTGCTCTCGATCGGGTCGGTCGGGTCCGCCGGGTCGGCACTCTCGATCGGGTCCTGGGCGAGTACCGGATCGCTGCTCTCGGCCCGCTCGCGCTGGTCGGTGATGTCCTGGCGGTCCACTGCCGGGGTGATGGCCTCCGGCGCGGTCGTCACGGCCGCGGCCGTGCTGCTGCTCCAGCGCCGGCGCACCGTGTCCTGATCCGACGCCGGCCGGCGCGCCGGCGCGGGACGCCCGTGGGTTCGATCCGGGCTGCCCGCGCCCCGCGCGCCGGTCCGGTCCCGCCCGGGGACGGTGCTTCCACCCCACTTGAGCGCCGCAGCCCCAGCGCCGCAGCCTGAGCGCTGCGCGCCGCGCGCCGGGCCCCGCGCACCGGGCTCGCGCGCCGCCACCCGCGCGCCCCACCCGCGGGCCGGACCGGGAGGGCGGGTGGTCCCGCCTGGACAGTGACCGTTCCCAAGATCGGCCGCCACCAACGCGCCGACGCCGACACGGATGTACCCGGATCGAGTGAGGCCCCCGCAGACACGCCGAGCGGGCCCCCGGCCCGCTGACAGGATCGTGGCCGCACCGATCGACCAGTCCTCGCGAACGGAGTGCCGCCCGGCACCTCCGCTACCTAGGCATGACATCAACGGCGTTTGAGCATAAGCGAGTTGTGTCGCGGCCGGTGGTGATCCACCCTGCCCGCCCGCCCATGCGCAGCCGTCGATCCGCTGCCGCCCCGCCCGCCACGTACCGGCGCCGCACCGCGCGGCCGACGCTGCGATCCGCCTCGACGACCCGCCGCCGGCGCGGCAACCGGTCCCGCAGCACCGCACCCGCCCGCAGACCCAAGGGAGTCCGTGTGTCCGAGCAGAACGTCCAACAGCCCCCGCAGCAGCCCCGGGACGACGATCGGCAGGCCGTCCGCCCGTCCGAGACCGGCCCGTCCGAGACCGGCCCGTCCGAGACCGGCCCTTCCGAGACCGATCCGTCCGAGACCGACCCGGGCGCCGCCGCCGGCGAGCGCCGGGAGGAGGGTCGGCCGGCGGACGAGGAGCTGAGGTTCCTGCACCCCGGCGACGCCCGGGAGGCCGCGGGGCGGAGCATCTCCGCGCTGGCCATGCTCCGCCGCCTGCCCCAACTGGTGCGCCGTACGCTGGGCCTGGCCTGGCGCGTCGACCGCACCTCGACCGTCCTGCTGCTGGTCTGCCAGGCGGTCTCCGGCGTGCTGGGGGCGGTCGCCCTCTACGCCACCACCGGGGCGATCGGCGCGCTGATCGCCGCCGGCCCCGTCACGGGGAGACTCCAGCAGGCCGCGCCCTCGGTCGCCCTGCTCGCCGTCGGCAGCGGAGCGCGCGCCCTGCTGGGCGCGGTGATCGTCGGCCTGTCCGAACGGCTCTCGCCCCGGATCGGCCGGGAGGCGGAGCTGGAGCTGCTCACCGTGGCGACCGCGGCCGAGCTCTCGGCGTACGACAACCCGGGCTACAACGACCGCTGGGACGCCGCCGACCGCGGCGCCGAGACGGCGAGCGACCTGCTCGGCGACGCGCAGAACATCATCGCGTCCACCATCTCGCTGGCGGCGGCCGCCGGCGTCCTGGCCACGCTGCACCCGCTGTTGCTGCCGTTCCTGCTGCTCGCCTCGCTGCCGCAGGGGATGGCGGCCGTGCGGTCCGCGCGGATCTACTACCTCGCGATGCTGGACACCATCGAGGACCGCCGGGTGCTCGCCCTGCTGCGCTGGTTCCTGGTGGACAAGGACACGGCGGACCAGGTGCGTTCGGACACCGTGGCCGACCACCTGCTGGACAAGTACCGCAGGGCCGGCACCCGGATCGACCGCAGCACCAACGAGGCCTCCTGGAAGTCGGCCCGGGTCATCCTGCTCGGCTCGGCCGCGGCCGGATTCGCCACCGCGCTGGTCTGGGCGGTGCTGCTGGGCCTGCTCGCCGGCGGGATGATCACGGTGGCCTCGGCCGGCACCGCGGTGTTCGCGCTCCGGACCGCCTCCGAGGGCCTCCAGGGGATGGTCTCGCACGGCGCCCGGCTCTACCGCCTGGGGCTGTACCTGGACGACCTGTTCGCGTTCCTGGACGAGGCCGGCGGCCACCGGATCGAGCGCGGCGACCTCCGACCGGCGGCGCCGGAGGTGGTGGAGGTGCGCGAGGTCGGCTACTCGTACCAGGACGCGGACCGCCCGGCGCTGACCGGCGTGAACCTGACCGTCCGCCGCGGCGAGATCGTGGCGCTGATCGGCGAGAACGGCTCGGGCAAGTCCACCCTGCTGAAGCTGATCTCCGCGCTCTACCTGCCGACCGAGGGGGTGGTCAGCTGGGACGGCGTACCGACCGGCGACCTGGACGCGCACGCCGCCTGGCGGTTCACCGCCCGCGTCCCGCAGGACTTCGCCCGGTGGCCGATGACCGCCCGGGAGAACATCGAGCTGGGCGGCCCGTCCGAGCGCGGGGACACGGCGGTGCGGGAGGCCGCCGCGCTCTGCGGGGCGGACGAGGTGCTCGACTCCCTGCGCAAGGGCCTGGACACGCTGCTGGCCCGCCAGTGGTGGGGCGGCCAGGAGCTGTCCGCCGGGCAGTGGCAGCGCTTCGCCGTGGCCCGGTCGTTCTTCCGCTCCACCCGGAACCCGGGGCTGCTCATCCTGGACGAACCCACCTCCGCCCTCGACCCGCGCGCCGAGCACCGCATCTTCAAGAACCTCCGCGAGCTGGCCAGGGACCGGGCCGTCCTGCTGGTCACCCACAACCTCGGCAACGTGGTGGTGGCGGACCGGATCGTGGTGATGCGCGAGGGCCGGATCATCCAGCAGGGCAGCTGGGACGAACTCTCCTCCCGGCCGGGCCTGTTCAGGGAGCTGCTCGACCTCCAGCGGGACCGGGGGGTGCCCGGCCAGCGGCGGGCCACCGCCGGCTGACGGACGTGCGGTGCGGGGCCGGCCGGACCGGTCCCGCACCGGCTCGCGGCCCGTAGCCCGTGCTCAGCGGCGTGTGGTCAGCGGTCAGCGGCCCGACCCGGCCCGGTCAGGAGACCGGGGTGAAGGTCCGGCGCAGGTGGGTGACCAGCGCGTCCGGGTCGGCGGGGCGGAACCGGCCGCCGAGATAGCCGTCGGGGCGGACGAGGACGGCCTCGCCGGGGCGGCTCCGGTAGGCCGTGCGGAAGCCGTCCTCGCCGTCCTGCACGCAGGGGAGCCGGATGCCCTCCGCCCGGGCGTCGGGGGTGAGCAGCGCGTAGCTGTCCAGCCGCCCGTGGGCGGCCGAGGCTGCCGCGTCCGCGCAGCGGTGGAGGAGGTCCGCCGGGGTGTCCGGTCCGGCGTGCAGGAGCAGTGTGTGGTGCGGACCCCGGAGCAGGTCGAACAGGCGCAGCGGGTAGCGGGCGAGGTCGCGCAGGAGCCCGCCGCAGTCGGGCGCCCGGTCTCCCGGTGCGGGGGTGTCGGCCGCCGCCGCGTCGGCCCCGTCGACGAGCGGGCTCTCCCGGTAGCCGACCAGCAGCTGGGCCTCGCGGAGCAGGACCGTCGTGAGGTCGGCGGGGTCGGCCGTGATGCCGGCGCGGGCGTGCCGCACCGTACGGCCGACGACCTCCTCGCCCACCGGGTGGCGTTCGGCCTGGTAGCTGTCGAGCAGGCCCTCGTCTGCGGCGCCGCCGACCACCAGGGCCAGCTTCCAGGCCAGGTTGTAGGCGTCCTGCACGCCGGTGTTCATGCCCTGGGCGCCGGTCGGCGGGTGGATGTGGGCGGCGTCCCCGGCGAGGAACACCCGGCCCTCCCGGTAGCGGTCGACCAGGCGGTGACTGATCCGGAACACCGAGGACCAGCGCAGCGCGGAGGCGGTGGTGGGCGTCGGGGAGAGCCGGTCGAGGACGGCCTGGATGTGCCGGAGCTTGGGCGTGCGGCTGGTTTCGAGCCCGTGCGCGACCTCGCCGTTGGTGCCGTGCACGGAGGCCACCGCTTCGAGTTCGGGCGGTACGAGCATCGACATCCGGTAGCGGTTGAGGCCCGGGAGCGGGATGCACACCAGGATGTCGTCGGCGCCGCCGTCGGCGTCGTGGTGCACCGAGCGGACCCCGAATCCGACCGGAAGGTCCCAGTCGACCTCGACGTCCCCGAGCATGTACTGCTCGGGGAAGGCATCGCCGTCGAAGCGGATCCCCATGGCCCGGCGCACCGGGCTGTGCGCGCCGTCGCAGCCGATCAGGTAGCGGGCCTGGACGTCCTCCCGGCCGTCCGGTGTCCTGAGCACGGCGCGCACGCCGTCGGCGTCCTGGCCGAGGTCGATCAGTTCGGTGCCGCGTTCGACCCGGGTGCCGAACCGGGCGAGGTGGTCGGCCAGCAGGCGCTCGGTGGTGTACTGCGGGATCGCCGCGAATCCGTACGGGATGTCGGCGGGCAGCTCCATCTCGATCCGGGGCCCGGGCTTCCCGTCGACGAAGATCAGCTGGCCGCGCATCGGGAGGGCGGCGTCGAGTGCCTCGCGGGCCAGACCCATCGTGTCCCAGATCTCCAGGGTCCGGGGCTGGACCCCGACGGCCTTGGCGTAGGGCTGCGGCTCGGCGAGCTTGTCGACGATCCGGCAGTCGACCCCGTGGCGGCGGAGCTCCGCCGCGGCGGTCAGGCCGACCGGGCCCGCTCCCACCACCAGCACATCGGTGTCGCCCATGGTCTCTCCCCGGCGTCGGGACGATGCGCGATCGCATCACTCCTCAGCCTGCCCCTCCCGGGCGGGGGGCCGCCACTCGCACGGGAGGTCGGGCGGACGGGAGCAGGTCGACCTCGGAGCCGGTTCGGCGGCCCGTCGCGCCGTCCGCCGGAGGGGCGGCCCCCACCGCCGGCCCGCCCCCGGTCAGCGCGGGTAGGGCCCGGCCGGCAGCGCGTCGTCCGGCGGGAAGAAGGCGGTGATCGGGCCGCGCGCCCCGTCCCGCTGGAACCACACCATCCGGCGCCGCGACCCGATGTACGCGGGGGCGCTCACGTACAGGTCGTCGCGCGGCGCCCGCTCGTTCCCGGGCGCCAGCGCGGCGTCGGTGGCGTCGGCGGCGATGGTGCGCAGCAGGGCCAGCACGGTCGCCTCGGCGGCGGCCGGCGCGATGGCGAGGTCCGCCAGCTCCTGCCAGAGCTCGGCCGAGACGAACGAGATCGGTGAGTTGCCCAGGGCCGGGTGGGGCCGCGGGTCCCGGTACGGGTGCGCGGCGGCGTCCCGGCGCCGCTGGGCGGCCGGGGGGCCCGGCGGCCGGCCGGGCGACCGTGGCGGATCGGAGTCCATGACGGGCACGGTAGCGCGCCGGCCGCCCGGACCGGGACGCACGCCCCGACGTGGTCGCCGCGGCCGGACCGTGGCCGCAGGTCGTCCGCCGCCCCCGGCCGCTCCGCCCGCCGCGCCGCGCCGGCCTGTCGCTGCGCCGCGCGGAGCCCCCGACGGGCCACAATCGAGGCGGCCACCGGTCGTGCCGAGCACCGGCTGCGCCGGGAGGAGCCCCGATGAACTGCGCCGGTCTGCTGGTCGACGCCTTCGGCCGGATCCGTACGGCCGTCCACGACGCGGTCGACGGACTCGACGCCGACGAGCTCGCCGCCCGCCTCGACGAGGGCGCGAACTCGATCGCCTGGCTGGTCTGGCACCTCACCCGGATCCAGGACGACCACGTCGCCGACGTCGCCAGGACCGAGCAGATCTGGACCGCGCAGGACTGGTTCGGCCGCTTCTCGCTGCCCTTCGCCGCCCGGGCGACCGGCTACGGCCACACCGCGCACGAGGTGGCCCGGCTGCGGGTGCCCTCCGCCGAGCTGCTCACCGGCTACCACGACGCCGTGCACGAGCGCACCCTGGAGTTCGTCGGCGCCCTCACCGACGCGGACCTCGACCGGGTGGTGGACGAGGCCTGGACCCCGCCGGTGACCCTCGGCGTACGGCTGGTCAGCGTGCTGGCGGACGACCTCCAGCACGTCGGCCAGGCGGCCTTCGTCCGGGGCGCGCTGTTGCGCTAGCGACTCCGGGGAGCGCTCGGGGCGGTCCTGCCTCCGTCCCCCCTGCCTCGGTGCCTGCGCGCGGCCCGTGCACACCTGACGGTCCGTCCGGCGGGAGGGGCGGGCCGCGGGCTTCGCCGCCGGCGGTTCCGGGGGCGGCCGGACAGCGGGTGCCACCGGATGCGACGATGGGGCCATCGTGACGACCTGGCAGCCCCGGATGCTCCGCGCCCTGGTCTTCGCCACCGCTTGCGTGGCGATGGCCGCCGGCGCGCACCACGCCGTGTCCCGGTCCGGGACGCCGCTGCCGCTGCCCGCCCTGGCGCTGGCCTTCGGCGGAGCGGCCGGAGGCAGCTGGCTGCTGGGCGGTCGCCGACGCGGATTCCCCCTGATCGCGGCCTGGATGACGACCACCCAGGCAGCCCTCCACCTGCTCTTCGAGTACGCCCCCGCCCTCGGCGGGGCCGGTGGCCGCCCCACGGCCGCACCGGTGGACTGGGCCGCCCTGCTGCTCTGCAACACCAGGGACCCGGCCGCGCTCGGGACGACCCCCGAGGAGCTGGCGCGGGCGGCGGGCCTCGACCCCGAGACGCTCTCGACCTCCGCCGCCTGGCTCGCCCGGCTGGGGCCGGCGGGCCATCAGCATCCGGCCGCGGCCGGGCACGGAGCCCTCTCCGGCGCCCACGCGACGGCCGGCGGCACGGGCGCCGGATCCCTGACGGCCGGTCACGATCCCCTGATGTCCGCGCACGCCCTCTCGATCGGCATGGTGGGCGGCCACCTGCTCGCCGCCCTCGCCTGCGCCCTGCTGCTGTGGCGCGGCGACGCCGCGATCGCCGGCCTCTTCACCCTTCTGCGGGCGCTGGCCTGCGTGCTGCTCCCCGCCCTGTCGCTGCCGGGGCCGGGCACCGCCGGTCCGTCCACCGCCGTCCGCCCGGCGCGGCGCGCCGCCCGGCTGCCCCGGCCGGCCCTCCTGACGTACGTCCTGGTGCGGCGCGGGCCGCCGGCCTTCGACCTGGCAGCCTGAATCCGCCCGTCCCCCCGTGGGGTGCCGGCCGTTCCCCGCGTGTGCGGCGGCCGGCCGTCCGCGCGATGCGCCGGGCCGGTCACCCCTGCGCGCTCGCGCCGCCCGTCGGGGCGGCCCGCCGCCGGGGCAGGCCCCGCCGCCCCCGCCGGAGAAGCCCCGTCCATGGTCGGGGCCCGCCCGTGCAGCTGCCCGACTCCCCGTTCGACGGGGGCGAGGCATGCTCCCGGGCGGTATCACTGCGCGGGGTGCTGCCCGGGGCGCCGTCCACCGGCAGAGCCGCCCTGCGGCCGCCGCCCTCGTTCCCGCCCTCAGGATCCGTCATGTCTCGCAGCAGAACCTCTCTCGCCCCCGCCGCCCGCCGGGGCTTCCGACCCGTCGCCGGTGCCGGTGCCGCGCCCTGCTCCCGTACCAGTACCCGGCCCTTGGGGTGCTTCGTCCGCGGTGCGGTGCGCCGCCCGGGGCAGCGCGTCGCCCAGTCGCTCCAACAGGCCGTCCGACCAGGCGGGGGAGGGGCCCGGCGCTCGCGACGCGAGCTCCCGCAGGCGTCGTGCCACGGCCAGCCACTGCGCGCAGTCGGCGCAGGAATCGGGGTGCGGGCCCGGGCCGGGGCCGCCCTCGCCGTCGAGGTGGGCGGACATCGCGGCGCGGTACTCGGCACAGGTCATGGGCCCATCGTCCCGCAGCCCGGCGGGCGGCTCCCAGGGGAGGTCGCGCCGGTCGGTGCGGGCCTCGCCGACCGATCGGAGGCGGGCCGTGGATGACGAGCAGGTGACCGCGCTCGCCCTGTCCGCGCGCGAGGGCCGCCGGGAGGACGTGGAGGCGTTCGTCCGGGCCACCCAGCGGGACGTCTGGCGGTTCCTCGCCCATCTGACGGACGCGGAGTCGGCCGACGACCTGGCCCAGGAAACCTTCCTGCGGGCCCTCGGCGGGCTCGCCGGATTCGCCGGCCGCTCCTCCGCCCGTACCTGGCTGCTCTCGATCGCCCGCCGGACGGTCGTGGACCGCTACCGCCGCGCGGCGGCCCGACCCAGGTGCGCGGCCGTCCCGGACTGGGAGGAGGCGGCCGATCAGGTGCCCCGGCGGGAGCGCGGGTTCGAGGACGAGGTGGCACTCGCCGACCTGCTCGACCGGCTGCCGGCCGAGCGGCGCGAGGCCTTCGTGCTCACCCAGGTCGTCGGCCTGAGCTACGCGGAGGTCGCGGAGGTCGCCGACTGCGCGGTGGGCACCGTCCGCTCACGGGTGGCCCGGGCCCGCGACGAACTGGTCGCGCTGATACGGGCCGCCGAGTCACCGGCCGAGCCGGCGGGCGGCGCCGTCGCCACCGCCCCGGGCGCCGTCCGGCCCACCGCGCGTCCCTCGCTACGGCCGTCCGCCCACCCCGTCGGTGCCCGCCTTCCCGTCGCGGGCGGTGACGGTGACGGTGACGGTGATGGGGTCGCGGCCCGGGTCGCGAACGGGGATGGTGCCGTGGTCGTCGTTCCCGTCGCCGGGTAGCCCCGGCCGGTGGGAGCCGGGACGGGTGCCTCGGCGCCGTCCCGGCTCCCACCGAGGGTCCTGATCGAACGCTATTAACGGGCCCGGTGGCGATCACGTGGCGCTGCCGAAAGGACCGGCCAAGGGCCTACTGGGGGCGGGGGTCAGCCCTCCGCGATCCGGCGGAGCTGCTCCATGGTGGGGAGCGGGCGGCTCCGCGGCCGAGCGGCGTTGATGCGCGAGGCCGCGCGGTCCAGCGCACGGCGCAGGCCCTGCGCCTGCAGCGGCATGCCGGCCGGCCGAAGGACGGTGCCGCCCTCGACGCTGGGCCGGCCCCCGGTGTGATTGGGCAGCAGACTCACGAACAGGCGATCGTGGTACGGGTCGACGCCCTGGTCGGGATGCTCCAGGTGCCAGGCCCGCAGTTGCGCCACCAGGCGTTCGCGGATCGGCAGGTAGCGGTCCAGGGCGGCCCGGGTGGGCGCGGAGAGCGGGAGCGGCTGCGTCAGGTGGACGTGTCGGTCGACGAGGCGCTGCGGGTTGAGCCTTAGCCGCAGCGTGCTCCGGTCCGGCGCGAGGTCACCGAGGCGGATGCTCGCCAGCTCGCCCGAACGCCCCCGGGTGTCGAGGCAGAGGCCGATCGCCGCGAGGATGCGGGCGTGGTCGTCGTCGAGGAGCGGGCGACGGTTCTGGCTCCGCAGGTACTCGCGCAGCCGTCCGGCCTCCTCGACGGTCGTACCCGCCTTCGGCGCGGGTGCCGGCGTCCGGTGCGCCAGGGCGAACGGGTGGCCCGCCCGCTCGGAGAGCCGGTTGAGGCAGCCCACCCGGGTCCGGTTGGTCGCGTCCGAGGTCGGGGTCGGTCCCGTCGCTCCCGGTCCCGTCGGGGTCGGTCCCGACGCTCCCCGTCCCGTCGGGCCTGCGCCGGTCGGGGCGGAACGGTAGCGGCCGGCCTCGGCCCCGCGCAGGAACGCCGCCACGGCCTCGGGCGTCAGGGGGCCGTCCGGCACGTCGCCGGCGCTGACGGCGCGTTCGAGCTCCCGGAGGACGGCGGCGAACTGGCGGCGGCGTTCCCCCGTCATCGCCGGGGTCAGCTCGGCGTGGGCCCGACGCAGGTCCCGGAGGCTGGGGTTCATGGGCTAGCACCTTACGACCTCGGGAGCGACCCGCCGAACCGCGCGCGCGAGACCCCGGACAGGGCAGGCCGGAAGCCGGCCGCGCGGGCCCCGAAGGGTCTCACAACTCGCGCTTCCCGTAGGGCCGCTGCCACGTCACGGCGGTCTCCCGGTCGGTACCGTCCCGCCGCCGCCGGCCGGGACACCTGTCATGATCCCTCCATGCGCGCACAGATCACCGCGGCCGACATCACCGACATCCACCAGGTCCTCGCCGATCACCACCGCTACTGGGGAGAGCGCGACCTGCGATCCCTGCACGTCCTCGCGCTGGTGCACGAGTTCGGTGACACCTGCCTGGTCGCCCGGGGCCCGGACGGGATCCACGGGTATCTCATCGGGTTCGTCACCCCGACCGGTACCGGGTACGTCCACCTGATCGCCACCCGGGACGACGCCCGCGGCACCGGTCTCGCACGCCGCCTCTACGAGGTCTTCGCCGACGCCGCGCACCGCCGGGGAGCACGGCGGCTGAAGGCGGTCACCGCGGTCGGCAACACCGGGTCGATCGCGTTCCATCGTCGCCTCGGCTTCGAGGTGACCGTCGTCGACGACTACAACGGCCCGGGCCAGGCCATGGCCGTCTTCCGTCGCGTGCTGCCGTTCGACGCGACCCGGCCCTGACCAGCCGGCCGGTCACCGGTCTGCCGGTCAGGGCCGTCGGGCCCCCGGCCGGTTGGCCCCTGCGGCACCGACCGGGCTCAGCGCCGGGGCGCCAGGTCGCCGGTGAAGCCGTCCACCTCCAGGTGCAGGCTGCCGTCGGTGTTGCGGGTGTAGACCTGGAGCGCGGGGTTCGCGACGCAGCCGCTGAGACCGGTGGTCGGCGAGGTCTTCAGCACCAGGCGCTGCGCCTCGGCCGAGATCAGCAGCGCGGTGCTGTCGCAGTACGGCGTGCCGGCGCCGGTGTTGTTGTGGATGGTGGCCACCGGCCCGTCCTTCTCGCCCTGGCCGATGGTGATCCGGAAGTCGGCCTGGAGCGGGAGTGCCGGGGTGGTGAGGATGCCGGCCCAGGTGCCCAGGTACCCGGCCGGGACCTGGCCGCCGGGCGGCGGCGCGGCGGTGTCCGACGGAGTGCCGACCGGCCCGGAGGTGGCCGCGGTCGGTTCCGCACCGGGGGAGGTGTGCGCGGCGGTCGGGGAGGCCGCGCCGTCGGCGCCCGGGTTCGCACTGCCCCGGCCGCCCTGGTCGGAGCCCCAGCCCTGGACCAGCCAGGTGGTCAGGCCCGCGGCGGCCACGGCCAGCACGGCGGCCGTGACCAGCCCCCGGCGCCGTCGCGCCTCCCGGCCCACGGGCGCTCCCGGCGGGGTGGAGGCGCCCGGGTGGCCGTCGGCGCCGGGGTACCCGTGGGCCGGCGGCCCCGGCAGGGCGGTGGCGGCGGCGGTCGGAGCCCGGCCGGGGGGCCCGGCCGCCGGGGGAGCGGGCGCCACCCAGGGCAGTGGCGGGCCGAACCGTCCGGTGGGCGCCCCCGGTGCCGCGCCGGCCGGTGCCGGGGGCGCACCGGAAGCGGCGCCGCCGACCGGGGCGTACCGGCTCCCGCTTCCGGAGGACGCGGCGGGCTCGCCCGCGACCGCACCGGTGGCGGCGTCCAGGTCCAGCAGTTCGACCGCCAGCCGGGCGAGCGCACCGGCGACCGCCGGCGGCAGCCAGTCCCCGCCGAGCCGGCCGGCGCCGCCGGGGCCCGCCCCGGGAGCGCTCGCCGGCCCGCCGCCCGCGGTGGTCAGCGCCTCCCGCACCTGGTCCGGCGTCGGCCGGGACGCGGGGTCCTTGGCCAGGCAGGCGGCGATCAGCGCCCGCAGTTCCGGCTCGTGGGAGGCCAGCCGGTCGAGGTCCGGGTCCTCGTGCACGACCCGGTAGAGGAGGGCGGGGGTACTGAGCCCCTCGCCGAAGGGCGCGCTGCCGGTCGCGGCGAAGGCGAGGACGGCGCCGAGCGAGAAGACGTCCCCGGCGGGCCCCGACGGCAGGCCCTGCGCCTGCTCGGGGGAGAGGTAGCCGGGCGAGCCGATCACGAAGCCGGATCGGGTGAGCGCCGTGGCGGCGTCCAGCGACCGGGTGATGCCGAAGTCGATCAGGCGGGGGCCGTCCAGGGCCAGCAGCACGTTGGACGGTTTGACGTCCCGGTGCACCAGGCCGAGCCCGTGCACCGCCGCCAGGGCCTCGGCGAGCCCGGCTCCGAGCACGCGCAGGGCGGTGGCCGGCAGCGGCCCGAACTCCCGGACGGCGGCGGTCAGGGACGGCCCCGCGACGTAGGCGGTGGCGACCCACGGCCGCTCGCTCTCGGTGTCGGCGTCCAGCACGGGAGCCGTCCACCGCCCGCCCACCCGCCGGGCCGCGCTGACCTCCTGCCGGAACCGCACCCGGAACTCGTGGTCCGCGGCGAACTCCCGGTGCACGGTCTTCACCGCCACCGTGCGCCCGCCCGCCGTACGGCCCAGATAGACCTGGCCCATCCCCCCGGCGCCGAGCCGCCGCAGCAGGCGGTACTCGCCGATCTGCCGGGGATCCGCCGCGTCCAACGCTTCCATGGCCTGCCCCGCTCCCCCCGCCGGCGCCAGTCGAAACCCGGCCGCCGGCACCCGCCCGACCTGATCGCCCCAACGCGACCGGCCGGCCCGACCGACTTCACCACGGACTGTACTTGACGTCCTCCGGGCCCTGTAGGCCCTGGATTCCTACCACGGTCGTGTGACCGTCTCGGTGGGTTCCTGCTCGGAGTGCATCGAGAACCGGCGACGACCGTCGTAGGACACTCCGCTCTGCCGGCCGAACCGGCCAACCCCCGGTTGCGCCGCCGGGTGGGTGTTCGGCCTCGGACGGTGCTTGCCGCGGTGGCCGCCGCAAACTCCGTTGCGGCGCCGGCGAGGGGCCGTCAAGCTGCTCTCCATGCCGGGTCAGGGGAAGCGGAGGCGTCAGCGGTCGGAGCTCCGGGAGCGTGCCGCGGCGGCCTGGGCCGCCGAGGCGGAGCGTCCCGGCCACTGGGAGGTCGTCTTCGAGACCCGGGACGAGTCGGACTGGTCGAACCAGCTGCCGACGCGGATCCGCCGGTTGCGCGCGGAGCGCGGGGTGACCGACGAGAGGCTGATCCGGGTGGATGTCCTCTGCGGACGGACCGTGCAGCCCACCACCTACCGGCTGAGCCTGTTCGTGCCGGCGGACGCGGTGCCGCCCTCCGCCGAAGCGCCGCCGCACCCCTGAGCCCGCGTGAGCCCGGTTCGAGCTCGGGGCCCGAGCTCCCGCGTGGTGTCGTCGCCGCCCCGGGAGCCGCCGGGTCCGCACCCGAGCCCCGGAATCCCCCAGATGTTCGGGAACTTCCGTCCCCCGTCGGGCGACTGCTGTGACGGACGCCGTCGATCGGCGGTGTCCGCCATGACGGAGGGAGCGACATGCGGCCGCACGGGCAGGACCGCCGCCGGCGCGGAGTCCCGCGGTGACGGGCTCGGTGAGTGGCTCGGCGACGGGCGCGATGTCGGGCGGCGGGTCGGGGCCGGCGGCGAACACGGCCGTGGACGGCGGGCCGGGCGGCGGGACCGGTGCGACGGCGCCGCGGCCGGTGCCGGAGGACCGGTGGAGCCTGGTCGCGGTCGCCGGGATGCTGTCGTTCGTCGCGATGCTCGACATGAACGTCGTGAACCTCGCGCTGACCGACCTCGCCCGTGACCTCGGGGTCTCCGCGGGGGTGGCGCAGTGGGCCGTGCTCGGGTACCAACTGCCTTTGGTGGCCCTGTTGCTGCCGGCCGGGCGCTGGCTGGACCAGGTCGGGATCCGGCCCGCCCTGCTGACCGCGGTCGGGGGCTTCGCGGTGGCCGGGGCGTTCGCGGCGGTGGCCCCGTGGGCGGTCTGGCTGATCGTGGCCCGGCTCGTCCAGGGGGCTTTCGGGGCGGTGCTGTTCGTCCTGATGCCGGTGCTGGCGATGCGCTCGGTGCGGCCGGGGCTGCGCGGCCGGGCGATGAGCGTGCCGGCGACCCTCGGACCGCTCGGCGCGGTCACCGGCCCTGCGGTCGGCGGCCTGCTGCTCGACCACTTCGGGTGGCGGGCGGTCTTCCTGGTGAAGCTCCCGGTCTGCCTGGCGGCGTGGCTGATCGCCCGCCGCTGCGCCCCGCCCGGCGGCCGGCTGCGCCGCCCGGACGCCGCCTCGCTCGCCGACGCGGGGCTGGTGGGTGGCGCGGTCGCGGCGCTGCTGCTGGGGCTCGGCCTGTCGTCCGCCTCGCCGGCCTGGCTGCTGCTGGGCGTGCCCGCCGTCCCGCTGCTGGCCCGGTGGTCGCGGGGGCCGGGCGGGCGGCCGGTGCGGGAGGTGCTGCGCGCGGGGGGTACGCACGGTCTGCACGCCGCCGTGCTCGCGGTCGCGGCGGGCTTCGCGGCGATGCACTATCTCGTCGCGCTCCATCTGCGCCGCGACGAGGCGGTGAGCGCCACCGCCACCGGGCTGGCCGTGCTCTGCTTCCCGCTCGCGATGGGCCTGACCGGCCCGCTCGGCGGGCGTCTGGCGGACCGTTTCGGGGCCCGGCCGGTCGCGGTCGCGGGGGCCGGACTCACCGCCGTCGGCCTGCTGCTGCTCGTCCCGCTGGGTGACGGCTGGTCACTGCCCGCCGTCGCCTGGCGGCTCGCCCTGGCCGGTGCCGGGATGGGCCTGTACGGGGGGCCGGTGCAGGCGCTGGTGATGTCCTCGGCGCCGCCGGAGCGGACGGCGACCGCCGGCTCCGCTGTCCAGTTGGCCCGCAGCCTGGGCTTCACGCTGGGCCCGGCACTCGGGGCGGCCGGCTGGGCGATCGGCGGCGGCGTCCGGGCCGGCCTCGGGCTGTCCGCCGCGACCGGCTGTCTCGCGGTGGCGCTGATCGCCCGGTCCGGACGCCGCCGCGGCTGAGCGGCCGGCCGCGCCCGTCCTTGTCTTCCGTCTTCCCCTTTCCCGCTTCCCGCTTCCCGCTTTCCCCTTTCCCTTTTCCCCTCCCGTCCTCCGTCCTCCGTCCAAGAACGACCGTAAGGAGTGCCCCCGCATGTGCGGCATCACCGGCTGGGTGTCCTTCCACCAGGACGCCCGCCTGCACGTCCCCGTGATCGAGGCGATGACCGCCACCATGGCCCTGCGCGGCCCCGATGCCGGCGGTGTCTGGCTCGGCGCGCACGCCGCCCTCGGCCACCGCAGGCTCGCCGTCCTCGACCCGGACGGGGGTGCCCAGCCGATGGCGGACTCGCCGGACCGGCCCGAGGTCGTCCTGAGCTACAGCGGCGAGATCTACAACCACCACGAGCTGCGCGCCGAACTGCGCCGCAGAGGGCACCGGTTCCGTACCCGCAGTGACACCGAGGTGGTCCTGCGCGGCTACCGGGAGTGGGGTGACGGCCTGGTGGACCGGCTGGTGGGGATGTACGCGTTCGCCGTCTGGGACGAGCGGGCCGGGCGGCTCCTACTGGTCCGGGACCGCCTCGGTGTGAAGCCGCTGTTCTGGGCCCCGATCGACGGCGGCCTGGCCTTCGGCTCCGAACCCAAGGCGCTGTTCGCCCACCCCGGGATCACCCCCCGGGTGGGTGCGGAGGGCCTGCGGGAGGCGTACAGCCTGCTCTTCAACACCGGACCCACCCTCTGGGAGGGCATCCGGGAGATCGAACCCGGCGGGATGCTCACCGTCGACCGCGCCGGCCAGGTCGAGCGCCGGTACTGGCAGTTGGAGGCGCGCCCGCACACCGACGACCTGGCCGCCACCGTCGAGCAGGTCGCCGGGCTGGTCGACCGGGCCGCCCGGAGCCAGCTGGAGGCGGACGTACCGCTCTGCAGCCTGCTCTCGGGCGGCCTCGACTCCACCGTCCTCACCGCGCTCGCCGCCGACGAACTCCGGCTCACCGGGGGCCCCGAGGCGCTGCTGCGCTCGTACGCCGTGGACTACAGCGACCAGGCGGTGGCGTTCACCGGTGACGTCCTGCGGACCGGCCACGACACGCCGTACGCGGCCGAGGCCGGTGCGTTCATCGGCACCGAGCACAGCACGGTCGTGCTCGATCCGAAGGCGCTGCTGGACCCGGAGCACCGCCGGGCCGTCGTCGTCGCCCGGGACTCGCCGATCGGGGTGGGCGACATGGACACCTCGCTGTACCTGCTCCTCGGCGAGATCCGCGAACACTCCACCGTGGCGCTGTCCGGCGAGGCGGCGGACGAGGTGTTCGGCGGCTACCCGTGGTTCCACGCCTCGGCGGCGCTGGCCGCGCAGACCTTCCCCTGGCTGCTGGTGACCGGCGACGAGGCCGCCATGCCGCTGCATCCCGAACTCGCGGCCGTGCTGCGGATCGGGGAGTTCCGCGCCGACACCTACCGCACGGCGCTGGCCGCCGTCCCCCGGGTGGACGGCGAGGACGCGGCCGAGCACCGCAGGCGCGAACTGCAGCACCTGTCCCTGACCCGCTGGCTGCGCCAGCTCCTGCACCGCAAGGACCGGTTGTCGATGGCGCGCGGCCTGGAGGTCAGGGTGCCCTACTGCGACCACCGGCTCGTCGAGTACGCGTTCAACGTCCCCTGGAGCATGAAGAGTCACGACGGCCGGGAGAAAGGCCTGCTGCGGTCCGTCGGTACGGGCATCGCACCGGAGTCGGTGCTCTGGCGACCCAAGAACCACTACCCGGCCACCCACCACCCGGACTACAACCGGGGGTTGCAGCGACTGGCACGGGAGGCGCTGGACGTGCCGCAGGTCCGTGAGATCGCCGACGCGTCGGTGCTCGGGACCACGCTCGACGCCCCGGCCGAGCGCCTTGACTGGGGCCAACGGCTGCGCCTGGAGAGGGTGGTGGACCTCGCCCTCTGGCTGGACCACCACCGCCCGGCGATCACCCTCTGACACCCCGCGCCCCGCCTCCCCGAAGGAGTACTCCCATGACCACTTCCGAGCAGCACCCCGCTGCCGTGGCCCGCTGCCCGGTCACCGGCGCCGTCGCGGACGGGCCGCCGGTGTCCGGCCGGCCGGCCGAGGGGGCGCCCGCGCCCGGCGCCGAGGACGAGCCGCTGCCGCTGTACGGCCGCGACTTCAAGCGCGATCCCTACGGTCTCTACCGGGAGTTGCAGGCGGCCGGCCCCGTGCACCGGGTCCGCTTCCCGTCCGGGATCGCCGCCTGGCTGGTCACCGGCTACGAGGCCGCCCACAGCACGCTGAACGATCCCCGGTTGGGGAAGAACCACGCGCTCGGCAACGACTACTGGCGCAGTCTGGCGTCCATCATGCCGGAGCCCCAGCACTCCCGGCTCCAGGTGCACCTGCTGCACCAGGATCCGCCCAAGCACACCGACATGCGCCGGCTCGTCCTGGACGCCTTCGCACCGCGCCGGATCGAGAGCCTGCGCCCGCGGATGCAGGAGCTGGCCGACGCCCTGGTGGACGCGCTCCCCGACCGGGGCGGCGCGGACCTCGTCCAGGGCTTCGCCGCCCACTACCCCTTCCAGGTGCTCGCCGAGGTCATCGGGCTGCCGCCCGCGCTGGCCCAACGCTTCGACCGCGACTGGGGCAAGGTGGTCCAGCCGGTGGGGCCCAACGACCCCGGGCGCCCCGCGTACGAGGGACGGTTGCGGGCGCTGGAGGCGTACATCGCGGACATCGTCGCCGACAAGCGCGCGCACCGGGCGGACGACCTGCTCGGCCGGCTGGTCGCCGCCGAGGAGGCCGGGGAGCTAAGCCCGGAGGAACTCGCCTCGATGGTCTTCCAGTTGCTGGTGGCCGGGCAGGAGCCGGTGACCAACCAGATCAGCACCATGCTGGTGGCGCTGCTCCGCCACCCCGAGCAGCTCGCCCGGCTTCGCGACAGGCCCGCCCTGCTGCCCCGCGCGATCGAGGAACTGCTGCGCTACGACAGTGCGTTCGAGCTGACCACCTGGCGGTTCCCGATCGAGGACGCGGATCTGCACGGTACCCGTGTCCCGGCCGGTGACTCCGTGATCGTGTCGCTCTGCGCCGCCAACCGCGATCCGCGGCGCTTTCCCGAGGCCGACGTGCTCGACCTGGAGCGCACCCCCAACGCGCACCTGGCCTTCGGGCACGGCGTGCACTTCTGCCCCGGCGCCGCGCTGGCCCGCGCCGAACTCGCCACCGCGATCGGCACCCTGCTCGCCCGGCTGCCGGGGCTGCGCCCGGCCGGCGGCCTGGACGAACTGGAGTGGATCCCGGCGGTGTTGGCGCGCGGCGTGAACCGTCTGCCGGTCGCCTACGAGCGGCGCGTCTGAGCGCACGGCGGCGCCCACCACCACACACCGACCTTCTCCCGCGTCCCGTCCATCGGGCGCCCCGGCAACACCTGCCGCCGGGGCGCCGTACCGTCATGCCCTCCTGGAGGAACCGCATGCCACCCGCCGGCACCGTCACGCCGCCCGCGCCGTCCGTCGCCCGGACCTGCGCCGCCGTCCTGGGGCTGCTCCTGCCGCACCGCCGCGCCACCGACCCCGGCCTCCCGGCGCCGGTCGAGGCCTTCCCCGAACAGCTGCGCCAGCTGGCCGACTTCGTCGCCGCCGGCGAGCAGATCCTGTTCACCCTGCCGGGGTTCCCCTGCAAGTCCCCGAGCCCGGCCAAGGTGCTCGGCCACCTCCCGGACGAGGGTGAACGTCTGTCGCTCGGCTTCCTCGACCGGCTCTGCACGGCGGTGGGGGAGGTGTACGAGCCCGGCGCGAGGATCGCCGTCTGCTCCGACGGGCACATCTTCGGCGACCTGATCCACGTACCCGACCCGCACATCGACGCCTACGCCGACGAGCTCGCCGCCCTGATCGAACGGGAACGGCTGGGCCGGCTCTCGGTGTTCGACCTGCGCGACGTCCTCGGCGACCTCCCGTACGACCGCAAGCGCGCCCTCGTGCACGAGCGGCACGCCCCGACGGTCGAGGAGTTGCGGGCCGAGATGAGGCGGGACGAGGGCACCCTCGCCCTGTACCGCGGCATCACGCGGTTCCTCACCGAGGACACGGTCGGGTTCACCGGCAGCCGATCGGCCCTTCAGCGCGACTGCCGGCGCCGCGCCTACGGGGTGATCCAGCGCAGTCGCGCCTGGGGCGACCTGATCGCCGAACACCACCCCCGTTCGGTACGGCTCTCGATCCATCCGCAGCCGCGCGGCGCGGCCAAGTTCGGCATCCGACTGCTGGCGGCGGCGGACGTCTGGACCACGCCCTGGCACTCGACCGTGCTGCACCGGCCGGGCGCCGGATGGGAGTTGATGCGGCGCGTCGACGCCGAACGGATCGGGCGGCTGGTCCTGCGGGGCGGCCGGCCGAGTCACTTCGTGACCGGGTGAGTCCGTGGCCGGGAGCCCTGCGGCGCCCGTCGCGGGCACCCGTGAGGCCCGGTGCCGCGGAGGCGGGCACCGGGCCTCGGGCCGTCGGCCCGCGCCGTTCAGCAGTCCGCTGCGTTCAGAAGTCAGCGGCGGCGCGGTGGTCGAAGGCGATCAGCGGGTCCCCGGTGAGCGGGTGCTCCAGGACGGCGGCCCGTACGCCGAAGACCTCCGCCAGCAACCCGGGGGTGAGCACCTCGCGCGGCGGCCCGGAGGCGACCAGCGCGCCCTCGTGGAGGACGTGCAGGCGGTCGCAGAGCGAGGCGGCGGCGTTCAGGTCGTGCAGCGAGATCAGCGTCGTCCGGCGGCCGGCCCGCAGCAGGGCCAGCAACTCGACCTGGTGCCGCACGTCCAGGTGGTTGGTGGGTTCGTCCAGCACCAGGACGTCCGGCTGCTGGGCGAAGGCCCGTGCCAGCAGCACGCGTTGGCGCTCCCCGCCGGAGAGGGCGCCGAAGCTGCGGCCCTCGTGTCCGGCCAGGCCGACCTGGGCGAGCGCGGTGGCCACCGCCAGGTGGTCGTCGGCGCCGTCGGCGGCGAAGGCCCGCTTGTACGGGGAGCGGCCCATCGCGACCACCTCGCGTACGGTGAACTCGAAGTCGTCGCCGCGCTCCTGCGGCAGCGCGGCGATGTGCCGGGCGCTCTGCGCCGTACTCATCGAGCGCACGTCCCGCCCGGCCAGCAGCACCCGCCCCGCGTGCGGACGCAGGTGGCGGTAGACCGTCCGGAGCAGCGTGGACTTGCCGCTTCCGTTGGGCCCGACCAGGCCGGCGATCTCGCCCTCGGCGGCGATCAGCCGGACGCCGCCGAGCACCTCGCGGCCGGAGAGCCTGACGGACAGGTCCTCGATGGCGATCCTCAACTGCGCTCCAGCCGTCGGTCCAACAGGTACAGCAGGGCGGGCGCGCCGATCACCGCGGTGACGACGCCGATCGGGACCTCCTGGGTGTCCAGTGCGCTGCGGGCGACGGTGTCGACGACCACCAGGAGCACGGCCCCGGCGAGCGCGGAGACCGGCAGCAGCCTGCGGTGGTCGGCCCCGACCAGCAGCCGGCAGACGTGCGGGACGAGCAGGCCGACGAAGCCGATCGCTCCCGAGACGGAGACCAGCACTCCGGTCAACAGGCTGGTGACCACGAAGAGTTCGCGGCGCAGCCGGGTGACGTCGACGCCGAGGGCGGCCGCCGTCTCGTCGCCTGCCGACAGGGCGTTGAGCGACCGGGCGCGGGCCTGCAGGGCGATCAGCGCCAAGGCCACCGATGCGGTAGGGATGGCGAGTTGGCTCCAGGTGCTGCCGCTGAGGCTGCCCATCAGCCAGAACAGGACTCCTCTGGTCTGCTGCTCGTCCGCGGCCTGGAGGACCAGGAAGCTGGTGAACCCGGAGAAGAACTGGCCGACGCCGACCCCGGCGAGGATCAACCGCAGGGGGGAGAATCCGCCGCCGCGCCGGGCGATCGCCCAGACCAGGGCGAAGGAGGCGAGCGCGCCGGCGAACGCCGCCGCGGAGACGCCGAACCCGAGCCCGGCGCCGATTCCCGCCCCGAGGACGGTCACGGCGACGGCGCCGAGCGAGGCGCCGGAGGAGATGCCGAGCAGGTACGGGTCGGCGAGCGGGTTGCGGACCATGGCCTGGACGGCGGTGCCGACCAGGCCGAGTCCGGCGCCGACCACGGCGGACAGCAGGGCGCGGGGAGCGCGCAGTTGCCAGACGATGAGGTCCCGGGTGCCGGGCTCGGGGGCGGCGCCGGTGAGGTGGCGGGCGACGACCGTCCACACCTCGCCGACCGGGATGCCGACCGAGCCGAGGGACACCGCGAGGGTGAGGGCGACGAGCAGGGCCGGCGCGAGCACTCCCGCGACCACGCCGGGCCGGGCGGCCGCTCTGCTCCTGGGGCCGGCCGGTGCCGGTGCCGGGGCGGTGGCGGTGGCGGCCCCGGGCCGGCGCCGGTCGGTACCGGGGTCGGCCGGCGGGTCGGTCGGGCCCGGCGGGGAGGCGGACCGGCCGGTGGCGGGGGTGGGCATCTACCGGCCGTCCTTGACCAGGTCCGGGTGGACGGTGGCGGCGATCTGCCGGACGGTGTCCGCGTTGCGGACGCCGGCGATGGTGGTGGCCTCGGACCCGATCCGCAGGAAGTGCCCGGCCTGCACGGCCTCCAGCCCCCGGGTGGCGGGGAACTCGCGCAGGAACCGCTCGGCCTCCTCGAAGGCCTTGCGGGTCTCCTCCTCGCTGCCACGGTTGCGCACCCCGAGCTGGATCCACGCGGGGTTGCGGGCCACCACCTCCTCCCAGGGCACCGGCTTGAAGTCGCCCTCGCAGTCGTCGAAGACGTTCCGCGCGCCGGCCAGGGTGATCACGGCGTTGGCGACCTGTCGGCCGCACACCGCGATCGGCTGCTTGGTGCCGGCGTCGAAGTCGAAGAAGAAGTAGCCGGGCCGCTGTTCCGCCGCGATCCCGGCGACGGCCGTCCGGACGGCCCCGACCTGTCGTTCCATGGTCGCGACCAGGTCCTCGGCCCGGGCCGAGGTGCCGGTGACCTGGCCCAGGCGCCTGATGTCGGCCTCGACCTCGGACAAGTCCTGCTGAGGTCCCTTCAGTTGCGCCGCGCAGGCGGTGGAGCGCAGGTAGACGTGCTTGATTCCGGCGGCCGCGTACTCCTGCGCGGTGGGCGCCGCTCCCATCGCGCCGCCCATGCCGCCCATGTCGGCGAAGGTGTCCACGTACAGGTCGGCGCCCGAACCCAGCAGCTTCTCCTTGGGGATCACCATGGCGCCGAGCACCGGTACCCGGGCGGCCTGTTCGGCGAGTTCGGCGGGCAGGGCACCCTTGCCGGGCGGGAACCCGGTGCCGATGACCGTGCCCCCGGCGCCGAGCCGCAGCAGCATCTCCAGGCCGGACGCGTTGCTGGTGACGATCCGCTTCGGCGCCGAGTCGAAGGCGGTCTCCGCGCCGGCGCAGTCCGTCACCCGTACCGGGAAGCCGGTCGTGGTGGCCGTCGGAGCGGGCGCGGCCCGGCCGGCGTCGCCGGAGTCGGCCCCGCTGCCGCAGCCCGTGGCGAGCAGGGCGACCGAGGCGGCCAGGCCGCACAACACGCGAGAACGCATGGAACTCTCCCGAAGTCCTTGTACCCGGGCCCGCCGCTGCGGGCCCGGACCAGGTAGTCGTCGGGGGTGGGGGAGAAGTTCCGGGCCGGTCGGTGTTTTCCCGCCGGCCCACTTCGGCGGCCGGCCGGTGCGAGGTGCGGGCGGGCCCGCGCTGCTCCGTACGTGGCGGCTCGGAATGTCGTGGGTGGGGTGGCGGGCACGGCTGGTACACATGGATCGCCGAGCGCACGGCAGCATGTCAGTGCGTATACGACGTGTAGTGGCCCGCCCCCGCCATGAGCTCCGCCGTGGGATCGGCCCCGCCGCCCGGCACCCCTGTCGGCCGGGACCTGTGGTCCCCGCACACCCTGGACGGTCCGATGAGCGATGGCGATGTCCCCCTCTGTCCCCCCTGGTGGCCCCAGATCGTCTGGGATCTGCACTTCCACCCCCGCCCGTCCGGCCACCCGTGGCCGGGGCCCGTCAACTACCCTCCGGCGATCGACGACATGATGGCCGCGCTCCACATCCACACCATGTCCTATCTCCTGCGCGACCAGGAGAGGGCCCAGGGGATCCGGGCGCAGGCGGAGCAGACGATGGCCGAAACGGCTTCGAAGCTGAGCGAGTTGCACGAGTCGCGCGGGTAGCGCCGGCCGTGGCGTCCGGCCCGCGGCGCCCGTCGCGCCGAGGGTCCGGCCGATCCCGGACGGGCCCTCAGGGCGCAGACGGTCCGCCGGCGGGCCGGGCCGCGTGCGGGCCGAACTCGCGCACCGACTCCTCCACGATGGCGTTCAGGCTGGCGTGGTGGGCGCCGCGCCAGTAGACCTGGCCGCACTCGGTGCACTGGGCGAAGGCGTCGTAGGCCCGTTCGGTGCCGTGCTCCAGCCGCTCGTGCAGGGACTCCTTCGCGGCCTCACGGAGGGTGCCGTTGCACGCCGTGCACCTGGTCCAGGGCGCGAGCGGCGGGGCGAACCGGGATAGCACGTCCCGCAACTGCTCGGGCGGGCGGTGGCTGTAGACGTACGCCCCCGCCCACAGCTCGCGGCGCCGCAGCAGCCCGCGGTCGCGGGAGAGCAGCACCCGCTGCTCGGCGGCCGAGCGCGTCGCCAGGGCCGGATCGCCGATGTCCACGCTCTCGTAGGCGGCGTCGACGCCCAACAGGCGCAACCGCCGTGCCAGCGTTCCCAGATGGACGTCGAGCAGGAACCGGGGCGGGCCGGCCAGCGGCTGCGGGCGGGCGACGCCCAGGACCGACACCTCGTCGCCGTCCGCCGGGATGTGCGACGGGGGCACCTGGCGCCCGTCGACCAGCAGCGCGCCTGCCTCGGTGAGCGGGACGCCGAGCGACTCGACGACGTGCCCGAGCGTCGAGACGCCGTCCGTCCGGACGGCCGATCGCCCCGACCGCTTGCCCGCGGCGACGAAGACGTGCAGTTCGGGGGCGAAGCTGAGCCAGATCTGCGGTTTCTCCACGAGGCCAGCATGCCAGGGGCCGCGGTCCCACTGCCAACGCTTTCCGCCCACCGGCACCCCGCCCACCTGCGCCGTCGCCGGCCGGTGGCGGGGCCGCCAGCGGGTCCCGGAGCGGTCCGCCCGTACCGGGGGCGGCGGCCGGCCGTTCGCTACGCTCTCCCGATGACCGACCCGAAACCCCTTGCCAGCGCCGCCGGTTACGCGGAGGCCGCCGCCGCGCTGGTGGAGCAGTACGAGAGCGTCTCCTTCGCCGAGGTCCACCGGGAGGTCCTGCACCTGATCCCCCGACGGCCGGCCGTGATCGTGGACATCGGCGCGGGCAGCGGCCGCGACGCCGCCGCGTTGGCGGCGCTCGGACACGTCGTGGTGGCCGTCGAGCCGACGCCGGAACTCCGCTCCCGGGGGCGGATTCTCCACGCCGACCGGGAGATCGAGTGGATCGACGACGCACTCCCCGGCCTGCCGGCGCTGCGCGCGGGCGGGCGCCGCTTCGACCTCGTCCTGCTGACCGCGGTGTGGATGCACCTGGACGCGCTCCAGCGGGCGTCGGCGATGGAGAGCGTCGCGGGCCTGCTCGCTCCCGGCGGCCATCTGGTGCTGACCCTGCGACACGGTCCGGTGCCGGCCGGGCGGCGGATGTTCGACGTCTCGGCGGACGAGACGGCGGAACTCGCGCGCGGCCACGGCCTGGACGTCGTCCACCGCAGCGAGCGCGCGGACCTGCACGGGCGCGACGGTGTCGGCTGGAGCCGCCTCGGGCTGCGCCGGCAGGGGCCGGGCGTCGGCCACGACTGAGGCGCCGCCACGACTGAGGCGCCGCCACGGCCGGGGCGCCGGCCGCGCGCGGCGGCCCGGGGGCACCCGCGGACGCCCGGGGCCCGAACCCCGGCGCCGGCTCAGCGCACGATGCCGACCAGGGCGTCCCCCTCCCGGGCGCAGACGAGCCGGCCCGGGCAGCAGGTTCTCCAGCCGCCGGATTCCGGGCCGACCAGGGTCACCCCGCGCCAGTGCGCGGACTCGGTCGGGCCGCCGCGCCACAGGCGCAGGCCCAGGGGCTCCACCATCACGTCGGCGGGCGCGGTGTCCGGAACGGCGGCGGGGGCGGGCAGCACGCTCTCGATCTCGTCCGCGGGGTAGCCGAACAGGTCGATGTCGTCCCAGGCCACCACGGCCGGTTCCGGCCCGGCCGACGCCTCCTCGGCGCGGAGGTCGATCCGGGCCAGGCCCTGCGGTGAGTCCGGCCCGCCCCCGCCAACGGTCAGCACGACGCCGTCGAGGACGGCGCTGAGGTTCCACTCCGGTTCGTACAGCAGGCCGCTGAGCCAGGCGTCGTGCGCGTGGCGCAGTTCCGCGTACTGGGCCAGCGCCAGCCGTATGGACGGGCGGCTGCGCCTGACCTCGGCGCCCGCGGTCAGCAACCCGTGGACCTCGGCGGGGGACATCCCGAACTTCAACAACCCGGCCGGACCCGGCAGGGTGACACCGACTCCAGGGCGCAATGTCAACATCGCACCATTCTTCGCGCTGGGACCGACAACGCAAGAGTGAACGCCGTCCGACGCCCCAATAACGGCCATCACCCGTCAACGGGTGTCCGGCTCGGACGGGTTCCGGCCGTTCCGGCCCCGCCCGGGGCGACCGCCCGGCCGTCGGGGGCGAGCGGCCGCTCGACGGGTGGCCGCCCCGGGCGCGGGTGCTCCGACGGGCGAGCGGGAGGACGGGTAGGTGGCGATGGGCCCGGCCTCAGCCGCCGGACGTGAAGCCCGCCGCCCGGGCGCGCCGGTGTCGCCGGCGCCGCCGGCGGCGGACCGTGAGCACGGCCCCCGCGAGCAGCGCCGCGAAGGGCAGCGCGGCCAGGGTCGCCCACCCGGCGGTTCGCAGGGCGCCGGCCAGCGCGGGTTCGGCCGGCCCCGCGGTCCCCGACCCGTCCGGCGCCGACGCCGGGCCGGCCACCAGCGAGCCGACCGGCTCGGCCCTCGCCCGGACGGCGAAGCCCCAGTCGAGCAGCTGCCGCGCCTCGTTGTAGACCGCGTTCGACTTGCCGCTCTGCGGGTTGAGGATCGTCGCGACGAGCGTGTGGCCGTCTCGCGCGGCGGCCGTGACCAGCGTGTTCCCGGCCTGGGCCGTGTAACCGCTCTTCCCGGCGACCAGCCCGGGGTAGCGTGCCACGCCTTCGGTGCCCGCGAGCATCCGGTTGCTGTTCTGGATCTGGAAGGCCGGTGCGGCCGTGCCCTTCGCGGTCAGACCGCCGGGGAACCGGGCCACCGCCGTCCCGGCGTAGCGGGTGAAGTCGGGATTGGCCAGCGCGGACCGCAGGAAGAGCGTCAGATCGTAGGCGGACGACACCTGCCCGGGCGCGTCGTACCCGTCGGGCGAGACCACCCGGGTGTCGCGGGCGCCCAGTTCGGCCGCCCGCGCCTGCATCGCGGCCACCGCGGCGGGGACCCCGCCGTTCATCGCGGCGAGCGTGCGCACGGCGTCGTTGCCGGAGCGCAGGATCACCCCCAGCCACAGGTCCGAGACCTTGTAGGACTGCCCGGCCTGGATGCCCACCAGGCTGCTGCCCGCCCCCAGGCCGGCCAGTTCCGCCGCGGTGACGCGGTGGACGGTGTCGGCGGACTGGCGGGGCAGCAGCGTGTCGGCGAAGAGCGTCTTGAGGGTGCTCGCCGGTGGCAGCGGCCAGTGCGCGTTCTTCGCCCCGAGCACGCCCCCGGTGCCGAGGTCGCTGACCATCCACGCGAGAGCCGACAACTCCGGCGCCGCCGGCCCGTCGACCGGATTCACCTGGACGCCCGCGCGGCCGAGCCTGGCGCCGCCGACCACGGACATCCCGGGCGGGGGCTGGCGCTGCGCCGGGCCGTCGGCGCGGGCGGGCGCGGCGGGCAGCACGGCGAGCACCGCGGTGCCGACGGCGGTGGCGGCGCGGATCGGGAAGGCGCGGGGGATCTCTGGGCGGCCCATGGGACACGGTAGGAACGTGTCGCCGGCCGGCGCAGGGCCGGCTGGGCCACCCGGCTCAAAGGCTGCGGCCGACCGGGGGACACTCGTCGCCGCTTCACCCCGCCGGCGGGGTGAAGCGGTGCTGGCCCGCCGGTCGGCCCGGTGGGGCGCCGGCCGCTCGGCCGGGCCGCAATCCGCTGGCGGTCGCGGTCGGCTGCTGTGACCATCGTCCCCATGGCGGAATGGGCAACCTTCGTCGTCGTCCCCGAGGTCGGCGGCCACCTGATCACGGAATCGCGTTTCGGAGCGGTCGACCTCGACCTCGACCTGCTGGCCGGGCCGGAGGTGTTCGTGCCGTTCGCGCGCGCCCAGGCCGATGCCGGCGGCCGCTGGCGGGACGACGTGTGGTGCGAGGGCGCGGCGCTGGTGGACCTGGCGGCCCGGGTGCTGCTCGTCTTCGCCTGGGAGGGCCCCAGCACGACCATGCGGTTGCGCGCCGCCACGCTGGAGCTGCTGCGCCTGGCCTGGCCCGGCTGGGAGGTGCGCTGGGCGTACGACGGCCCGGCCGATCTGCTCCGCCACCTTGGGCTGGACCCCGCGCCGGTGCGCGACCCGGACAGGGAGGTGCACGCCGGCTACCCCGCCGAGCCGGGCGACGAGGAGCTGGCCGAGAGCGACCCGCTGCTGACCGTGGTCACGATCGGCCCGGACCGCTGCCACCTGGTCTCCGCCGCCTCCCGGCACCCGATCGCCGAGGGGCCGGCCCTGGTGGACCGGCTCGCCGGGGCGTACGGGTACGGCAGCTGCGCCCTCCCGGTCGGCTCCGGGCTGCACGTCGATCCGCGCCGCCGCACGGTGGGCTGGTGGCTGCTCGACTCCGAGGCCGAGGCGTACGAGATGGCCCGGCGCTGGCCCGGCTGGACGGTCGAGTTCTGGCAGGACCGCTGGGAGGAGCACGTCCGGGCCGCAGCGGGCCGCTTCGTGCCGCCGCCGGTGGACCGCCGCAGCGCGCTCGACGAGGTCCGGGCGGATGCCTGGGAGCACTGGTCGGGCCCGCGCGGGGGCGTGCTGCTCGACCTGGTCCGCGGTATCACCGGCGTCGACCCCGGTGCCCGGTTCGGCGGGGCCTTCCTGCCGGTGCTGCCGGAGGGGCTGGCGGACCGGGCGCTGCCCGTGCTGGAGGCGGCCTGGCGGGCCGCCGTGGACCGGGGCGCGGTGGGCGTGGAGCGGAGCGCGGTGGGCGGCGCCGGAGTGCCCGTGGAATGACACAGGGTGGCTACGGTGGCAATCGTCGGGGCGGGAGTAGGGTCGGAATGGCGCGGTTCGTCCGGTGTCGTGGCCCGAATGGCGCATTCGGGTGTGGCATGGGTCACGCGGCGAGAAATGACCTGACGGACCGTCAAAACAGCTGACGCACAGTCATATCTCTTGTGCGGCAGCGCCTACATGAGCTGACGGATAGTCAGATCCGATGGATCGCCCATCAGTTGGGTGGAACGCCAATCGGCCGCACCGATCACGACCGGGCTAGTATCGATCGGGTTGCCCTGCTCCGGCCCGGAGTGGCGTGCCCGACCGGACTCGTTTCGCAGTCCTCGAAGGCCTGGCACCGGTCCGTCGGCCGGAACGAGGGACGAGGAGCGACCGCTTTCATGACGCAGAGTCTCACGCCGCAGAGTTCGAGCACCCGGAGTTCGAGCACCCGGAGCCCGGGCACCCGGAGCCCGGGCTCGCCGGGCCCGAACGCATCGGGCCCCGGTACGGCCGGCGCCGGTGCGAAGAACCTGAGCGGGCAGACCCTGAGCATGCAGGGCCTGAGCACACAGACCCTGAGCACGCAGACTCTGAGCACGCAGGAGTTGGTGATGCCGGGCGTGGCGGTCCCGCCCCCCGCCCCGCAGGAGCTCGTGCCGGCCGAGGCGCCCGGGCCGGCCGACGGCCCGCTCGCGCTGTTCCCCGGCCGCCCGGCCCCGGCGGTGCGGACCCTGGTGGACCTGCTGGACGCCACCGTCCGGGCGTACCCGAACGAACCGGCCCTGGACGACGGCCGCACGGCCCTCACCTACCGGGCGCTCGCCGCCGAGGTCGAGACCCTGCGCCGGCGGCTCGCGGCGGCCGGCGTCGGCGTCGGCGACCGGGTCGGCGTGCGCGTCCCCTCCGGCACCAACGACCTCTACGTCTGCATCCTCGGGGTGCTCGCCGCCGGCGCCGCCTACGTCCCGGTGGACGCCGAGGACCCGGACGAGCGCGCCGCCCTGGTGTTCGGCGAGGCGGCCGTGACCGCCGTCCTGGGCGCCGGGCGCAGCATCACCCGCACCGCACCGGACAGCCCCGCGGCGCCCGCCGAGCCCGGCCGCCCCGGCCCCGGGGACGACGCCTGGATCATCTTCACCTCCGGCTCGACCGGCAAGCCCAAGGGCGTCGCCGTCACCCACCGCAACGCCGCCGCCTTCGTCGACGCCGAGGCCGCGCTCTTCCTCCAGGACGAGCCGATCGGCCCGGGCGACCGCGTGATGGCCGGGCTCTCCGTCGCCTTCGACGCCTCCTGCGAGGAGATGTGGCTGGCCTGGCGCTACGGCGCCTGCCTCGTCCCGGTGCCGCGCTCCCAGGTGCGCAGCGGCGCCGACCTCGGCCCGTGGCTCGCCGAGCAGGAGATCACCGTGGTCTCCACCGTCCCCACGCTTGCCGCGCTCTGGCCGGCCGAGGCGCTGATCGAGGTCCGTCTGCTGATCTTCGGCGGCGAGGCCTGCCCGCCCGAGCTCGTCCAGCGGCTGGTCACCGAGGGCCGCGAGGTCTGGAACACCTACGGCCCGACCGAGGCGACCGTGGTCGCCTGCGCCTCGCTGCTCACCGGCGACGGCCCGGTACGGATCGGCCTGCCGCTCGACGGCTGGGAGCTGGCCGTGGTCGACGAGGCCGGCGACCCCGTCCCGATGGGCGCCGCCGGACAGCTGGTCATCGGCGGGGTCGGCCTGGCCCGCTACCTCGACCCGGAGAAGGACGCCGAGAAGTACGCGCCGCTGAAGTCGCTCGGCTGGGAGCGCGCCTACCGCAGCGGGGACCTCGTCCAGGCCGAGCCCGAGGGCCTGCTGTTCCTCGGCCGGGCCGACGAGCAGATCAAGCTCGGCGGGCGCCGGATCGAGCTCGGTGAGGTGGACGCCGCCCTGCAGGCGCTGCCGGGCGTGGCCGGCGCCGCCGCCGCCGTTCGCACCGCCCGGGGCGGCAACCAGCTGCTGGTCGGCTACCTCGTCACCCAGGACGGCTGGGACCACGCGGCGGCCGTCGAGCGGCTGCGCGCCGAGCTGCCGGCGGCCCTGGTGCCGCTGCTCGCCCCGGTCGACTCGCTGCCCACCCGGACCTCCGGCAAGGTGGACCGGGCCGCGCTGCCCTGGCCGCTGCCCGAGCTGGACACCGGCGGCCCGAGCGAGCAGCTCTACGGCACCGAGGCCTGGCTGGCCGAGCAGTGGAGCGAGATCCTCGGCGTGCAGGTCACCGGCGCCCAGGACGACTTCTTCGCGATCGGCGGGTCCAGCCTGGCGGCCGCCCAGCTCACCACCCTGCTGCGCGGCCGCTACCCCGCCGCCGCGGTGCTCGACATCTACCAGCAGCCCGTGCTGCGCAAGCTGGCCCGCCACCTGGAGCGCTCCGCGCAGGGCGACGGCGCCGTCCGGACGATCGCTCCTGTCCCGGCCCGGGCGCAGGCCCTGCAGCTGCTGCTGATGCTGCCGCTGTTCACGCTGGTCGGACTGCGCTGGACGACCGCGCTGCTCGCGCTCGGCAACGTCCTCAACTGGTTCGGCGGCTACGCGTGGGCGCCGACCGCCTCCTGGTGGGTGGTCGGCGCGGGCGCCCTGCTGCTGTTCAGCCCGCCCGGCCGGATCGCCGTCGCGGCGGGCGGCGCCCGCCTGCTGCTCAGGGGCCTGCGCGCCGGCAGTTACCCGCGGGGCGGCAGCGTCCACCTGCGGCTGTGGGCGGCCGAGCGGCTGGCCGAGCAGAGCGGGGCGACCGCGCTGTCCGGTGCCTGGCTGGTCCGCTACGGCCGGGCGCTGGGCGCCCGGATCGCGTCCGAGACCGACCTGCACTCGCTGCCGCCGGTGACCGGCATGCTCCGGCTCGGCAAGGGCTGCGCCGTCGAGGCCGAGGTCGACCTGTCGGGCTACTGGGTGGACGGCGACCGCCTGGAGGTCGGCCCGGTGCGGATCGGCTCGGGCGCCGTGGTCGGCACCCGCAGCACGCTCTTCCCCGGCTCGCGGGTCGGCAAGCGGGCCGAGGTCGCGCCCGGCTCGGGGGTGACCGGCCAGATTCCGACCGGCCAGCGCTGGGGCGGAGCTCCGGCCGTGAAGCACGGCAAGGCGGACCGGAACTGGCCGAAGCAGCGCCCGCCGCGCCGGGCCCGCTGGGCCGCCGCCTACGGGGCGAGCGGCCTCGGTCTGAGCCTGCTCCCGATGCTGTCGGCGCTGGCCGCCCTCGCGGTGGTCAGCCGCTTCGTGCAGCCGGACGACGGTCTCGCCGCCGCCCTGCGCGGCGCGCTGGTCGCACTGCTCCCCGCCACCCTGGCCTTCGGCGCGACCTACGCGGTGCTGCTGGTGGCCGCCGTCCGGCTGCTGAGCCTCGGCCTGCGCCCCGGCCACCACCCGCTGCACGGCCGGATCGGCTGGCAGGCCTGGACGGTCAGCCAGCTGATGGACCTCGCCCGCGAGACGCTCTTCCCGCTGTACGCCGGCCTGATCACCCCGCTCTGGCTGCGGGCCCTGGGCATGAAGGTCGGCAGCGGGGCCGAGGTGTCGACCGTGCTGGCGCTGCCCAGCCTGACCACCGTCGGCGACGGCGCCTTCCTGGCCGACGACACCCTGATCGCGCCGTACGAGCTGGGTGGCGGCTGGCTGCGGCTGGGCGAGGCGGAGATCGGCGAGCGGGCCTTCCTCGGCAACTCGGGGATGACGGCGCCGGGCCGGGCCGTCCCGGACCGCGGTCTGGTGGGCGTGCTGTCCGCGACCCCGAAGAAGGCCAAGAAGGGCAGCTCCTACCTGGGCATGCCGCCGATGCGGCTGCCGCGCTCGGCCGACTCCGGCGACCAGAGCCTGACCTACGACCCGCCGGCCCGGCTGCTGTGGGCGCGCGGCCTGGTCGAGGTCTGCCGGCTGGTGCCGGTGCTGGCCTCCGCGGCGTTGGGCGTGCTGACCCTCGCGGCGCTGGCCGCCCTCGCCGCGGCCGGCTCCCCGGCGCTGGCCGCCCTGCTCTCGGGCGTGGTGCTGCTGGGCGCCGGCACGCTCGCCTGCCTGGTGGCGATCGCCGCGAAGTGGCTGCTGGTCGGCCGGTTCCGGGCGGTGGAGCACCCGCTGTGGAGCGGCTTCGTCTGGCGCAACGAGCTCGCCGACACCTTCGTGGAGGTGCTGGCGGTGCCGTGGCTGATCGGGGCGGTGCCGGGCACGCCGCTGCTGAACCTGTGGCTGCGCGGCCTGGGGGCCAAGGTCGGCCGGGGCGTGTGGTGCGAGAGCTACTGGCTGCCGGAGGCGGACCTGGTCACCCTGGGCGACGGGGTCACGATCAACCGCGGCTGCGTGGTGCAGACCCACCTCTTCCACGACCGGATCATGCGGATGGATACTGTGATCCTTCGCGAGGGCGCCACGCTCGGCCCTGGCGGCATCGTCCTGCCCGGCAGCACCGTCGGGGCCCGCAGCACGCTGGGGCCGGCCTCGCTGGTGATGCGTGCGGAGTCCGTTCCGCCGGACTCCCGGTGGCTGGGCAACCCCATCGAGGCCTGGCAGTCCTAGCGCCTGTCCGACGACTCGCGTCGCACGCGCGGCGGGAATCGTCGGACGGGCCCGGGCGGCCGCCCCAGCGGGCGGCCAGCGCGGCCGGCACCACTCGGGTCGGGTGTCGGGTGCCTTCGCCCGCCCGGACCCGGGCCCGACCACGTACGGCCCGACCACGCCGGCCCGCCGCACCGCCGCGGCGGGCCGTACCCTCTCAGGACGCGACCCAGTGGACGCGGCGCACGGAACATCGCACATCGCAGGTCAGAGATCGCAGGGAGTGTACGAACCGGTGAGTCCCAAGCAGCTGCCCGCCCCCGGCGTGGACACCTACTTCCCGGGACACGGCGACGCCCGGTACCGGGTCCACCGCTACGAGCTGGCGCTGGACTACCGGCCCGGCCCCAACCGGCTCGGCGGCATGGCCAGGCTCAGTGCGGTGGCGGGCGGCGAGCCGCTGCGGGAGTTCGCACTCGACCTGGCCGAGTTCCGGATCGGACGGATCCTGGTGGACGGGCGCGCCGCGCACTACACCCACCGGGCGGGCAAGCTGCGGATCCGCCCCGCCAAGGCCCTCGCGGCCGGCGCAGCCTTCACGGTCGAGGTGCACTACACCGGCAACCCCAAGCCGGTCCGCAGCCAGTGGGGCGGCCTGGGCTGGGAGGAGCTGACCGACGGCGCGCTGGTCGCCAGCCAGCCCGTCGGCGCGCCGTCCTGGTACCCGTGCAACGACCGGCCCGCGGACAAGGCCTCGTACCAGGTGTCCATCACCACGCCCTCGCCCTACACGGTGGTCGTCGGCGGCCGGCTGCTCACCCGGACCACCCGGGCGTCCAGCACCACCTGGGTCTACGAGCAGGCGGCGCCCACCTCCAGCTACCTGGTGACGGTCTCGATCGGCCAGTACGAGACGCTGCGGGTCACCGACCCGGCCGCGGACGCCGCGCCGCTGCGCCGGGTGTCCCAGACCGCGTACCTGCCGACCCGGCTGATGCCCCGGTTCGCCCACGACTTCGGCCGCCAGCCGCAGATGATGCACCTCTTCGAGGAGCTGTTCGGGCCGTACCCGTTCGGCGAGTACGCGGTGGTCATCGCCGACGAGGAGCTGGACGTCCCGGTCGAGGCGCAGGGGGTGGCCACCTTCGGCACCAACCACCTGGACGGGATCCGCGGCTCCGAGCGGCTGGTCGCCCACGAACTGGCCCACCAGTGGTTCGGCAACAGCGTCACGATCTCCGACTGGCGGCACATCTGGCTCAACGAGGGTTTCGCCAAGTACGCCGAGTGGCTCTGGGCGGAGCGCTCGGGCGGCCGTACGGCCGCGCAGCACGCCGCCGTGGCGCACGCCAAGCTGGCGGCCCTGCCGCAGGACCTGCGGCTGGCCGACCCCGGCAAGAAGCTGATGTTCGACGACCGGCTCTACGAGCGCGGCGGCCTGACCGTGCACGCGCTGCGCTGCGAGCTCGGCGAGGAGCCGTTCTTCCGGATGGTGAAGGACTGGGCGGTGATACACCGCCACGGCGTCGTCGGCACCGCGGACTTCACCGCGCACGCCCGGCGCTACACCGCCCGCCCGCTGGAGGCCCTCTTCGACGCCTGGCTCCAGCAGGGCCAGCTGCCCCGGCTGCCCGTCGCGCTCTGACCTGTGGCGGTCGCGCTCCAACGCCCGGCGCCGCGGCGGGGGACGCGAAAGCCGGGTGCGGCGGCTTGCGCCCGGCGGGCGGGCCTCGGGACAGTGGGGGGATGACGACGGACGACGCGGCCATGCTCGCGGTGGCGCTGGAGGAGGCCCGGCTCGGCCTGGCCGAGGGCGGCATCCCGGTCGGCGCGGCGCTCTTCGGCCCTGACGGGGTGCTGCTCGGCAGAGGGCGCAACCGGCGCGTCCAGGACGGTGATCCGTCCGTGCACGCCGAGACGGCGGCCTTCCGCGCGGCGGGCCGGCTGCGCGGCTACGGTCCGACGACCATGGTGACCACGCTCTCGCCCTGCTGGTACTGCAGCGGCCTGGTGCGCCAGTTCGGGATCGGCCGGGTCCTGGTGGGGGAGGCCCGTACCTTCCGGGGCGGGCACGACTGGCTGGCCGAGCACGGGGTCCGGGTGACGGTGCTGGACGACGAGGAGTGCGCCGCGCTGATGCGCGGGTTCGTCGCGGCCCGCCCCGAGCTCTGGTACGAGGACATCGGCGAGTAGCCCTCGAGGGCCGGCCCGTCAGGGGCCCGGTCGGGGCCGGTTCAGCCCTGGCTGTTGCGGAACCCGATCACCACGGCGCCCCACCAGCAGATCTGCGAGACGAGTGCGGTGCCGGCGCCCCAGGCCAGCAGGCGGCCGGTGACCGGGGCGGTGACGGGGTGCTCGGTCATCCGCTTGTTGAGGAGTCCGGCCTGCAGGCCGTTGACCGTGAGCACCACCACCAGCACCAGCTTGGTCCGGGTGATCGGGGAGCTCAGGTCGGGGTGGAGCATCATCCCGCTGACGACCAGCCCGGCGAGTCCGGCCCAGATCGGCGTGTGCAGGCGCGAGGTGGCGCCGAGGGTCTCCCGGAGGGAGCAGCGCCGGGTCATCCAGAGCATGCCGTAGTAGTCGGCGACCAGGACGGCGCCGAAGCCGAGCACCAGGGAGGCGAGGTGGACGAAGAGGGCCGTGGTGTGGAGCGCGGGGTCCGCCTCGACGTGGGCGGCGATCCAGGTGCAGGCCGCGAGGCCCGCACAGGCCATCAGGGAGGCCGCGGCCACCGTCCACCAGGCGTCGTGCAGGCCCAGCGGGCGGGCGGGGTCGCCGGTGGTCCTCGCGGACGGGCGAAGTACGGACACCGACGGCTCCGAAGGCAGAGCGGGCACAGACGCCTCCCAGGTGGTTCACAGAAAGTCAGGTAAGGCTTACCTATTTATCGACACTCCGGTCAACTCGGGACCACCTGGCGGGCGGCCCGCGGTGTCAAACGTGGCCGCTTCGATGCGAGGTCGATATCTGACGGTCCGAAGGATTGTTAGGTAAGGCTTTCTTGCCCTAATCTCGGCCCGTCCTCGTCCACCACCTGCCGTTCGGAGCCTTCATGTCCGCCCGTCGTTCGACCGCAGCTTCGCTGCTCACTCTCGCCGTCGCGGTTGCCGTGCTGGCCGGTTGCTCGCAGAAGAAGGACGACAAGGTGTCGGCGGATGCCGTGCGGGTGACGGCGTCGGACAGTGCGTGTGAGGTGTCGCGGACGACGTTCCCGGCGGGTCATGTGAGCATCGAGGTGAGCAACAAGGGGTCGAAGTCGACGGAGGTGTACGTCTACGCGGCTGGTGACAAGATCGTCACCGAGCGGGAGAACATCGGTCCGGGGACGAAGGCGACGATCGCTGCGGAGATCAAGGCGGGCGAGTACGAGATCGCGTGCAAGCCGGGGATGGTGGGTGACGGGATCCGTCAGAAGATCACCGTGACGGGTGACGCCTCCGCGGCGGCCGGTGCGGGGGATGCGCGGTTGACCGCGGCCGTCGATTCGTACCGCAAGTACGCGCAGGAGCAGGCGGACGCGACGATCCCGGTGGTGCAGCAGTTCGCGGACGCGGTGAAGGCCGGTGACCTGGTGAAGGCGAAGTCGCTGTTCGCGGCGTCGCGGGTGGGTTGGGAGCGGACCGAGCCGGTGGCGGAGAGCTTCGGTGACATCGACCCGAAGACGGACACCCGTGAGGACGGTCTGGAGGCCGGTCAGGAGTGGACGGGCTGGCACAAGCTGGAGAAGTCGCTGTGGGCCGACGGTGCGATCACCGACGCGGACAAGAAGCTGGCGGACCAGCTGGTGGTGGACCTGAAGGACTGGCAGTCGAAGGTCGCGACGGCGGAGATCACCGCGACGAGCATGGCGAACGGTGCGAAGGAGCTGCTGGACGAGGTCGCGACGGGGAAGGTGACGGGTGAGGAGGACCGCTACAGCCACACCGACCTGTCGGACTTCGCGGCGAACGTGGAGGGCGCGAAGTACGCCTACGAGTTGCTGAAGCCGGTGGCCGCGGAGAAGGACGCGGAGCTGTCCAAGACCCTGGACGGGGAGTTCGCCGCGCTGCAGGCGCTGTTGGCGAAGTACAAGCAGGCCGACGCCAGCTACACCTCGTACGACAAGGTGACCGAGGCCGAGCGCAAGGCGTTCTCGGACGCGGTCAACGCGCTGGCCGAGCCGCTCTCCAAGCTCGCCGCCGCCGTCGTCGTCAAGTAGCCGCACCGACCCCGGCGCCGCCACCACCGCCCACCCGGCCACCCCGTCGCGCACGCCGCGCCACGGGTGGCCGGGTGGGCGTTCCGGTTCGACCGTGCGGAGGTCGACTGTGTGCGGCCGACTGTGCCCGGTTCGACCGGGCGGGGGCCGACCGTGCGGGGCGGCCGGCGGGGCGCCGGACTCCCTACGCCCAGAACTCGTCGGCGACGTCCAGGTCGTCCACGCACTCGTCCAGATCCGTGACCTTGTCACCGACGATCCGGAACATGATGCCGCCCATGGCGTCCAGGGCCTGCCGGCCGCGAACGGCGGTGGCGCGGTGCACCGACATCACGTGCCCCCGGCCGTCGACGAACAGGTGCTGCAGTTCGACCCGGAACGAGCCGGCGGTCTGGGCGCCGAGCTGCTGGTAGTAGCCGAGGACGGCCTCCAGCCCCTTGTAGTCGCCGGCCAGCGTGTGGGTGCCCGGGACGTGGTGGGTGGCGTCCTTCGCGATGATCTCGGACAGCGTCTGCATGTCCCCGCGGGAGAACGCCTCGTAGCCCCTGCGGACGAGTGCGACGTGCGGATGCTCGGCCATGGGAAGTCATCCCCTTCGAAGCGAAATGGTCCGGCTTCTCCAGCTTGGCACCTCCCGGCCCCGCCCGCCGCCCGCCGCCCGCCGGCCCCGGGTCCGTCGCGCCGGCCTGCGGCGGGACGGACCCGGGGCCGGCCGGGTCAGAACTCCACCGAGACCGGCGTGAGGGCCGGCGGCGGTGACGGGGCGGTCGAGTCCGATGCCTCGACGGACGCCGTGGTCGCCGTGGAGGCGGCCGTGGACGTCCCCGTCGCGGTCGCCGTCCCCGTCGCCGGGCCGACCGAGCTCGCCCCGGCCGAGCCGGAGGAGCCGGTCGCGCTCGCGGTGGAGGAGGACGCGTGCGAGGCGGACGGCGAGGTGGTCGCCGGCGGTGAGGACTTCGTGGCCGAGGACGAGGACCCGGAGGACGGCGACCCGCTCGACGGCTTCGAGGCCGAGGAGCTGGCCGAGGACGACCCGGAGGACGGCGAGGACGAGCCCGAGGCGGACGCCGAGGCGGAGCCGGACGGGCTGGTCGAGGCCGACGCCGACCCGGAGGAGGCCGAGGCGGTGGCAGCCGGTGACGTGGCCGCGGGGACGCCGGGGGCGAGCGGCTCGCTCGGCGCCGCGACGGGCTTGTCGACCGTGACCGGGTGCCCCGTCTGGCGGGCGAACCAGGTGCCGGTGGTGACGTTCACCAGCACGATCTCGGTCACCGGCGCCGGCGCGGGCGTGACCACCACCAGCGTCGACGGCTGGAAGCCCGACCAGGCCTGCCCGGTGTACGAGACCTTGCCCGACGACAGCACGGGCGGCAGCAGCGGGTTCCCGCAGGCGCAGCGCACCCGCGGCACGCCCTGGGAGTCCACCAGCACGGCGGTGCCCGCCTGCAGCACGGCCTGGTAGGCGACGGCGGTGCCGTTCTTGAAGTTGTGGTTGGTCACCCGGGTGTCCGTCCGCAGCACCACCGAGGTGAGCGAGCGCAGGTACGAGGGGATCGCCCCCTGCTCGATCCCCTCGACGGCGGCCCAGGCCTTGCCCTTGTCGCCGGTGGAGATCTGGCCGATGAGCCGTTCGGTGTCGCAGGCCGGCTTCTTCATCGTGCCCCCGTATAGCCCGGTGGCCGAACCCTGCACGCTGCGGATCCCGGTGGTGCCGGACGGCGCCGCCGGCGAGCCGGCCGCGGAGCCGGCCGGCGCGGACTCCGCGGGCCCCGTCTCGGTGGCCACCGACTCCGTGAACGGGGCGTCACCCGAGTCCACCGGCGTCTGCAGGGCGACCTCCTTCGTGGCCGGGCTGCTGCTCCCGCTCTGGTGAGTGACGATCAGCAGTCCCGCCACCAGCGCCAGGACGGCCGTCCCCACGATCGGTGCCAGCCGCCGCCAGTTCCGCCACCCGGGGGAGGGCCGCCCGGACGGCGGGCCGCTCGGCGGCGAGGGCGGCGGGCCGGAGCCCGCGCCGGACGAGGACCCGGAGAGCGGCCCGGAGGGCGGCCCGGACGGCGGGCCGGATTGCGGTGGGGAACTCATCGGGTCTCCGTTCCGGCGGCGGCCGGGGGAGGCCCGCCGCCAGGCTGATGTCCCGTCCTTTCTGCCCCGGTTCGCCACCTCCCGCAACAGCAGCCGGAGTTGACGGGGCAGACCGGACCCGCCGCGGCCGGGTCGGCGGCCGGCGCAAGCGGTGGCGGCCGAACGGAGTACGGCGGGCCCCGGAACGGCGTCCGTCGGCTGCGGACGGCCCATGGCGGGCGGCGGGCCCGCCCGACCTGGGCGACCCTGGAGGAGCGGGTGGACGGGTGGCGCGGCACCCCCGCCGCCGGACCGGCCCACCGGGCTCGCGGCGTCGCCGGCAGGGCCCGACCGTCCGGACCTCACCAGCGCCGAGGACACCGGGACCTCGACCAGCCCCAGGACGTCAGGAGCACGCATGCACCAGGAGCACCGGCCCGGCCCGGAGCCTGCGCCCGGCGTGCCGCCCGCGCCCGGGCGGCCGGGCGCCCCCGGCCTGCTGCGCGGCTGGCTGGACGCCCTGGCGGTGGTGCTCGCCGGGCTCGTGGCCATGACGGCCCTCGCCGCCTTGGGACTGCTGCTCGCCCACGCCGGTTCGCTCCCGCAGGGATCGTTCCCGTCCGTGCTGGCCGCGACGCTGGCCCTGGCGGTCGGCGGCAGTGTGCGGATCGACGGCGGCGCCGGCTTCTTCGCCAAGGTGGACGCCGGCATCACGGTGATGCCGCTCTCGGTCGGGCTGGCCGGCGCGCTGGTGATGGTCGAGGTGTTCCTGCGTCAGCTCCGCTTCCGGGCCGTGGCGCCCGGCCGGGAGCTGCTCGGGCGGATCGCCCGGGTGGTGGTGCTGTGGCTGGCGGCGCTGGCCGTGATCGTCTCGGTCGCCCGGCACACCTTCGTCGTCGAGCTCGGCGGCGACCTGATCGGCACCATCGGCGGTGTGCTCGGCCTGACCCCCGAGGTCGGGTTCCACGCGGACGTCCCGCGCACGCTGGGCTTCGGTCTGCTCTGGCTGCTGGTGGTGCTGGCGGTGGCGTTCGCGGTGTCCAGGCGCGCACCGCTGCCGCGCGCCCTGCTGCCGTACCAGTACGCCGTCCGGCCGGCGGCCTTCGCGATGCTGGTGGTGCTGCTCGTGTACGCGGTGCTGGGGGTGGTGGTCGGTGTGGTCACCGCGCTGGTCCACGGGAACGCGGGCGAGACCCTCGCGGTGGTGCTGCTGGCCGTCCCGAACCTGGCCTGGCCGGCCTTCGGGCTCGGCCTCGGCGCCCAGTGGCACGGCCACCTCACCGGCGCGATCGGCCTGCCGATGCCGCAGGTGCTGGCCGACGTCCTGCGGACGCCGGACGGCCGGGAGGTGACGGTGAGCGTGGCCTCGCTCGCCGGGTACGACGGGCGGATCTGGTGGCTCACGGTGCTGGCCGCCGTGCTGCTCCTGGCGGCCGGGTTCCTGATGGCGCACCGCTCGCCCGAGGGCGTCCCGCTCTGGCAGCACGCCGTCCGGATGGGCCTGGCGCTCGCGGTCACCATGCTGCTGATCGGCGTGCTGTCGCGGGTCTCCGCCTCGTACGGCCTGGCGGTGCTGGGGGTGAATCCGCAGGACGACGGGCTTGGCGGGCTGCTCGGCTCGGTGCTGGGCGGCTCCGCGGCCCAGAGCCTGGGCAACGGGTCGCTGTCGTTGCAGCCGTACTGGTGGGGGGTGCCGCTGGCGGCGGGGTGGGGGCTGCTGGCGGGAGCGCTGGGCGCGCTCCTGGCGAGCCGGGTGCGGCGGCGGGGCGAAGTCCCGGCGCCCGGCGGACAGGACGGCTGACGCGGCGCCGCGCGTGCGCGGTCCGAGCGGTGACGGCGGTTCGAGCGGTGACGACGGCCCGGATCAGTGCTGACCGTCGGGCCGCGCCGCGCCGGGGGCGAACACCGGCAGTGCCCAGGCGGGCGGGGTGGGCGGCGCGGCCGGCGCCGGGGGCATCCCGCCGCCGGAGCCGCCCGCGACGACGGCGGGCACCACCGCGGTCGGCGGCCCGGCGGACTGCCAGCGGCCGGCCTCCGCGGGCACGCCGGACACGGCTCCGCGCAGCTCCGCGACGAAGCGCAGACAGCTCTCGTACCGGTCCTCGGGCGCCTTGGCGAGGGCCCCGGCCAGGACGGCGTCCACGGCCGGCGGCAGGTCGGGGCGGTAGGGGGTGAGGGCGGGCGGCGGCTCGTTGAGGTGAGCCCAGAGCAGGGCGACGTCGTCCTCCCGCCGGAACGGCGGTGCGCCGGCCAGCATCTCGAACACCACGCAGCCCAGGCTGTAGAGGTCGCAGCGGCCGTCCACCGGCCGCCCGGAGATCTGCTCCGGCGCGGCGTAGTCGAGGGTGCCGACGATCTGGCCGACGGTGGTCAGCCCGCTGAGCGAGAGCGACTTCTTGGTGAGCCCGAAGTCGGCCAGGTAGAGGTGTTCGGGGTGCTCGCTGTCCGTCCCGGCGGCCACCAGGATGTTGCCCGGCTTGACGTCCCGGTGGACCAGCTCGTGGTCGTGCGCGGCGTCCAGGGCGGAGGCCACCTGCGCCGCCATCCGGACGGTCTGCTCGGCCGCCAGCGGCCCGTCGCGGTTGAGCAGGGTGCGCAGGTCCCGGCCGGGCACGAAGCGCATCGCGATGTAGAGGATCCCGTCCGCCTCGCCGGCCTCGAAGACCGGGATGATGTGCGGGTGGTCGATGGCGGCCGCGACCTGGGACTCGTGGATGAAGCGCTGGCGGAACACCTCGTTCCGGGCCAGTTCGGGCGCCAGCAGCTTGACCGCGACCGTCCGGCCCAGCCGCAGGTCCTTGGCGCGGTAGACCACGGCCATGCCGCCCCGGCCGCTCTCCCGCTCCAGCTCGTACCCGGCGATCCGGCGGCCCACCATGCCGGAGGGCAGGCCGGGCGAGGGCTCGGTGGTGTGCTCCGGCACCCGCTCGGTCGGCGGGTCGGGCTGCGGTCCGGCGGCGGCGTTCACCAGTCACCCGTCCGGGTCGGTTCGTAGCCGGCCGGCCGGCCGGGGGCGCTGCCGGGCGCGGGCGGGCCAGCGGGCGTCGTCCCGGGGGCGGGCTCCGGCGCCCTCGCGGGTGCGGGTGCGGGTGCGGGTTCGGGTGCAGGAGTTGGTGTGGGCGCGGGAGTGGGACTGGGCGCGGGAGTGGATTCGGGCGGGGGCGTGGCCGAGGCGGCGGGGTCGGCGGGATGGCCGGCGGCGTAGGTCTGGAGCTGCAGGCCGTCGCAGTAGCACCACCGGTCGTGCACCGGGTCGTAGAGCCAGAGCGCCTCGCCGTCCAGCAGTACGCCCACCCGCGGCCCCTGGGCCCGCAGGCCGAAGGTCTCCAGGTCGACGCGCCCGGCGGCGAGGTCCTCCAGCAGCTCCCGGTGCCGGCCCAGCGCGCGCTCCGTCTCGGCCAGCATGGGGCGGGGGTCGGCCGTCCGGCTGAGCGGTCCGGCGGCGGTGCCGGGCTCGACGGGCAGGCTGATCAGCAGCCGGCCGTCCACCCAGGCGGACCAGCCGTTCGAGCAGACGATCCGGCTCCAGTCGCCCTGCCGGTCGAGCAGCTGGACGGGGAGCAGCGGGTCCAGCCGGGCCGACGGGTGCGAGGGGTCCGGAGCCGTCCAGGTCGGCATTCCGTCCTGCGGGGCCACGTGGGTGGGACGGAACGCGAACTCGTTCATACCTCGGTCCTATCCATCACGGGGCCCGCCCGCCA
Organism: Kitasatospora sp. NPDC057015; assembly: GCF_042673745.1. Taxonomy (NCBI): domain Bacteria; kingdom Bacillati; phylum Actinomycetota; class Actinomycetes; order Kitasatosporales; family Streptomycetaceae; genus Kitasatospora; species Kitasatospora sp. NPDC057015. The sequence goes on from NZ_JBHUSG010000013.1 coordinate 179,623, forward strand.
CTCGGCACCGCCCGGCCGCGCTATTTCCGCATGATCGCGGGCTCGTGCCTGCGCAGCAGCAGGGAGATCGCGACGGCCAGCGCCAGCGAGAGGGCCACCAGCATCCCCATGCAGGTGAGCCAGACCGAGGAGGTGTGGCGGAACAGCGGGTCCGCGGTGAGGTTGGTCGGCAGGATCCGGTGCAGGTCGATGGTCGCGGCCATCGCGCCGAGGCCCCAGCGGGAGGGCACCAGCCAGGCGAACTGCTCCAGGCCGGGCACGCCGTGCAGTCGGAGCATGGCGCCGCTGAACACGATCTGGACGACCGAGAGCAGCACCAGCATCGGCATGGTGGCCTCCTCCTTGGTCACCAGGGAGGAGATGAGCAGGCCGAGCATCATCGCGGTGAAGGAGAGCAGGGCGACGGCGAGGGTGATCTCGATCAGCGGGTCGAAGTACAGGCCGCTGCTCACCGCCACGCTCAGGTCGACCCCGACCAGCCCGACCGTGGTGAGGACGGCCGCCTGCACCACCGTGATCACACCGAGCACCACGATCTTGGAGACGAGGTAGGCGGACCGGGACAGGCCCACCACCCGTTCTCGGCGGTAGATCGCCGTCTCCTTGATCACTTCACGGACGGCGTTGGCGGAGCCGGTGAGCACCCCGCCGATGCAGAGCGTGAGCAGGCAGTTGAGCGCGTTCTCCGAGGTCAGCATGGAGCCCGCCATCGCGCGGCACATCGCGCCCACGATGAAGGGCAGCGCCACCATGATGATCAGGAACATCCGGTCGGCGGCGAGCACCGAGGAGTACCTGCGGACCAGGGTGCTCAGCTGCGATCCCCAGCTCTGTGCCTTGACCGGCCCGACCGGCGGCTGCGCGGGCCGGGCCGGCCCGGCGGGCCGTTCGACCGCGGAGGCGATGTACTCGCCGTACCGGGAGGACTCCCGGAAACGGCTGGCCCACGCCCGGTCGTCGTCGCTCTCGAACGCCTCGAAGGCCTGCGGCCACTCGTCGTAGCCGAAGAAGGCCAGCGCCTCCTGCGGCGGTCCGTAGTAGGCGGTGCGCCCACCCGGGGCGAGCACCAGCAGGCGGTCGCAGACGTCCAGGCTGAGCACGCTGTGGGTGACCACGACCACCGTCCGGCCGTCGTCCGCCAGACCGCGCAGCATCTGCATCACCGAGCGGTCCATGCCCGGGTCGAGCCCGGAGGTCGGCTCGTCCAGGAAGAGCAGCGAGGGCTTGGTGAGCAGTTCCAGCGCCACGCTGACGCGCTTGCGCTGGCCGCCGGAGAGGCTGGAGATCACCTGGTCGGCGCGCTTGTCCAGGCCGAGCTCGTGGATCACCTCGGTGACCCGGGCCTCGCGCTCGGCCTTCGCGGTGTCGCCGGGGAAGCGTAATTCGGCCGCGTAGCGCAGGGCGCGGCGCACCGACAGCTGGGTGTGCAGGATGTCGTCCTGCGGTACCAGGCCGATCCGCTGGCGCAGTTCCGCGTAGTCCCGGTAGAGGTCCCGGCCGTCGTACAGGACGGTCCCGTCGTCGGCCGGGCGCAGCCCGGTGAGGGCGTTGAGCAGGGTGGACTTGCCGGCGCCGCTCGGCCCGGCGACCGCCACCAGGGTCTTCTCGCCGACCGGGAAGCTGACGTTCTCCAGCAGCACCCGCTGCTCCTTGCCGACCCGCACGGTCAGGCCCTGGACGTCCAGCGAGATCGAGCCGGTGTCGGTGTACTCGACCAGCTCGCCGCCCTGCAGGCAGAAGGCCGAGTGCCCGATCCCGATGATGTCCGCCGGGCCGACGGTGGCCGCGGTCACCGGGCCTCCGTTGAGGAAGGTGCCGTTGTGGCTGCCCAGGTCGGCGATCTCGTAGCGGCCGTCGGGCAGGGCCCGCAGCTCCGCGTGGTGACGGGAGACCACCAGGTCGTCGAGGACCAGGTCGTTGTCGTCGGCGCGGCCGATCCGGATGGTCCGGGCGGGCAGCGGGCGGACGCTGGTCGGCTGCCGGAACACCCCGGAGGCCTCGGGGGCGACCAGGGACGGCCGCTCGTACACGGTGGGTTCGGGCAGGCCGCTGAAGGCGGCGGAGGGGCCGTCGGTGGGGTTGCCGAAGCGCACCAGACTGCCGGGCTCGATGCCCCATTGGCGGACCCGGTGACCCTCGGCGAAGGTGCCGTTGGTGCTGCCGACGTCCTCCAGCAGCCAGTGGCCGTCGTCCGTCCGCAGCACGGCGTGGTGCCAGGACACCCGAGGGTCGTCCAGGACGATCTCGCTGGTGGGGTCCCGTCCGACGTGGTACGACCGGCTCGGCGCGATCAGCTGTGAGTCGGTCTCGGTGGCCAGGACCAGTGGCGGCGCGACGGGCGCGCCTGCGCGCTCTCCCATACTCGGATTCTAGGCCCGTCCGCCGCCCGGCGCCGGGCGGCGGACGGGCCGTTCGTCGCCCGCGGCACCCGTCCCCGGGTGGCGGTGCGCCGGGCCGTTCAGCGTTTCGCCCGGCGTCGCGCCAGGAACCAGCCGATGACCAGACCGACCAGCAGGGTCACGGTCAGCACCACCCAGAGTGGCAGCGTGACGGTGGGGATCCACAGCCGGATGGAAACCGAGCCGGTGTTGGCGGCGATGAACCAGATCGCGAGTATCGCGAGGATCCCGATCCCGATCGTGCGCAGCCGCACCGCGCGGCCCTTGACCGTGACGGTCGACGGGCCGTTCGGCGGAAGGGGTTTCTCAGCCATGGCCCCAGTATCGTGCGATTCGTACCTTTCACGCCGTTCGGGCGCCGCCCGCGCTGTTCGGGTACGGTTCTCCGCCCGTTCGCAACCGCCGGTGCGCGCCCCGGTGTTCGCTGACGGTGTTCGTCGTTTTGCTCCCCGTAGCGGCGCCTTCGATGGACAATCGGGGCATGACTGAATCGGTGGGCGAGGGCGCGGGCCGGGACCAGCGGATCGATCGGGATCGGGACGCGGAGGGCCGGGCCCGCAGCGCACGGCCGCGGGACGGCCTGGGGCGGCCGCTGCCCTACGGCGCCGCCGGGGTCACCAGGCAGGAGGAGGGCGTGCCGCGCACGCCGGAGCAGGCGCTCGCCGAAGCCCAGCGCCTGCTCGACGCCGGACGGCCGTTCCACGCGCACGAGGTGCTGGAGGACATGTGGAAGGCCGCTCCGGCCTCCGAGCGCCAACTCTGGCGCGGCCTCGCCCAGTTCGCGGTCGGCCTGACGCACGCCGCGCGCGGCAACTCGGCCGGCTCCGGGGCGCTGCTGGCCAGAGCGGCCGAGGCACTGGCCCCCTTCGAGCGGGCCGCGCCGTACGGGATCGACGTGACCGCGCTGGCCCGCTGGGCCCATGAACAGGCCACCCGCCCGGCGTACTTGGTCGCGCCGAACACGCCCCGGCTGCGGAGCGGCGCGGCCGGTCGCTGAACGGGCGGGGCCGGTCGCTGAGCGGGCGGGGCTGAACGGGCGGGCGCGCGCCGGGTTTCTCCGGCGTCCCGGGCTGCTCGGCCCCCCGCCGCTCAGCTGCCCAGTCGCTCGACCGCTCGACCGCTCGACCGCTCGACGGCTCGACCGCTGGACGGCTCGGCTACTCGACGGCTCGGCTACTCGGCCTCGGTGAGGACGCGGGCCAGGGCCTCGACGGCCGCGGCCGCGTCCTCGCCCTCCGCCCGGACGGTGATCTCGGTGCCCCGGGTGGCGCCCAGCCCCATCACCGCGAGGATGCCGGTCGGGCTGACCGACCGTCCCGCGTACTCGACCCGTACGGTGCTGCGAAAACCCGCCGCCGTCCGGGCCAGCGCCCCGGCCGGCCGGGCGTGCAGGTGGGCGGGCAGGAGGACGGTCGCCTCGGCCGACCGGGTGGCGGCCCGCGCGACGGGCGCGGTCTCAGAACTTCCGGACATCGCGGGCCTCCTCGGCCGCTCCGGCGACGGCCCGCAGGTCGGCTCCGGCCGAGGCGGTGACGGCGGCGGCGACCGCGCCTTCGACGAAGGGGGCGTCGACCAGCAGGACTCCCGGGTGCGGATGGTCCGCCAGGACGGCGCGGGCCGTCAGTACCGAGCTGCCCAGGTCGGGCAGGAGGACCACGCCCGCGCCGTGGTCCGCCCGGTCGAGGGCTTCGCGGACGAGGTCGTAGCTGGTGCCGATGCCGCCGTCCCGAGTGCCGCCGGCGGCGATCACGGGGACGTCGGCGGAGCCGATCTGTGCGAGCAGGTCGCGGAGTCCGAGGGCCAGTCCGGGACTGTGGGACACGAGTACGATGCCGACAGTTTGCCTCATGGGCGAGATGCTAGATTTTGGAACAGTGTTCTGCAATACCGAAAGCAGGTAAACCCTCATGGTGCAGTCCGTCCAGCGGGCGGTACGCGTCCTCCGGGAGTTGTCGACGGCCGGACCGCGGCTGGGTGTGACCGAGCTGGCCGACCGGATCGGCATCGCCAAGCCGACCGTGCACGCCCTGCTGCGCACCCTGGAGGCCGAGGGGCTGGTGCGGCAGGACCGGGAGACCGGGAAGTACCTGCTGGGCCCCGGCCTGCTCCAGCTCGGGAACTCCTACCTGGACACCCAGGAGCTCCGTACCCGCTCGGTCACCTGGGCCGACGCGCTGGCGACCGGTACGGGCGAGGCGGTCTGGGTCGCGGTGCTCGCCGGTGACCACGTCCTGGTGGTCCACCACGCCTTCCGGCCGGAGGGCGCGGTGCAGATCCTGGAGGTCGGGGCCAGCATCCCGTGGCACACCTGCGCACTCGGCAAGGCGGTGGTCGCCTTCCAGCCACCGCAGCAGCGGGCCGAACTGCTGGCCGGCGAACTGGTCCGGCTGACGGGTCGCAGCATCACCGATCCGGCCGCGCTCGGAGCGCAGTTGGAGGAGGTGCGCGGCATCGGGTACGCGCTGGAGGAGCAGGAGGCGGCGCTGGGCGACGCGGGCATCGCCTCGGCGGTCTTCGACCGCTCCGGCGAGGCGGTCGGCGCGATCGGCGTGGTCGGCCCGGTCGAGCGCCTGCTCGCCGACGACGCGGTCCGCCAGAAGCACGCCGTGGCGGTGCGCGAGGTGGCCAGGAACCTGTCGCGGGAGCTCGGCGCGGGACGCGGCGCCCCCTGGCAGGCCGGGTCCTGACCGACCGCGGGCCCTGGTCCTGACCGACCGCGGGCCCTGGTCCTGACCGACCGCGGGCCTGATCCCGGCGGACCGCGGGCCCGATTCCGGCGGACCCGAGGGCGTCCGAAACCGACCGTGCGGGGGTCGGCCCGGGGGCGGTCCGGTGGTCGCCGGCGGCCCTCCTTCGCCGGGTGCTGCCACCGTGCGTGGAGCGGTGGCCGACGGAGTGTGGAGCCAACCCCTTGACACCCGTCGTACGCGGGCTTAAGTTCCGAACACGTTTCAGGTATGACGAACGGGTTTCCTGAGTGTGCTCACCATTCCCCGGCCAGGGCCCGACCCCCTTCCGATCCGCTTCCGCGGAGGAGGTGACCGCCCTGTGCCCCGCGCGGGCCGCAGGCGTACGCATGTCCGAAATCCCCCTGCCCCCATGGCCGTTCGCCGATCTCGCCGGCCCGGTGGCGCCGGCCCCCGGCAGCGTCGGATCGGTGCGCGTGGCCTCGCGGAAGCGCGCTGACGCACCCTCCGCCGGCCGGTGCCCGCAGGCCGGCCCCGGGCGCCGCCCGCTGAACCGCGGGTCGAACCGCTGTCCGGCCGCCGCGCGGAGCACCGCGCCGGTCCGGTGCGCCGCCGGCGCCGAAGGAGTGCCGTCGTGAAGAAGTTCCTCAACACCCCGGAGTCCGTGCTCGGTGACGCGCTCGCCGGACTCGCCGCCGCCCACCCGAAGCTCCACGTCGACCGGGCGGCGCGCGTGATCCGGCGGGCCGGGCCCGTCCGCGTCGGGAAGGTCGCCCTGGTCTCCGGCGGCGGCTCCGGCCACGAGCCGCTGCACGGCGGTTTCGTCGGCACCGGGATGCTCGACGCCGCCTGCCCCGGCGAGATCTTCACCTCCCCCGTGCCGGACCAGGTGCTGGCCGCCGCCACGGCCGTGGACCAGGGCGCGGGCGTGGTCCTGATCGTCAAGAACTACACCGGCGACGTGCTGAACTTCCGGATGGCGGCCGAACTCGCCGCCGAGAAGGGCGTCGAGGTGCGGACCGTCCTCGTCGACGACGACGTCGCGGTGCAGGACTCCACCTGGACGGCGGGCCGCCGCGGCACCGGCGCCACCGTCTTCGTCGAGCGGATCGCCGGGGCGCTGGCCGAGCAGGGGGCCGGCCTCGACGAGGTGGCCGCCGTCGCCCGCCGGGTCAACGAGCTGTCCCGCTCCTTCGCCGTCGCCCTCACCGCCTGCACCACCCCGGCGGCCGGCAGGCCCGGCTTCGAACTCCCCGAGGACGAGATGGAGGTCGGCGTCGGCATCCACGGCGAGCCGGGCCGGCGCCGCGAGAAGCTGGGCACGGCCCGTCAGATCGTCGCGCAGGCGCTGGAGGCCGTCCTCGCCGAGCCGGTGCTCGGCGGCACGGACCGCGCGATCGTGCTGGTCAACGGACTCGGCGCCACCCCGCTGATCGAGCTCTACGTGCTGTTCAACGAGGTGAGCACCCAACTCGCGGCCCGCGGCGTCACCATCGCCCGCAGCCTGGTCGGCAACTACGTCACCAGCCTGGACATGGCCGGCGCCTCGATCACCGTCTGCCGGGCCGACGAGCGACTGCTCGCGCTGTGGGACGCCCCCGTGGACACGCCCGCCCTGCGCTGGGGCACCTGAGACCGGGCACGCCCGGCCGGTGCCCCCACCACCGGCCGGGCGTGTCCACCCCCCCACCCCGCCCCGGCACTCCCGTGCCGACCGCGCAGCACGCTGCCGACCCTGCCGCCCACCCCCGGCACCGAGCCGAACCAGCACGAAGGAGACCCCCTGATGGACATCGCCCTCGCGAGGCACTGGGTAGAGGCCCTCGCCGCCGCTGTGGACGCGCACCAGGAGCGCCTCACCCAGCTGGACTCGGCCATCGGGGACGCCGACCACGGGGCGAACATGCACCGCGGCCTCACCGCCGTCCTCGCCGCGCAGACCTCCTACCGGCCCGAGTCCGTGGGCCAGTTGCTGGTCGAGGTCGGCACCACCCTGATCTCCAGCGTCGGCGGGGCCTCGGGCCCGCTGTACGGCACCGCCTTCCGGGCGACCGGCCAGGCCCTGCCCGCGGCGGACCCGGACGCCGCCGAGCTGCTCACCGCGCTGCGCGCCGGGCTCGACGCCGTACGGGAGCTCGGCGCGGCCGCCCCCGGGGACAAGACGATGGTCGACGCGTTCCTCCCCGCGCTGGACGCCTTCGAGGAGGAGCTGCGCGCCGGCGGGGACCTCGCCGCGGCGGCGGCCCGCGCCGCGGTCGCCGCCGAGGAGGGCGCGCGCGCCACCGTGCCGCTGCAGGCCCGCAAGGGCCGGGCCTCCTACCTCGGCCCGCGCAGCATCGGACACCAGGACCCGGGCGCCACCTCCACCGCCCTGCTCTTCGGCGCACTGGCCGAGGCGGCGGCCGCCCGATGACCCGTCAGGCCTTCACCGGGCAGGCCGCGTCGGCCGGCATCGCGGTCGGCACCGTGCACCGCACGGACCGTCCACCGGCGGTGCCGCGGCCGGGCGAGGCTGTGGTCGGGGCCTGCCCGTACCGTCCCGGTGAGTCCGCCGACCCGGGCGGGCCGGCCGACCCCGGCCGGGCCGCCCGGGCGGCCGAGGCCGCCTTCGAGGCGGTCGCGGAGCACCTGGAGCGGCTCGCCGCGTCGCTGCGGGCCGAGGGCCGGATCGAGCAGGCCGACCTGCTGGAGGTCGGCGGCTACCTCGCCCGGGACCAGGACCTGCGGGCCTCCGCCACCCGCCGGGCCGGCCGCGGAGCCCCGGCGGACACCGCCGTCCGGGAGGCCGTCGAGGAGTACGCCGCGGTCATCGGTGCGCTGGCGGACCCGGTACTGGCCGAGCGGGCCGCCGACATCCGCCAGGTCGGGCGCCGCGCCCTCGCCTGGCTGGACGGCGCCGGCCTCGCCCGGCCCGAGGGGCCGCTGGTCCTGGTCGCCCACGAGGTCGGCGCGGCCGACCTGCTCGAACCGGGCGGCGACGTGGTCGGCGCCGTCTCCGTGACCGGCGGGCCGGGCTCGCACGCGGCGATCGTCGCCCGCTCGCTCGGCATCCCGCTCCTGCTCGGTCTCGACCCCGCGGTGCTGGACCTGCCGGACGGAGCCGAGGCGATCGTCGACGGCGACCGGGCCCGGATCACCGTCCACCCGGCCGGGCCGGAGCGCGCCCGGGCCCTCGCCGCGACGGACGCGGCCTGCGCCCGGCGGGCGGCGCTCGCCGCCGAGCGGCACCTGCCCTGCGAGACGCTCGACCGGCACACCGTCATCCTGCGCGCCAACGTGGCCACCGCGGCGCAGGCCGAAGCCGCCCTTCTGGCCGGAGCCGACGGGATCGGCCTGCTCCGCACCGAACTGCCCTTCCTGGAGGCCCCGCGCTGGCCCACGGCGGAGCAGCACACCGCCGCGCTGGCGCCCGTCCTGCGCGAGCTCGCCGGGCGTCCGGTCACCGTCCGGACCCTGGATTTCGCGGACGACAAGCTGCCGCCCTTCCTCGCGGGGGCGGCCCGGGACGGCGGCCGGCTCGGGCGGGGCCTGCCGCTGATGCTCGCCCGCCCCGACGCCTTCGCCGCGCAGTTCCGGGCGGTGCTCACCGCCGGCGCCGGCACCGACCTGCGGATCATGATCCCGATGGTCGCCGCCCCCGAGGAACTGCGGGCCTGCCGGGAGATCCTGCGGGAGACGGCGGACGCCCTCGGTGTGCCCGTCCCGCCGCTCGGCGCGATGGTCGAACTCCCGGAGGCCGTCGCCCGCGCCGCCGAACTCGCCCGGGAGGCGGCCTTCCTCTCGATCGGCAGCAACGACCTCACCGGCCAGATCCTGGGGCTCGACCGCCGCGACCCGGCCGCCGGGCCCGTGCTGGCCGCGCACCCCGCGGTGCTGCGGGCGATCGGACGCGTGGTGGAGGCGGGCCACCGGTACCGCCGCCAGGTGTCGCTCTGCGGGGACGCCGCGGCCCACCCCGTGGTGCTGCCGCTGCTGGTCGGCCTCGGCTGCGACGTCCTGTCGGCTGCACCGGCCGCCCTGGACGAGATCCGGGCCCGGATCCGCCGGCTCGACGCCGAGGCCTGTGCCGAGGCCGCCCGTGAGGCCCTGGCCGCCGGGAGCGTGGAGGAGGTCCGGGCGATCGTCGAACGGCGCTGCTCCCCGGCTCTGCCGTGACGGTGCCGCACCGGTCGGCGCCCCGCCCCCGTCCCCCGAGACCGGGGGGCGGGGGCAGGGCGGGGAGCGCGGGGTAGGACTGCGCGGTCGGTGCGGGCGGGGCCGGGACGGCGTCAGCGGCTGACGCCCCGGCGGCCCCAGGCCGGTGCCACCACCGCGACCAGCAGCACCGCGAAGCCGATCTGCAGCGCGTGGCGGGTCCAGTCGATGCCCGAGGTGTGCGCGACGCCGATCCAGCCGGCGACCGCGTTGCCGAGCAGGGCGCCGCCCGCGCCGAGGAGCATCGTCAGCCACCAGGGGATGGACTGGGGGCCGCGCAGCAGCAGTTTGGCCAGTACGCCGAGGATGAACCCGATCAGGAGAATCCAGAGCAGTTGGAACACGATGTCCTCCGGTCCTTCAGCCGCACCGCCCGAGGCGTCGAGGTGCCGGGCGGTGCCGGTGCGCTGCCTTGTCCGGCGGGCGGGGCGCCCCGCGACCGCCGTCGCGCCGCCGACCGACGGCGTGATCACCAGCATCCCGCGGCCCGGCGGATTCGGCACGTCCGGGGCTGCGGTCCGCCCCCGGAGCCGATCAGGTCCGGCCCGGCTCATCGGCAGGAGGGCGCCCCTGGTGGGGCGCCCTCGGCGTCTGTCGCATCTGTCTGCTGCGTGCGTGGGGGTGGTGGGGGTTAGGGGAGGTTGCGGGCCATGACGATGCGCTGGATCTGGTTGGTGCCTTCGTAGATCTGGGTGATCTTGGCGTCGCGCATCATGCGCTCCAGCGG
>NZ_JBHUSG010000014.1:0-185115 GCF_042673745.1 Kitasatospora sp. NPDC057015
CGCCGGCACACCCTCGGGTGTGCCGGCGTTCGCCGTCCCACGGGCCGCTCGGGGGCCGCTCAGCCCTCGCGCGGCGGGTACAGCACGGCGGTGACGGTCGGGTTCAGCAGTGCCCCGATGCCGACGATCCCGAGCAGGCCGACGACCACGGCGAGGGCGGCCATCACCCCGCCGGCCTGCCACATGTAGTAGGCGACCGGCAGGCAGATCGAGCTGGTCAGCACCGCCGGGCTCCGGCCCCAGCTGCGCAGCCGCAGCAGGCCCCGGGCGGCCAGCAGCGGCAGCACCCCGAGGAGCACGATCACCAGACCGCCGAACTCGCTCAGCCCCCGGTTGATCGGGTCGCCCACCAGCGCGGCGATCATGTCGTAGCCGCCCCAGACGACCAGGGCTGCGCCCTGCAGCGCGGCGATCGCCGCACCCACGGTCAGCGAGGTGGGGCGGGTGGCGGTGGCGGGCGTCGCGCCGGCGGTTTCTGCGGTCACCCAAGCAGGGTAGCCGCCGCCTCCCGCGTACCGACCCGTAGGCTGGGTTCATGCGCGCTCTCCTGGTCGTGAATCCGAAGGCGACCACCACCAGTGCCCGCACCAGGGATGTCCTCACCCATGCGCTGCGCAGCGACCTCAAGCTGGAGGTCGCCCACACCCAGTACCGGGGGCACGCCCGCGACCTGGCCCGCCAGGCGGCCGACGACGGCGCGGTGGACCTCGTGGTGGCCCTGGGCGGCGACGGCACGGTCAACGAGGTCGTGAACGGGCTGCTGGCGCACGGCCCGGGCGAGCGGGTTCCACGGCTCGCGGTGGTGCCCGGCGGCAGCACGAACGTGTTCGCCCGCGCGCTCGGACTGCCCAACCACCCGGTGGAGGCCACCGGTGTGCTGCTGGACGCGCTGGAGCAGCGCCGGGAGCGTCCGGTCGGGCTGGGCAAGGCGATGACCGAGGGCCTGCCCGACCGCTGGTTCACCTTCACGGCGGGGCTGGGCTTCGACGCCGGCGTGGTGGGCCGGGTGGAGGAGCAGCGCAGGGCGGGGCGCAAGTCCACCCACGCGCTGTACGTGGGCCAGGCACTGCGGCACTACGTCACCGAGCGTGAACACCGCCGTGCGGGCCCGGTGACCCTTGAAATTCCGGGCCGCGCACCGACCCCGGGCCTCGTCCTGACCATAGTCAGCAACACCTCGCCGTGGACCTTCCTCGGGAACCGGCCGGTCTACCCCTCCCCGCTCGCCTCCTTCGACACGGACTTGGACGTCTTCGGCATCACCCGGATGACGGCGTTCGGAACCGCTCGAACGGTCCGTCAGATCCTGCGGTCACACACGCCTTCGAAGGACGACGCCCAGGCCGTGGGCCCGATCGGCAGGCACGCCGTCTCCTATCACGACGTCCGTCACTTCACCTTGGTTTCACAGGAACCGGCCCCGTTTCAGGTCGACGGGGACCACCTTGGAGACAGGAGTCGCGTCAGTTTCACAGGCGTTCGGCGGGCACTGCGTGTGATTGTGTGACCGGAAGGGGGTTTCACCCTTCTTCTCGAACGCACAAGCCCCCTTCACTCCATAGAAGTACGGGCTGTGAGCTAGGCGACACCGAAGAATCAAAAATTCCTGCTCGAAGGGGGTTGTATCCGGGCCCGAGGTTTGCGAACCTCTACATGGCGATCGGGACGCATCGCAACGGCGGTAAACGTCAGAGTCTGACGAACGCAGCCGGGGCGCTTCCCCTGAATCACCCGAACCCCACCCCAGCACAGACCACCCGGGCCCGATGGGCCTTTGGTCCCTTTTGCTGTTGAGGGATTCGTGAAAGCGTTCACATTCACAAGCCCATCGATTGCGCCGGCCGGGCCACCGCCTGCCGGCAGGAGGAGTTGGACGACCATGGACTGGCGCCACCGCGCTGTCTGCCGCGAAGAGGACCCGGAGCTTTTCTTCCCGATCGGGAACACCGGTCCTGCTCTGCTGCAGATCGAGGAAGCCAAGGCCGTGTGCCGCCGCTGTCCCGTAATGGAGCAGTGCCTGCAGTGGGCTCTTGAGACCGGCCAGGATGCCGGCGTCTGGGGCGGTATGAGCGAGGACGAGCGTCGCGCGATGAAGCGCCGTGCTGCCCGCAACCGCGCCCGCACCGCCTGACCCGAAGCATGATCAGCCGTCGGGCCACCCGGCGGCCGCACGACCCGATCAACCCATGATCAAGGGCTTCCCTGCCTCTTCTGGCGAAGCCTTCCGTATGAGGGACCGCACTCCGGTGAGGTTCCGCGACGCCGAGCGGCCCAGGTACTTGATACTGCTCACTGAGAGCAATATTGTGGGCCTAGGGCGCTCACCGTGCGCAACGCGTCGGTGAACGTCGCATCACCCAGAGCCCCCGTTCCGGCCGACTCCCCCCGACGGCCGGAACGGGTTGAGAGGCCCTGTCGACCCACCCCCCCCGGTCGACAGGGCCTCGTTTTCGTCTCTGCGGCCGGGCGCCCACCGGCCCCCAGGGGCGCCCGACCACTCCGTGCGCGCCCCCAACTTCCTTTCGTCCACGTGCTGTTCACCCGCACGTGGGCGGCCGTCCGCCCGGTCGACCCGCACCCGCCGGGCCCGCGTCCGACCGGGCGACCCCGGCCGAACGCCCCCGGCCATCGCGGCTCAGCGCACGGGGATCTCCAGCACCACCTTGGTGCCGCCCTCCGGCGCCGCCACCATGTCGAAGGTGCCGCCGAGCTCGCCGGTCGCCAGCGTCCGGACGATCTGCAGGCCGAGGTTGCCGGCCTGCTGCGGATCGAACCCCTCGGGCATCCCCCGGCCGTCGTCCTGCACCGTGATCAGCAGGTACTCCTCCGGCTTCGCCCCGCCGTTCCAGCTGTCCGACCACCCCATGCCGGTGGCCGGCGCCCGCCCCCGCAGGGCGCTCACCTCCAGGTTCCCGGCGTCCTTGCCACCGAAGGCGTGCTCCAGCGCGTTCTGCAGCAGTTCGGTGAGCACCATCGCCAGCGGCGTCGCCACCTCGGCGGCCAGGATGCCGAAGCTGCCACTGCGCCGGGTGGCCACCCGCCCGTCCTGCGACAGCTCCATGACCATCGCCAGCACCCGGTCGGCGATCTCGTCGAACGCGACCCGCTCGTCCAGGGTCTGCGAGAGCGTCTCGTGCACGATCGCGATCGAGCCGACCCGGCGCACCGCCTCGTCCAGCGCGGCCCGCCCGGCGTCCGAGTCCATCCGGCGGGACTGCAGCCGCAGCAGGGCCGCCACCGTCTGGAGGTTGTTCTTCACCCGGTGGTGGATCTCCCGGATGGTCGCGTCCTTGGTCATCAGCTCCCGGTCGCGCCGGCGCAGCTCGGTGACGTCGCGGGCGAGCACCAGGGAGCCGGTCAGCACCCCCTTGGGCTTGAGCGGGATGGCCCGCAGGGTGACCACTCCCCCCTGCGCCTCCACCTCGGTCTGCCGGGGCGCCCAGCCGCTCGCCAGCTTCACCAGGGCCTCGTGCACCGCGCCGCGCGAGGGCGGCGCCAGTTCGGCAGTGGTCCGGCCCAGGTGGCTGCCGACCAGGTCGGTGGTCAGCCCGAGCCGGTGGTACGCGGAGAGGGCGTTGGGGCTGGCGTAGGTGACGATGCCGTCCGCGTCGAGCCTGATCAGGCCGTCGCCGACGCGGGGCGCGGCGTCCATGTCGGTCTGCTCCACGCCCGGGTAGGGGAACGACCCGGCCGCGATCATCTGGGCCAGGTCCGAGGCGCTCTGCAGGTAGGTGAGCTCCAGCCGGCTGGGCGTGCGGACGGTCAGCAGGTTGGTGTTGCGGGCGATCACCCCCAGCACCTTGCCCTCGCGCCGGACCGGGATCGACTCGACCCGCACCGGCACCTCCTCGCGCCACTCCGGGTCCCCCTCGCGGACGATCCGGCCCTCGTCGAAGGCGGCGTCCAGCAGCGGGCGCCGGCCGCGCGGCACCAGGTGGCCGACCATGTCGTCCTGGTACGAGGTCGGGCCCGTGTTGGGCCGCATCTGGGCCACCGAGACGTACCGGATGCCGTCCCAGGTGGGGATCCAGAGCACCAGGTCGGCGAAGGAGAGGTCGGAGAGCAGCTGCCACTCCGAGACCAGCATGTGGAGCCACTCCACATCGGCACCGGTCAGGGTGGTGTGGCGGCGGACGAGTTCATTCAGCGAGGGCACAGGGCCGAGCGTAGTGCCAGCGCCGCCGGCGGGCCCTGTCGGAGCCCCGCGCCATGTTGTCCAGACCAATTCCGGCACCACTCTGGACAAGCCAGATTGGTCTAGTCCACAATGAAGATGCACCAAGGAGAGGCCCCCCGCGCAAACTGCCCTGACCGCGCGCGGCCGCTCCTCGGTCGGACACCGCCGAGCGAGGACCCCGCACAGTTCTCGGTCACACCCGGCGTCCGACGACAGCTCCGGGCTGCGGTGCCGCATGGGTTGAGGGTCCCGTGTCGGCGCCGTGGCCCGTAGTGCTTTTCCCACCACCGCGACGTCCGACGACAGCTCCGGGCTGCGGTGCCATGGGCCCTCCCCCAGCCTCCGGCCGGGGGTACCCCCACCGTCGCCGGCGGCGAGGAGGGAGGGTTGAGGGTCCCGTGTCGGCGCCGTGGCCCGTAGTGCTTTCCGGTGGTGCCGCACTCGACGACGCGACCCCCGTCCACAGGCTGTGGACGGGGGTCGCGTCGTGACGGCCGCCGCGGGCCGGGCCCAGCCGGCCTCAGTGGGTCTCGGTGACCTTGGCGAGGGCGCGCGGAGCGTCCGGGTCCTGGCCGCGGGCGATGGTGACCTCGTACGCCAGCAGCTGCAGGGGCAGGATCTCCAGGATCGTCTGCACCTCCTCGGGGACGCCGGCGGGCAGGGCGAAGCCCGCGGAGGCCGCGTCGACCTGGTTCTGCTGGCCGACCACCACCAGGTCCGCACCGCGGCCGCGCAGGCGGTCCAGGACGGGCTGCAGGGCCTCCCCGCCCTTCCCGTCCGGCACGATCGCGATCACCGGGGAGACGTTGTCCACCATGGCCAGCGGGCCGTGCAGGAGGTCAGCGCCGGAGAACGGCGAGGCCGGGATGTAGGTGGTCTCCATCAGCTTGAGGGCCGCCTCGCGGGCGGTCGGGTAGCCGTAGCCGCGCGAGGTGATGACCAGCCGCTGGGCGAAGCGGTAGCGCTCGGCCAGGGCCTTGATCTCGCCCTGCCGGGCCAGGATGCCGGCGGCCAGCCCCGGCAGGGCCTTGGCGGCCGAACCGTCCCCGCCGCGCAGGCCCTCGACGAGGAGGTACAGCGCGAGCAGTTCGGCGGTGTAGGTCTTGGTGGCGGGCAGCGCCTTCTCCGGCCCCGCGAGCACGTCGATGTGGAACTCGGACACCTCGGCCAGCGGCGAGGCCGCGTTGTTGGTGACCGCCAGGGTGATCGCGCCGGCCTCGCGGGCCGCCTTGGTCGAGGCGACCAGGTCGGGCGAGCCGCCGGACTGGCTGACGGTGATCACCAGGACGTCCGTGAGGTCCGGCTTGGCGCCGTACGCGGTGGTGGTCGACATCGAGGTGAGGCCGGCGGGCTTGCCGAGCAGGATCTCGATCAGGTACTTCGCGTACAGCGCGGCGTTGTCGGACGTGCCGCGCGCGGTCAGCAGGACGAAGCGCGGGCTGCGGGCCGCGATCTCGGCGGCGATGTCCCGGATCCTGGGGGCGCCCTCGTCGAGGATGCGCTGCAGGACGGCCGGCTGCTCGGCCATCTCCGCCGCCATGATCCGGCCGGGGACGGCCGAGAGGGTCTGCGGGTCGGACATCTGGGGTGCCTCCGATGAGATGGTTCAACCCCGACCGGGCGGCTGCCCGGCGGGGACCTCTACGGCGGCGAGTCCGCACACTCGCTGCGGTGATTGCGCTGCAATCCTACGGGGGCGTTCCGGCCCGGCACATCCGAGAGCACCGTCCGGGGCTTCGGACGGTGCTCACGGACGGCGCCCCCGGTCGTGCCGGACGGCTCCAGGACGCGCCCGGGGTGCCCGGCCGAGGCCGGCCGCGCCGGGCGCGGGGGCGTCAGCCCGGGGTGTTGATGAGCTGGTTGATCTGGGCGTCGGCCTCCTTGGTGGCCTGGTCCACCGACTTGCCCTTGAAGATCGAGTTCAGCATGTTGACCAGCACGTTCTGCTTCTCGATCGCTCCCCAGCCCGGCGCCAGCGGGGTGAACCAGGCGTCCGGCACCGCGTTGGCCGCGGCCGCCGTGGCGGGCTTGCTCTTCAGCGGCTCCAGCTGGCTCAGGTTGTTCGGCAGGATGTCCTTGTCCGCGAGGTACTGCTCGGACTTGGTGCTGGTGAACATCCGGATCCAGTCCGCGGCGAGGTCCCGGACCGGCGACTTCGCGGTGACGGCCAGGTCGGAGCCGCCGATGAAGGAGGGCAGCGGCTTGCCGCCCGGGCCGGGCATGGTCGCCACCTTGACCGCGTCCTTGAGGGTCGGGTCGCCGGTGACGGGGGCGACGGCGCTGCCGGCCTCCCAGCCGTTGCCGTAGAGCACGGCGGCGTGCTTGCGGGCGAAGACGGTGCCCTGGGCGCTCTCGTTGACCGTCAGGTCGTTGTGGTTGTACTTCTGCACCAGGTCGACGAAGTGCTGGACGCCCTGCTGGGACTTGGGGTCGTTGAGCGTCCCGTGCCAGTTGCCGGCGCTGTCGAAGCGGGCGATGGCTCCGCCGTACGCGGCCACGTAGGACATCGCGGCGTACCAGTACGGGCCGGGCAGGTAGAGCGCGGAGAAGGTCTTGTCGGCCTTGTTCTTCTCCTGGACCTTGTCGAGCGCAGCCCGGAGGTCGTCCTCGTTCTGCGGGAGGTCCGCCGCGCCGGTGGCCTGCTGGAACATCGCCGAGTTGTAGATGCCCACCCGGGCGCCGGCGTAGTACGGCACGCAGAACAGCTTGTCCTGGTAGGTGCAGGTGTTGACCAGACCCCGGACCCAGTTGTCGGAGTTGTCGAAGGTGGTCTTGTCGACCGGTGCGAGCGCGCCGTTGAGGATGTACTTCATGGTCTCGGTGTTGCCGAGCTCGACCACGTCCGGCACGGTGCCCTGCTCCAGCGCGCCGTCCAGCTTGGCGACCTTCTGGGTCCACTCCTGGTAGGCCAGCTTCAGGGTGACCTTCGGGTACTTGGCCGCGAACTCGTCGTTGACCCGCTGCACCAGCTCCGGCCAGCTGGTCTGGGCGTCGTTCATCAGCCAGACCGTGACGGTGCCCGTCATCTCCTTCGGGTCCGCCGCCTTGGTGGCCCCGTCCTGCGCCGACCTGGCGCCCGAGCCACAGCCAGCGACCGACGCGGCGAGCGCCGCGATCCCGAACATCGCCATGAGCTGACGCTTCACGTCATCCTCCCGAGGGTGCAAAAAACCTGTGC
The DNA here is from genome assembly GCF_042673745.1 of Kitasatospora sp. NPDC057015. NCBI lineage: Bacteria > Bacillati > Actinomycetota > Actinomycetes > Kitasatosporales > Streptomycetaceae > Kitasatospora > Kitasatospora sp. NPDC057015. The sequence continues at coordinate 7,356 of NZ_JBHUSG010000014.1, forward strand.
CCACCGACGGCGTGATCGAGCCACCTGCTTCACCGAGGTGGGCAGCGCGGCGCCTGGGAGGGTCGATACCACATCCGGCCAGGATTGGTTCAGACCAGATTCCTGGAGCTTGGCCTAGACCACTCCAGGTGTCAACGCTCAAATGGCCTATGACAACCCGCCGTTGCAGACCTGTTGTGAGCCGTTGCCCGTAGTCGCCGGCTGATCACCATGAGTAGAACTTAAGGCAGGCTTAAGGCTCACTTGAGGGAACACCGTCACGCGACGATGGGAGGAAGGTCACACAGCGCCCAAAACGGGCCAGGGGCCGTCGGAGGAATCCTCCGACGGCCCCTGGCCTGAATGAGACGTTTCGTCAGCCAGCCGTCTGCGGCTGGCCGGTGAGCACCTCCACCGCGGCGAGTCCGCAGACCCGGGCGGCGCCGTGGGTGGCGATGTGCAGCGCTCCGACCGGAGCGGCCTGCGGGACGCCCATCTCGACCACCAGCGCGTCCGGACGGGCCGTCACCAGCCTGCCGAGCGCCGCGGACATCCAGTCGTGCCGGTGCACGTCACGGACCATCAGCACCAGCCGGCGGTCCTGGGCGCCCGCGAGCACCTCGGCGACCAGGGCGTCCAGCAGCTCGGGGGCGGCGTCGGCCGGGCCGAAGTTCTCCGCCCGGGTGCCGGGCAGCCGCGCGGCGAGCATGCCGGCCACGCCCCACGGGGTCTCGTCGCCGACCGCGACGTTCGCCTGCGGGGAGAACGAGGCCACGTACGGACGGTCCGTCACCGGGGCGACCGGACGGCCGGGGGCGCGGACCACCCGCAGGGCCCGCCGGGCGGCCTGCAGGCCGATCGACAGGTCCGGCTCCAGGCGCTCGCCCTGGGCCTCGATCCTGGCCCAGCTGCCGAGCCGGCGGACCCGGTCGGCGGCGTCGGCCAACCGCTCCTCGGAGAGCCGGCCGGTGCGCACCGCCGCCACGATCGCGTCGTGCAGGTGCAGGACGGTCTCCTCGTCGGCGTGCTCGCCGCCCACGCAGATCGCGTCCGCACCGGCCTCCAGGGCCAGCAGGGTGCCCTCGGAGGTGCCGTAGGTGTCCGCGATGGCACCCATCTCGATCGCGTCGGTGACGATCAGGCCGTCGTAGCCGAGCCCGCCGTCCTCCGGGCGCGCCCGCAGCAGGCCGCTGAGCACGGCCTTGCTGAGGGTGGCCGGCAGGCTCGGGTCCAGCACCGGGATCATGATGTGGGCGGTCATCACGGCCTTCGCCCCGGCCGCGATCGCGGCCTTGAACGGGACGAGGTCGCGCGAGCGCAGCAGGTCCACGTCGACGTCCACCACGGGCAGGCCGTGGTGCGAGTCGACGGCGGTGTCGCCGTGGCCGGGGAAGTGCTTGGCGCAGGCCGCCACGCCCACCGACTGGAGGCCCTCGACCCAGGCGGCGGTGTGCCGCGCGCAGAGCTCGGGGTCGGCGCCGAAGGACCGGACCCCGATGACCGGGTTGCCCGGGTTGGAGTTCACGTCCGCGGACGGCGCCCAGTTGTAGTTCACACCGCAGGCGGCCAGCGCCCGGCCGAGCTCGCGGGCCACGTCCCGGGTCAGCGCCGGGTCGTCGACGGCGCCGAGCGCGAGGTTCCCGGGCCAGGACGAGCCGGAGCCCGTCTCCAGGCGGGTGACGTCGCCGCCCTCCTCGTCGATGGCGACCAGGATGTCCGGGTTCTCCGCGCGCAGGGCGGCGGTGAGCTCGGCCAGCTGGGCGGTGTCGGTGACGTTGCGCCCGAACAGCGCGACCGAGCCGAGGCCCGCCGCCAGGTGCCGGCGGATCCAGTCGGGCGGCGTGGTGCCCACGAAGCCGGGCTGGAGCACGGCCAGGGCGTCGCGGTGCAGCTGGTCGTTGACCGTGCCGCTGGGGATCAGGATGCTCACGGTCGTCAGCCCTTCACGGCGCCGGCGGTCATCCCGCCGACGGCCTTGCGCTGCAGGAAGACGAACAGGATCAGGACCGGCACGGCGAACAGCGAGGAGGCCGCCATGGTCGCGCCCCAGTCGTCGCCGAACGCGCTGCGGAATCCGGTCAGCCACAGCGGCAGGGTCTGGCCGCCCTGCTTGTTCAGGATCAGGACCAGCGGGTACTCGTTCCAGGCGGTGATGAAGCCGAACAGCGAGGTCGACATCAGGCCGGGGGCGAGCAGCGGGAAGACCACCTTGACGAAGGCCTGGACCCGGGTGCAGCCGTCCACCATCGCGGACTCCTCCAGCTCCTTCGGCACGGCGGCGATGAAGCCGCGCAGCGTCCAGATCGTGAAGGGCAGCACCATCATCATGTAGAAGATGGTCAGCGGGAGCAGGCTGTTGAGCATGTCGTTGTCGCGGGCGATCAGGTAGACGGAGATCGTCATGACCTCCCAGGGCGCCATCTGGGCCGCCATGATCACCAGCACGAAGGTCTTGCGGCCGCGGAACTTCATCCGGGCGACGGCGAAGGACGCCAGGGTGGCGATCACCAGCGAGGCGAGCACAGCGCCGACCGTCACGACGAAGCTGTTGCCGACCATCGTCCAGAAGCCGTCGGCGTGCACGGCCCGGTCGAAGTGCTCCAGGGTGCCGTTCAGCGGCACGAACACCGGGGTCTTGCTGATGATGTCGGTGTTCTGCTTGAAGGCCGTGGAGACCATCCAGTAGACCGGGAAGATGAAGAAGACGAAGAGGACCACGGCGATGGCGTTGGGCCAGCTGCGTCCGATGATCGAGCGCCTCACAGCTCGTCCTCCTGCTTCAGAATGATCCGGAAGTAGTACGCCATGAGCGCGCCGAGCATCAGGATCGTCAGTACGGCGATCGCGGATCCGGTGCCGTAGTGGTTGTTGCTGACACCCTCGATGAAGGCGTAGACGGGGAGGGTCTCGGTGAGCCGCTGGGGCCCGCCCATGTTCATGGCGAACACCTGGGTGAAGGCCTTGAAGACCCAGATGACCTCAAGGAAGGTGGTGGCCAGGAAGAACGGCTTCAGGCTGGGGAAGATCACCGAGCTGAAGATCTTGAACGAGCCGGCGCCGTCCATCCGGGCCGCCTCGTAGAGCTCGGTCGGGATGGTGGTCAGGCCGGCGTACATGTTGAAGGCCACGAACGGGATCGAGCCCCACACGATCAGCAGGATGATCACGAAGAAGGTCGAGTACTGGCCGCTGAACCAGTTGTAGTCGAGCATCCCGTGGAAGCCGAGCTTGTCCAGGAGCCAGTTGACCACGCCGTACTTCTGGTCGAAGAGCCAGGTGTAGACGGTGGTGCTGGCGACGATCGGCATCGCCCAGGCCAGGATCAGGGAGGCGGAGAGGAAGAGCCGCATCCACTTGCCGAGGCGGTTGAGCAGCAGCCCGACCAGCGTCCCGCCGACCATGATCAGTACGACGTTGACGACGGTGAAGGCGATCGAGCGGCCCGTGGTGTGCCAGAACTCACCGTTGGAGAGCTGGTCGGTGTAGTTCTCGAAGCCGTTCCACTCCGTCAGGTGCTGCACGAGCTGGCGGCTGTTGAGGTTCTGGAACGAGACCAGGACCGTCTTGAGCAGCGGGTAGCCGAGCAGGAACAGGGTGGCCAGGACGGCCGGCAGCAGCAGCAGGTACGGCGCGCTGCGGGTCAGCAGGCTCGGACCGGCCGGGGGTCTGCCGTTCGTGGGGGTGCCGCCCGCGGCGGGCGGGGCGATCTGCTCAGTGGCGGCCATGTCAGCCTTCCCTGATTCCGGGGACCGTGTCTGCACCCGCTCCGAATGCACAGCCATCGTTCTCTCTTCCTAACCAACCGCACCATCGACGCGATGATGGCCAAGGGCACCTACGGGGGCATCCTCCTGGCCTCGCGCCGCCCCCCCCCCGCGCCGCGCGGGGGGGGGCGCGCGCCCCCGGCCCGGGGGGGGCGGGCGGCCCCCCCCCCCCCGCCGCTCAGTCTTACTGCTTCGCCGCGAGGCGCTTGGTGATCTCCTCGTCGTACTTCTTGGCCGTGGCGTCGTAGTCGCCACCCTGGAGCACGGCGGTCATGAACTCCTTGATCGGGTTCGGGTTGTTCTCGACCCCGGCCCAGGCCGCGATGTTCGGCGTGGTGGCGCCGTTGACGGAGGCCGCCAGGGCCGCCTTCGCGAAGTCGCCGACGACCTGGCTGTTCAGCGAGTTCTTGTTCGGGATGAGGCCGGAGGCCGCGACCTGGCCCTCGAACTTGTCCGAGAGCGCGATCTTCAGGAAGCCCTTGGCCAGGTCCTGGTTCTTGCTCGCCTGGGCGACGGCCAGGTTGGAGCCACCGAGGAACACGCCGGACGGCTTGTCGGCGGTCTTGCCCGGGAGCGGGAAGACGCCCCACTTGTCGGCGGTCATGTCCTTGGCCGCCGGGGCCTCCCAGCCGAGGCCGATCATGGAGGCGATGTCACCCTTGGGGAAGAGCGTCATCTGCTGCGGGTTGGCCTCGTCCTTGTCCTTCGGGGCGGACGAGAAGCTGGCGAGCTTCTGGTAGGTCGCGAACGCGGCCTTCGCCTCGGGGGAGGACAGGTTGCCGACGTACTTGTCGCCGTCCTTCTTGACGAGCTTGCCACCCTCGCTGGTGATCAGGCCGAAGTAGGTGTACCACTCCTGGCCCGGCAGGTAGATGGCCTGCGAGACGCCCGGGGTCGCCTTGAGCTTCTCGAGGTCGGCGTAGTACTCGTCCAGGGTCTTCGGCGGGGCGGCGATGCCGGCCTTGGTCCACAGCTCCTTGTTGTAGATGACGGAGCGGTTGGTGAAGTACCACGGGGCGGCGTACTGCTTGCCCTCCAGCACGGAGGACTCGTTCAGGTTGGCGGCCCAGTCGTTGCCGCCCAGGGTGGCCTTGTCCTTGGTGAGGTCGGCGAGGCCGCCGGTCGCGGCGTAGCCGGCCGTCTGCGTGTTGCCGAGCTCCAGGACGTCGACCGAGCCCTCGGAGAGCGCGGTGGTGACCTTGGGGCCGATGCCGTCCCACTTCTGGATCTGGATGTTGAGCTTGGCGCCCGGGAACTCCTTCTCGAAGTCCGCCTTGACACCGTCCTGCCACGCCTGCGACGCGGAACCGTCCATGAACCACGCGGTCAGGGTCTTGCCGTTGTAGTCCTTCGGCTTGGCCGCGTCATCGGCCTTCTTGCCGTCGGAGCCACAGGCCGCCAGGCCGACGACCATTGCTGCGACGCCGACCGCCGCGATGAGCTGACGCTTCACGCCATCCTCCTGAGGGATGCCAGGGTTTCCCCCCATCGGTGGCAACGGCAGACCCACGCAAAGCGGTAGGAATGGTGCCGCGGACCCATGGGACGGGTTGGGATTCATAGCTGCTGGCCTGCAGTGGTGTAGACCAACTGCCTGGAGCTTGGCCTAGACCAATGGGCGTGTCAACGGTCCTCGGACCAATCCGGAGCACCTGTTATCAAGCCGACACCGCTCATCGTTCATCGTGTGATGAGGTATTCGTTCCCCGGGCATACATGCAACGATGTGTGCCGTTGAACAAGATGGCGGCGCCGGTGCGGTTCCGCGAGGAGCAGGAGAGACGGCCGATGACCAGCGACGGGGGCAGCACAGCCCAGGTGAACGACCCCCAGGTGAAGAGCCTCCCGGTGCAGCCGGGCGTCTCCGGTGCCCGCGTTCCCAAGTACTACGGCCTCAAGCGGCACCTGCTCCAGCTCACCGAGACCCAGCCGGCCGGCACCCCGGTGCCCCCCGAGCGGGCCCTCGCCGCCCAGTTCGACACCTCCCGCACCACCGTCCGGCAGGCCCTCCAGGAGCTGGTCGTCGAGGGCCGGCTGGAGCGCATCCAGGGCAAGGGGACCTTCGTCGCCAAGCCCAAGGTCGCCCAGGCGCTGCAGCTCACCTCGTACACCGAGGACATGCGCGCGCAGGGCCTGGAGCCCACCTCCCGGCTGATCGAGGTCGGCTACATCACCGCCGACGACCGGCTCGCCCCGCTGCTGGACATCAAGCCCGGCGGGCGGGTGCTGCGGATCGAGCGCCTGCGCCTCGCCAACGGCGACCCGATGGCGATCGAGGTGGCCCACCTGTCGGCCAAGCGCTTCCCCGCCCTGCGCCGCAACCTGGTCAAGCACAACTCGCTCTACACCGCGCTGCGCGAGGTGTACGGGGTCACGGTGGCCGAGGCCGAGGAGACCATCGAGACCACGCTGGCCAACCCGCGCGAGGCCGGCCTGCTCGGCTCGGACCTCGGCCTGCCGATGCTCCAGCTCTCCCGGCACTCCTTCGACGCCGAGGGCGCCCCCGTGGAGTGGGTGCGCTCGATCTACCGCGGCGACCGCTACAAGTTCATCACCCGCCTGCAGCGTCCGGAGTAGCCCGCCCGGCGCCGGGCCCCGGCCCGTCGCGGGCCGCGCACGGCCGGACACCCCACGCACACATCGGCGCGCGGATCTCTTCCCGAGGTCCGCGCGCCGGCGCGTTCGCAGCGCGCGGACCAGGCGCGATGCGGCGGGGCGCGCCCCCGGCAGGGCCGGATGATGGGCGGGTTCCGTGAATCGGGTGACACAGGTCACTCCGTGCTCTACATTCCGCAGCTGTAGTGACTGCCGATCACCAGAGGTGCTGCTCGGCGGGTTCAGGGTGCCCCCGCACCCGGGACTGCGGCGCCGACGAGGTGACACCTCTTCAGCCGGAGCCGCAGATGTCCTCAGATCTCGAAGTCGAAGAACCACTACCCGAACGGCCGGCCGCACCACTGCCCGCCGTGACCCCCGAGCGCGTACTGGCCGGACTCAGCCTGACCGTCCCGGTGGTCGCCATGCTCTGGGTGTCCTCGTACACCAAGGCCGACCCGGAGGTCGGCGGCGTGCCGTTCTTCTACTGGTACCAGCTGCTGTGGGTGCCCGTCTCGGCCGTCTTCACCTTCGCCGCCTACCTGCTCATCAACCGCGACGAGAAGGCCCGCAAGGCCGCGAGGGCGGGTGGGCCGCGATGAACAACGGCGTGAACGTGACCGCCCTGGCGGTCTTCGTCCTCTTCTTCCTGCTGGTCACCGTGATGGGCTTCATGGCCTCCCGCTGGCGCAGGGCGGACAACGCCCTGCACCTCGACGAGTGGGGTCTGGGCGGCCGCAGCTTCGGCACCTGGGTGACCTGGTTCCTGCTCGGCGGCGACCTCTACACCGCGTACACCTTCGTCGCCGTCCCGGCCGCGGTGTACGCCACCGGTGCGGCCGGCTTCTTCGCGGTGCCGTACACGATCATCGCGTACCCACTGGTCTTCCTCTTCCTGCCGCGGCTCTGGTCGGTCTCCCGGGTGCACGGGTACGTGACGCCGGCCGACTTCGTGCGCGGGCGGTACGGCTCCAAGGCGCTCTCGCTGGTGGTGGCGCTGACCGGGATCCTGGCGACCATGCCGTACATCGCGCTCCAGCTGGTCGGCATCCAGGCCGTGCTGGACGTGCTGGGGGTGGGCGGCGGCGCGGGCAGCAACTGGTTCGTCAAGGACCTGCCGCTGTTCATCGCCTTCGGCGTGCTGGCCGCGTACACCTACTCCTCGGGGCTGCGGGCGCCCGCGCTGATCGCCTTCGTCAAGGACGCCCTGATCTACATCGTGATCATCGTCGCGGTGATCTACATCCCGATGCGGCTCGGCGGCTACGGGCACATCTTCGACACCGCCGCGCAGAAGTTCAGCGCGCCCAAGTCCGCCGGCTCGCTGGTCCTCGCCGAGAACAAGCAGTGGACGTACGCCACGCTGGCCCTGGGGTCGGCGCTGGCGCTGTTCATGTACCCGCACTCGGTGACCGGCGTGCTGGCCTCCAAGTCGCGCAACACCGTGCGGCGGAACATGGCGATCATGCCGGCCTACTCGCTGATGCTGGGCCTGCTGGCGCTGCTCGGCTTCATGGCCATCGCGGCCGGGGTGGGCAGCGGGGTGAAGGGCTTCAACGCGCAGCTCTCGGTGCCGCAGCTGTTCGAGAACATGTTCCCGGACTGGTTCACCGGGGTGGCCTTCGCGGCGATCGGGATCGGTGCGCTCGTGCCGGCCGCGATCATGTCGATCGCGGCGGCCAACCTGTTCACCCGCAACGTCTACAAGCAGTTCCTCAAGCCCGAAGCCACCCCGGCCGACGAGACCAGGGTCGCCAAGCTCGCCTCGCTGCTGGTGAAGGTGGGGGCCCTGGCCTTCGTCCTGACCATGGACAAGCAGGCCGCGATCAACCTGCAGCTGCTCGGCGGCCTGTGGATCCTGCAGACCTTCGTCTCGATCGTCGGCGGCCTGTTCACCCGCTGGTTCCACCACTGGGCGCTGTTCGCCGGCTGGGCCGCCGGCATGGCCTACGGCACCTGGAAGGCCTACGGCATCGCCAGCCCCGCGACCAAGCACTTCGGCGGCAGCGCGGCCGAGATCCCGGTGATCGGCGAGATCGGCTACATCGGCCTGACCGCCTTCGTGCTGAACCTCGCGGTGGCCGTGGTGCTGACGCTGGTGCTGCGGGCGCTGAAGGCCCCGGTGGGCGCCGACGAGACCCGGCCCGACGACTACGGCGCCGAGGCCGGCGACCCGAAGGTGCAGAACGCGCCGGTTCCCGCGGCGGCGCACTGATACGCCCTGCGCGCGCCCTGTGATCGCGCCGTCACCTCCGTGAACACTGGAGGTGACGGCGCGATCATATGTATGAACGGCTGTCCGAGAACTCGACGACCACGGGGAGAAGCGGACATGGCAGAACTCGGCACCACTCTCAACGGCCAGCACCGGAGCACGCCGGACCAGCGGCTGCCCTCCGTACTGATCGCCACCCGGCACGGCGAGTCCACCGCCAACGTGGAGTTCCAGCTCGCCGAGGCGGCGGGCGCGCTGAGCGTGCCGATCAACTGCCGGGACGCCGACATCACGCTCTCCATGCACGGCCAGCAGCAGGCCCACGCCCTCGGCCGCTGGTGGGCCGCCCTGCCCGCCGCCGACCGCCCGCGCAGCGTCTGGTGCTCGCCCTACGTCCGCACCGCGGAGACCGCCCGGATCGCGTTGGCCCAGGCCGCCGGGCTCGGCGCCGTCCCGATCTCGCTCGCCGTCCGCTTCGACGAACGCCTGCGGGACCGCGAACTGGGGATCCTGGAGATGCTGACCGCAGCCGCGATCGAGGCCAAGCACCCCGAGGAGGCCGCCCGGCGCCGCAAGATGGGCGAGCTGTACTACCGGCCGCCCGGCGGGGAGTCCTGGGCCGACGTCGCGCTGCGGGTGCGCAGCTGTCTGCGCGACCTGTGCGAGCAGGAGGACGGCAACCCGGTGCTGGTGGTCGCGCACGACTGCACCGTGCTGATGCTGCGCTACGCGGTGGAGCGGCTGACCGAGCAGCAGCTGCTGGAGCTGGAGCAGGTCCGCAACTGCTCCACCAGCGTCTGGCGCGCCCGGGCCGGCCGACTGCGGGCCGAGCAGTGGAACGGGACCGGCCACCTGGCGGCCGGCGGCTGAACCGCGCGGCGACCGGGGGGCCGGACCGGCGGGCGCCCGGGCGCCGCAGGAGCAGGGCCGGTCAGACCCGCAGGGCCGCCGCCTCGGCCGGCCAGCCGCCGGCGAAGGCCCGGCGGTAGGCCAGCGGGGTGGTGCCCAGCCGGCGGCCGAAGTGGTGGCGCAGGGTCGCGCCGTTGCCGAACCCGCAGCGGGCGGCGACGGCGTCGACCGGCTCGTCCGTGCCCTCCAGCAGGCGCTGGGCGAGGAGCACCCGCTGCCCGGTGAGCCAGCGGTGCGGGGTGGTGCCGGTCTCCTGCTGGAAGCGCCGGGCGAAGGTCCGCGGGGACATGTGGGCGCGGGCCGCGAGCTGGTCCACCGTCCACTCCTGGTCGAGGTGGTGGCGCATCCAGTCGAGCAGCCCGCCGAGCGAGTCGCCGTCCTCCTCGGGCAGCGGCCGGGCGACGAACTGCGCCTGGCCGCCCTCCCGGTGCGGGGCGACCACCATCCGGCGGGCGATCCCCCGGGCCACCTCGGCCCCCTGCACCCGGCGGACCAGGTGCAGGCAGGCGTCGATGCCGGCCGCCGTACCGGCCGAGGTGATCACCGGGTCCTCGTCCACGTACAGCACGTCCGGCTCGACGGTGGTGAGCGGGTGGCGGCGGGCGAGCTCGGCGGCGTACCGCCAGTGGGTGGTGGAGCGGCGGCCGTCGAGCAGCCCGGCCGCGCCGAGCAGGAAGGCTCCGCTGCAGATGGAGAGCACCCGGGCGCCGCCCTCGACGGCCGCCAGCAGGGCCTCGATCAGGGCCGGCGGGTAGGAGTCGCGCAGCCCGGTGGCGGTGACCACCACCAGGTCCGCCCCGGCCAGCCGTTCGGGGCCGTGCGGCACGTCGATCGTGAAGCCGGCGTGGGTGCGGTGCGGCCCCGGCGCGGCGCCGGCGATCGCGAACTCGTACACCGGCAGGCCCTCCTCGCTCCGGTCCAGGCCGAAGACCTCGCAGGCCACGCCGAGTTCGAAGGGATGGACCTCCTCCAGCACCACCACCACCACGTTGTCGAGCATGTCGTCCAGGATGCCGTGCCGGCCGGGCGGGCACCAGGGATTCGCTGGCAGTATTTCGATGTGATTGGGCATTCCTGCCACTCGTAGCGGACCGGGCCGCCCGCCAAGGTGGAGCCATGGACTCCTCGACGCTCACGGACACGCTCGCCCTCCTCGGTGCCGTCGGCGGCTTCGGCCTGCTCGGCGTGCTGGTCGGGCGCGACCAGGACCGCAACGGCCGGCACGGCCGCGACAACTGGCACCGGCCCACCGGCTATCCCGCCGACCCCGACCTCCCCGACCGGCTACCCGCCGCCGACCGGCCGGCCGACCCCCTCCCCGTCGCGGCCGTCCCGCCCTCCGGCAGACTGACGGCATGGACATCGTCATCCGCCGAGCCGTCGAATCGGACCTCGAAGCAGTCGGAGCCGTCACCCACGAGGCCTTCGTCGGCGACGGCCACAGTCCGGCCGACGGCCCCTACGCCGCCCAGCTCCTCGACGCCCGCCCCCGTTTCGAGCAGGCGGACCTCCTCGTCGCGGTCGATCCGGCAGACGGACGGCTGCTCGGCTGCGTGACCTTCGCGGTCGGCGGGACGGCGTTCGCCGACATCGCCGAACCGCACGAGGGCGAGATCCGGATGCTCGCGGTGGGCGGCGCGGCCCGCGGCCGGGGCGCGGGCGAAGGGCTGGTCCGGGCCGCGATCGCGCGCAGCCGGGAGCTGGGCCTGAGCGGGATGGCGTTCTCCACCCGGCCGTCGATGACCTCCGCGCACCGCCTGTACGAGCGGCTGGGCTTCCGGCGCGCCCCCGAACGCGACTGGGAGGTCCGCCCCGGCGTCCGGCTGCTGGTCTACGCGATGGACCTCTGACCGGGGCCGAGCCGCCCGCGCCGTGTCGCCCCGGGGCCGTCGGACCTCCCGACGGCCCCGGGGCGCGGGCTACTTCTTGTCGTACCCGGGCGCCACGTAGATGGTGTACTGCCCGTGCTCACCGCTCTTGACCACCGTGACCACGCGGTACCCGGCCTTCTTCAGCGTCGGCTGGATCGCCTTGTCCGTGGCGCCGGTCTGGGTGAAGTCCAGGACCACCACCTGCCACTCGTGCGCCTCGATGCCGGCCTGGATGGCGGGCACCCCGACCTGCTGCTTGCCGGTGTCCGGGTCCTTGCGGTAGACCGCCACCAGGTCGTGCCACTGCTGCCAGTTGCTCGACTCCCGCAGGTAGTACGCGGGGACGTTGTAGTTCTCGACCAGGTACTTGTCACTGCCCTTGCGGATGTACGGCTCCAGCGCCGCCACGAAGGACTTGGTGTTCGACCACTCGCCGTACATCGTCCGGCCCTGGGCGGCGCCCGCGTAGCCGAGCGGACCGATCACCAGGGCGGCGACCACGACGCCCGCCGTGACGTGCACCCGGCTCCGCAGCCCGACCACCACCCTGGCCAGCAGGGCGCCCACCACGATGCACGCGAACCAGGCGCCGAAGTCGACGTGCTTCTGCAGCGACAGCCAGGTGTGGATGCGGATCTGGTTCGCCGGGGCGAGGACACCGCCCACCAGCAGCACCGCGGCCAGGCACGCCTCGGACCAGGCGTTCTCACCGCGGCGGCGGGCGGCCACCAGCTGCACCAGCACCCCGATCAGGGCCAGCACCAGCAGGGCGCCCACCCACTTCGCGGCCTCCCCGGCCACGTACCCGTACGCGTCGTGCCCCGGGGCGCGCTTGAGGGTGGTGTGGTTGAAGCCGTTGACGTAGCTCTCACCGGCGATCAGGGCCGCGACGGCCAGCGCCACCACGAAGACCAGCATCGTCTGCAGTCCGCGCTTCCAGCGGAACCACAGGCGGGGGGCGCCGCCCGGCCCGGCGAGGACGGTGATGCCGAGCACCACCGGCACCCAGAGCAGCGCGGCGTACTTGGTGCAGCCGGCCAGCGCCAGCAGCAGGGCGGCGAGCACCATGCTCGGATACCCGCCGCCGGTGGTGAGCCGCACCGCGAGGTAGCCGGCCCAGGCGAGCAGCGCCAGCGCCATCGAGTCGTAGGTGGCCAGCCCGCCCAGGAACTGGGTGGGCCCGAGCGCGGCGAAGCAGGCCGCCGCGCAGAAGGCCGCGAGCGAGCCGTGCAGCCGCCGGGTGGCCAGGTGGACGGCCACCGTGGCGGAGAGCATGAAGGCCATGCTCAGCAGCCGGGCGGCGGTCAGTCCGCCGAACATGTCGGCCAGGGCCACGACCACCGGGTAGATCAGCGGCGAGCCGGAGAAGAAGGTCTCGTAGGTGGCCACCGGAGTTCCGCGCACCAGGTTCTCGAACTCCTGGTACCCGGCGTAGATGTAGGTGCCCTCGTCGACGAAGGCGGTGTTGCTGCCCAGCAGGTGGTACGAGAGGGCGCCCTGGACCAGCAGGACGGCGAGCAGCGGCAGCAGGTCGGCCCGCAGGGCGGGCCGGGGCGGGCCCGCCACCCGTTCCGGGGTCCGTCTGCGCCGGCCGGAGGAGGCCCCGGCGGCGACCGGGGACTCGGCGGCCCGGGGGCCGGGGACGCCGGGGCCGGCCGCGCCCGGCTGCCGCGCCCCCGGTGGGGGGAGTACCGGCCGCCGGGTGGATTCGGGCCGGATCCAACGGCCGTCGGCACTCATCTGGAACTGCTCCTCGTTCAGGACGTCGCGCCCGTACGGCACGCGTCGGGCTCGTCACGCGGGTGGGCGCCGGGGCGGATCGTCCGCCCCGGCGCCGTGGGTGTGCCCCGGCGGGCGATCGGGCCCGCCGGAGTCCGCTCAGCCGGTGAGCCAGGCCGCCGTCGGCGGGACGGCCGGCGGGGAGCTGGAGCCGGCGACGATCTTGACGATGTCGGCCTCCGGCAGCACCTGGTCCCAGGCCTGGATGTCCGCGACCGCCCCGTGCCAGGGGTCGCTCCACTGCGAGTTCGAGCTCAGCCGCCCGACCTGGAGCAGGTCGGCGCCGCTGCTCTGGACGCCCGTCGCCGGAGCGGACGCCTGGGCCGCGCCGTTGACGTAGAGGGTGATCTGCTTGGCCGAGGCGTCGTAGACGCCCGTCAGCAGCGCCCACTGGTTGACCGTCGCGTCGCCCTTGGAGTAGGCCACCGCGGATCCGCCGCCGGGCAGCTGGACCTTGAAGTACCAGAGGTTGCGGCCGTCGGAGCTACCGCGCCCGAGCGCGAAGGAGTAGTACGAGCCGTCACCCTGGCTGACCGCGCTGCGGGTTCCGGCCGGGACGTCCACGAACACCCGGGCGGAGACGGTGAAGCTCTTGTCGGTGTCGACGACGGCCTTGGCGCTCTGGGCGAAGGAGTTCTGCCCGCTGGGCAGCTTGAGGACCGGCCCCGGGAACCCGGCCACCGATCCCGTCTTGGCGTCGGCGCCCAGGCCGAGCGCGGTGGTCCCCTTGGCGGCCGGGAGCGAGCCGACGGTCGTCGGGCCGGGGATCGTGCGCGGCGAGCCGCTCGCCGTCTTGCCGGGGGTCTTGGAGCCCTCCGCCACCGGGCTCTTGGAGCCGTCGGCCACCGGACCGCCGCCGGTCGAGTCGTGACGCGTCAGCAGGAAGGCCGCGCCGCCGGCGCCGAGGACGACCACCACGGCCACCGCCGCGCCGATGATCCTGAGCCGCTTGCGCTTGCGCTGCTGCTGCTCGTTGCTGGCGGCCAGCGCCTCCCAGTCGGGCCCGGTGGGCGTCTGCGCGGGGAACCCGGCCTGCTGCCAGTACGGCTGCGGTGCGCCGAACGCTCCGGCCGGTGCCTGCTGCTGGGGCATGCCGGGGGCGGCACCGAACGCTCCGGCCGGCGGACCCGGCGGACCCGGCTGCGGCGGCACGCCGGGGCCGGCGCCGACCTCGCCGATCGGCGGCTGCTGCGGGGGCCACCCCGGGGTCTGGTCCGGCTCGCCAGTCGGTACCGGTCGATCGCTCATGTGTCGGAATGGTAAGGCATGGCTTGCGCAACTCCCATGGGGGGTGCTGCGGCGCCCGGCGGCGCCGCAGGAGCCTGCCCGTCAACTCGCGTCGCACCCGCGGCGGGAATGGCCGGACAGGCCCTAGGCCTGTCCGTTGTAGGGGAGTCTCCAGTGCTGCGAGACAGCGCCGTTGCACGTCTTGAGGGTCACCGCCGTGCCCGCCGCCAGGGAGTTGCCGGCGGTCGCGAGGCAGAGGCCCGACTCCAGGTGGACCAGGCTCTGCCCGCTGCCGGCCGCCCACCGCTGGGCGGCCGCGCCCGTGCACTGGGCCAGGGCCGCCGCGGTGCCGTCGGCCGAGGGTGCCAGGCAGGCGGCTCCGCCGCGGAGCGAACCGTCGTTGCCCACCGTCCAGTTCGTCGACACCGCCGGGTCACCGCAGGCGCCGACCGTCACCGGCGTGCCCGCCTGGCCGCCGCCGCCGTGCCGCAGGCAGATGCCGGGAGCCCCGGCCGGCAGCTCGCCGGCCGGCAGTCCGACCCGGTTGTGGAACGCGAACGACCAGGACCGCAGGCCCACTCCGCCGCTCCAGATCTCGAAGCCGGCCTGCACCCGGCAGAGGTAGGAGCCGGGCGGGACGTAGCCGCGCATCATCGCGTCCGCGGTGAACAGCCGCAGGTTCAGGCCGTGGGCGCTGTGGGTGGGCACCGTTCGCACGTAACTGATGACGCTGTGCGGGTTGGTGATGGGTGCCTGGAACACGTCGTACTCGGTGTCCCCGACCGTCAGGGCGTCGGTGACCTTCTTCCCGGCCGGCCGGACGCTGTCGGTGGCGTCCAGCCAGATCATCACCTCCGCGCTCTCGCCGGGCACGCAGTTGTCCGGGCTGGAGCCGTACCAGAGGTCGTAGGAGAGGTTGAAGGAGCCGGTCGCCTGGGCGGAGGCGTCCCAGTCGCTGGTCGCGTCGCCCAGCGCGCTCACCGGGACGGGCAGTCCGCTGGCCCCGGGGGCGGTGGAGATGTTGGGGTAGGCGCCGGGAGCGAGCGGGGTCTTCGGGGCGAAGTCGCGCAGGGCCGCCACGGTGAACCCGGTGTCCCCCGGGGTGTCCAGGCAGACCGCGCCGGAGGTGTTCCACGGGTTCGGCTCGATGATCTTCGTGCCGCCGTCGACCGGCCGCTTGGGGAAGGGCACCTGCGGGGAGGAGCAGAGGCTGACGGACCCGCTCTCCGTCGGCGCGGCCGCCGCCGTGGCAGCCGACCGCGCCGGCGCCGGGGCGGCCTGACTCGTGCACCCGACGAGCAACGCCGCCGCCGTGCCGTACGAGACCAGCGCCCGCACCCCCCACACCAACCGTGCGGTGCTGCCGTCCACGCCGCCCCTCCCTACTCCTCGTCGACCGCCCTCCGGCGGTGGTGAGCGCTCAACCTACCTGTGAACCCCCTCCACATCACGATCGGAACTCAATCCCGGTTGCAGGCGGCCGGCAGCCGGGCAGCCGAGATTTGGCAAGGGGACTTCCCGTACGATCCTGACGTCCGCGCGGCCGACCTCGAAGGCGGTTGCCGGGGGATTCAGCACACTTCCATACGGTTTCTGGGGAGGGAGCCACGTGACTGTCACCGAGGGTACCCAGCTCGCGGGCAGCCGAAGGGCAGCCACCTCACGCCGGAAGGGCCGTCAGGAGCCGCCGGGGCGCCGCGCGCAGCGCGGCCTGCTGCCGCAGCCGCCGGACAACGCGGAGAAGTACTCGTACACCCGCAGCCACCTGTGGGTGCTGACGTGCTTCTCGCTGCTCAGCTTCGGCTGCATGGTGGCCAGCGAGGTGGGTCTGCTCCGGGCGACGCCGTGGTTCTGGGTCTTCGTCCCGTTCCTGGTGTTCACCGTGGGCTACTACCTGATATCCCGGTGGGTGCACGGGTTCAACCAGACCTTCGACCTCAAGGGCCACCGCGCGCTGGTCCGCGGCTGGCGCCCCGAGCGCTACCCGACGGTCGACGTCTTCCTCCCGGTCGCCGGCGAGCCGATCGAGGTGCTGCACAACACCTGGACGCACGTCGCCCGGTTGCGCGACCAGTACCCCGGCGAAGTGACGCCGTACGTGCTGGACGACAGCGACAGCCCCGAACTCGCGCAGATGGCGGTCGACTTCGAGTTCGTCTACGGCACCCGCAACAACCGGGGCTGGTTCAAGAAGGCCGGCAACCTCCAGTTCGGGTTCCGCAATTCCGACAGTGAGTACATCCTGATCCTGGACGCGGACTTCGCCCCCCGGGCCGATCTGCTGGATGAGCTTCTCCCCTACATGGAGAACGACCCCCGGCTCGGAATAGTTCAATCCCCGCAGTACTTCCGCATCCTCGACTCGCAGAACTGGATCGAGCGCGGCGCGGGCGCCGTCCAGGAGCTCTTCTACCGGACGGTCCAGGTCTCCCGTCAGCGCAACGACGGCGCGATCTGCGTGGGCAGCTGCGCCGTGTACCGGCGCGCGGCGCTGGACCAGAACGGCGGCACCACCCTGATCGGGCACTCCGAGGACGTGCACACCGGGTTCGACCTGCGCCGGCTCGGCTGGGACCTCCTGTACGTGCCGATCGCCCTGGCGGCCGGGGTCTGCCCCGACAACGTGGGCGGGTTCTTCAACCAGCAGTACCGGTGGTGCACCGGCTCGATGAGCCTGCTGGGCAGCCGGAAGTTCTGGGAGACCAAGCTCCGGCCGGTGACCCGGATGTGCTACATGTCCGGGTTCTTCTACTACATCCACACGGCGCTGTTCACCATCGTCTCCCCGCTCATCCCGATCGTGCTGCTCGTCATGCGCCCGGACCTGATCCGCTGGGAGAACACCGCCCTGGTGCTCCCCGGCCTGGTGTACGCCACGCTGGTGTTCCCGCTGTGGCACCGCAACCCGTACCGGCTCGAAGCCTGGGCCGCCCGGATGATGTACGGCTGGGCGCACGTCTTCGCCATCTGGGACATCCTGCGGCGCAACCGGATGGCCTGGCAGCCGACCGGCTCCAGCGGTGCCAAGAAGAACAAGACCCGGCGGTTCTGGACCGGGGTCATCGCGTGGAGCGGCGGCACCGCCGTGCTGTGGGTGGGCGCGGGCATCTGGCGGATGCTCACCATGGGGCCGCTGAACTTCGCGCTCGTGCTCGCGTCCGGCCTCTTCTACGCCGTCATCGTGGGCCGGGTCCTCGTCCAACCGCGTCCCACGGAAGCTGTGTGATCACCGTGTCCGCCCGCCGTACCCGGCGCCTCGCGCGCCGTTCGCCCGCGCTGCTCCCGCTCCTGGCGGCAGGTCTGCTGCTGCTGAGCGGCTGCGGCCCGGCGGACCCGGGCTTCGCCCTGCCCGCGGAGGCCGCCGCGGCGCCCGCGGCCACCGGCGGCCCCTCCCCCGACGCCACCGCGGCCGCGGCCCCGGCCGCCACCACGCGGCCCCGGGCGCAGGCCACCGACATCCCGTACGACGTCACCCCGCTGCTCAGTCCGGACCACAAGTACCTGGGCGCCGCGCTGCCCGGCGTGCCCGAGTCGATGGACGCGCTGGGCGGCTACACCGCGGCGATCGGCAAGCAGCCGAACGTCCTGGAGTACTACGCGGGCTGGGGCGACGGCTTCGACACCGCGGGCGTCCGCCGGATCTACGACGCCGGCGCGCTGCCGTACATGGCGTGGGAGCCGCACTCCCCCTCCATGGCGGCGATCGCCGCCGGCGCGACGGACGACTACGTCAAGGACGTGGCCAAGGCCGCCGCCAAGCTCAACCTGCCCATCGCCATCAGCATCGCGCACGAGATGAACGGCGACTGGTACCCCTGGGGCCGACAGGCCAGCAGCGCCGAGGAGTTCGTCGCGGCCTGGCGCCACGTCCACGACCTCTTCGACCGGGCCGGCGCGACCAACGTGATCTGGGTCTGGAGCCCCAACATCACCGACCCCGCCCCCAACACCCGGCTGGCGCCGTACTACCCCGGCGACACCTACGTGGACTGGGCCGGCATGACCGGCTACTTCACCCTCACCGGGCCGAAGACCTTCGAGACGCTGTACGGGCCGACGATGGCCGAGATCCGTACGTTCAGCCAGAAGCCCTTCTTCATCAGCGAGACCGCCTCCCAGCAGGGCAACCGCCAGCGCGCCGACGTCAACCAGCTCTTCTCCGGGCTGGAGGCGCACGAGGACGTCGTCGGCTTCGTCTGGTTCAACATCGTGAAACGCGCGGACTGGCGGATCGAGGCCGTCCCGCCCTCGCTCGCGGAGTACAAGAAGCGCGCCTCCGACCCTCGCTACGGCTTCGACATCCGGAACCCATGATGCCCTCAGAGACCGACTCCTGGTTCACGCCGCAGACGCCGGCCCAGCCCCCGTACGAGGAGGAGCCGCAGGCCCGGTACGCCCGGCCCGCGGAGCACGACCACCGCCGGCCCCGGGCGGGCGCGGACGCTCCGGTCGCGCCCGGGTACGGCCGGGAGTCCGCCGACGCCGGCGTCTACCTCCCGGCCGATCCCGACCCGGCCCACCCCGGCCACCCGGACGGCCCGGCCGACCCGGCCGACCCGGCCGTGGCCGTGGCCGTGGCCGACCCCCGGCAGGCCGGAGAGGCGCCGCGGGCCCCGGAGGCCCGGGAGGCCCTGGAGGGCGACCGGCCGGCGCCGGGACGCCACGCCGGGCCGGGCCACCCCGACGCCGAGCGGCACCCCCGCGGCCGGCGGGGCGCCGCGCCGGACGGGGCCGCGGCAGCGGAGGCGTACGGCGAGGCGCAGGCGTACCCGCGCGAGCAGGCCCACCCGCGCGAGGACGAGCACCGCGAGGCGCGGTACGCGGGAGCGGAGGCGTACCCGCAGGAGGCCCGCCCGCACGAGGCGTACCCGCGCGAGGCCCGCCCGCACGAGGACGAGCACCCCGACGAGGAGCACGCCGGAGCCGACCGGCCCGTCGAGCCGGTCCGGTACGCGGGCGAGGGCGACCAGGCCGTGGCGCTGGCGCCGTACCGAATACCGCAGGTCCCGGCCACCGGCTGGGACCACGCCACCAGCCCCCGGCGGCGGTGGATCGGCCGCGGGCTGCTGTTCGGCGTGCTGGCCGTCCAGGCGGCGCTCTCGCTGCGCCTGCTGGGTGCCGCGCACCCCGACGAGGCGGTCGCCATGATCGTCGGCCGCCAGCAGCTGGACCACCTGCTCAACGGCGCCGCGGTGACCACCGACCTGGTCGGCCAGATCCCCGGATCGCCGTGGCTCTACCCGCCGCTGGCCGGGGCCGCCGCCAACGCCAGCGGCATCTTCGGCGCCCGGCTGCTCAGCCTGGTCTTCGCCCTGGTGGCGACCGCCCTGCTCTACTCGATCACCAACCGGCTCTTCAACGAGCGCGCGGCCATCTGCGGGGCCGGGGCGTACGCGGTGCTGCAGTCGACCGTGGTGGTCGGCTTCTACGCCGCCCCGGACGCGCTCGCCGTCCTGCTGGTCGCCGGCGCGACCTGGATCGTCGTACGGACCAGCCGCGCACCCGTCGCCCTCGTCCTGCTGGCGGCGCCGGTCGCGGCCCTCGCGGTCGCGGTGGAGTACGCCTCGGTGTTCGCGCTGCCCACCGTGGTCGCCCTGGCCCTGATCACGGCCTGGCCGTACCGGGGCCGCGGCCCCGCCGTGCTGCGGGCGGCCCTGCTGGCCGTGGGCACGGTCGCCGTGCTGCTGCCCTTCGGCCTCCTGTCCGACGTCGTCTCGTGGACGCCCGCGCGCGGCCAGGGCACCCAGGGGATCGGCTCGATCCTCACCGCCGCCGCGCAGTGGGGCGGTCTGTTCACGGTGCTCGCCGTGGCCGGCGGGGTGGCGTACGTCCGCCGCGAGCGGATGAACGAGTCGCCGGAGACCGATGCCGTCACCGCCTCGCGGCTCCGCCGGATCGCGCTGACCGTGGCCCTGTGCGGGACGGCGCTGCTGATCCCGGCCCTGCACGCCTACCTGCAGACCTCCGCGGTGATGTTCCGGCACATCGGCTTCGGGATGCTCTTCGCGGCCCCGCTGGCCGGCGTGGGCATCACCCGGCTGGTCGGCGCGCACTTCCGCAACCCCCAGCTGGGCATCCTGGTGTGGGTGGTGCTGCTGGCCCTGGGCCTGGAACAGGCCGCGCTGCGGTTCCAGAACGGGCCGGACTCCGGCCGGCTGCTCAGCGTCCTGCGGGTGCACGCCGATCCGAAGGGCCGCTACCTCACCGAGGTCGACGGGCTGCCGGAGTACTACCTGGGCGCCGTCACCAGGGCCGACCAGTGGGTCTCGGCCCGCAAGGGCACCGACTACGTGGATCCGGCCGGGGTCGCGCACCACGGGGACGAGGGCACCGTCGCCGCGATCCGGGACGGCTGGTTCAGTCTGGTCGTCCTCGACAGCACCGCGCCGGTGGCCACGGACCGGGCCGTCGCGGCCGCCCTGGGCAGCAGCGGGCGCTACCGGCTGATCGCCCAGTTCACCTCGCCGACGGGTGATTCCGATACGTACAAGGTGTTCCTGAGGCTCTGAGCGGGGTGGTGGCGGGTGTGCGCGTACGACACGCCCGCTACTACATATGGTGCCGCGATAGTCAGCCGCCACTAGATGTATGCTCACTCCTGCTGTCGAACGCAGGGGAACCCGGTGGAAGTCCGGGACTGCCCCGCAGCGGTGAGCGGGCTGCCCGAGCGGCCCCGCGAGTCCGATGACCTGCCGACGGCGTGCCACAGGGCTTCCCCGCAGTCGCCGTGCAGCACAGCAGTTTCGTCCGGGCCTCGCGGGTGGGCCGGGGGGTGGTTCGCGCGCGCCGTGAGGTGTTCCGCGCTGCGCTCCCCTGCGCCCATACGGCCCGGCAGCCCCCTCGCCGACCGCCGCCGCCAGGAGAGAAGCGCCTTGACCATCGCTGCCTCAGTCGCCCTGCCCGCCCAGGGTTCCAGCCCCGCCGTCCCGTCCGACCCGACGGTGTCCGACCCCGGTGGAGCGCTCCTGCGCCTCCTGACCGACCGCAGTGCCGACCTGCCCCAGGTCGACCCCGGCCACGTCGCCGCCGCCGCCCTGCGCGGCCGGCACGCCGGCTCCGACTTCGCGGAGCTGCGCGGGCTGGCCGTCGAGGCCGCCGCGTCGATGATCGCCGAGGACCCGCAGTACTCGAAGCTCGCGGCCCGGCTGCTCGCCCTGGAGATCCAGGACGAGGCCGTCGGCCAGGGCGCCGTGTCCTTCTCCGCCTCGATCGTCGTCGGCCATGCCGAGGGCCTGATCGGCGACACCACCGCCGCGTTCGTCGCCAAGCACGCGGACGAGCTGGACGCCCTGATCGACCAGCGGGGCGACGACCGCTTCGAGTACTTCGGCCTGCGCACCGTGCAGTCCCGCTACCTGCTGCGCCACCCGATCACCCGCAAGGTGATCGAGACCCCGCAGCACTTCCTGCTCCGCGTCGCCAGCGGCCTGGCGGTCGGCGACGACGGGCAGTCGGTGCGCGAGGTCTCGGAGCTGTACGCGCTGATGAGCGCGCTGTCCTACCTGCCGTCCTCGCCGACGCTCTTCAACTCCGGCACCAAGCACCCGCAGATGTCCAGCTGCTACCTGCTGGACTCGCCGCTGGACAACCTGGACTCGATCTACTCGCGCTACGCGCAGATCGCCCGGCTCTCCAAGCACGCCGGCGGCATCGGCCTGTCCTACAGCCGGATCCGGTCGCGCGGCTCGCTGATCCGCGGCACCAACGGCAAGTCCAACGGCATCGTGCCGTTCCTGCGCACCCTCGACTCCTCGGTGGCGGCCGTCAACCAGGGCGGCCGGCGCAAGGGCGCGGCCTGCGTCTACCTGGAGACCTGGCACGCGGACATCGAGGAGTTCCTGGAGCTCCGCGACAACACCGGCGAGGAGGCGCGGCGCACCCACAACCTGAACCTCGCCCACTGGATCCCGGACGAGTTCATGCGCCGCGTCAACGCGGGCACCGACTGGTCGCTGTTCTCCCCCGCCGACGTGCCCGAGCTGGTCGACCTGTGGGGTGCCGACTTCGACGCGGCGTACCTGAAGGCCGAGGCCGAGGGCAAGGCCCAGCGCACCATCCCCGCGCAGACGCTGTACGCCCGGATGATGCGGACCCTGGCGCAGACCGGCAACGGCTGGATGACCTTCAAGGACGCCTCCAACCGCGCCGCCAACCAGACCGCCGTCCCCGGCCGGACCGTCCACTCCTCGAACCTCTGCACGGAGATCCTGGAGGTCACGGACGACTCCGAGACCGCCGTCTGCAACCTCGGCTCGGTCAACCTGGGCGCCCACGTGGCCCCCGGCGCCTCCCCCGCCGATCTCGTGGGCGCGATGGACTGGGACCGGCTGGACTCGACCGTCCGCACCGCCGTCACCTTCCTCGACCGCGTGGTGGACATCAACTTCTACCCGACCCCCGAGGCCGGCGCCTCCAACTCCCGCTGGCGCCCGGTGGGCCTCGGCGTGATGGGCCTGCAGGACGTCTTCTTCCAGCTCCGGCTGGACTTCGACTCCGCCGAGGCCAAGCGGCTCTCCACGCTGATCGCCGAGCGGATCATGCTGGTCGCCTACGAGCGCTCCAGCGAGCTGGCCGAGCAGCTGGGCCGGCACGAGGCGTACGCGGAGACCCGCGCCGCCCGCGGCCAGCTGCACATCGACCACTTCGAGACGGCCCCGCACTGGGCGGAGCGCTGGGACGCGCTGCGCGCCCGGATCGCCACCACCGGCCTGCGCAACTCGCTGCTGCTGGCGATCGCGCCGACCGCGACCATCGCGTCGATCGCCGGCGTGTACGAGTGCATCGAGCCGCAGGTCTCCAACCTCTTCAAGCGCGAGACCCTCTCCGGCGAGTTCCTCCAGGTCAACCCGTACCTGGTCCGCGAGCTCAAGGAACTGGGCGTCTGGGACGCGCAGACCCGGGACGCGCTGCGCGAGGCCAACGGCTCGGTGCAGGAGCTCAACTGGCTGCCGGCCGAGGTCCGCTCGCTGTACCGGACGGCGTGGGAGCTCCCGCAGCGCGCGCTGATCGACCTGGCCGCCGCCCGGCAGCCGTACATCGACCAGAGCCAGTCGCTGAACCTCTTCATGGCCGCGCCCACCATCGGCAAGCTCAGCTCGATGTACGCGTACGCCTGGAAGGTCGGCCTGAAGACCACGTACTACCTGCGTTCGCGCCCGGCCACCCGGATCGCCCAGGCCGCCACCGGCACCGCCCGCGCGGCCGCCCCGGTGCCGGTCGCGGTCACCGCGCCGACGTCCACCCTCACCCCGGAGGAGGAGGCGGCGCTCGCCTGCTCCCTGGAGAACCCCGAGTCCTGCGAGGCCTGCCAGTGAGTTCCCCCACGCCCGAGACCGGCGTCGACGCGCCCGGCCGCGAGAAGATGCTGCTCGACCCGGGCTTCGAGCTGACGCTCCGCCCGATGCGCTACCCGTCGTTCTACGACCGCTACCGCGACGCGATCAAGAACACCTGGACCGTCGAGGAGGTGGACCTGCACTCCGACGTCGCCGACCTCGCCAAGCTCAGCGAGGGCGAGCGGCACATGATCGGCCGGCTGGTCGCCTTCTTCGCGACCGGTGACTCGATCGTCGCCAACAACGTGGTGCTGAGCCTCTACAAGCACATCAACTCGCCCGAGGCCCGGCTCTACCTGTCCCGGCAGCTGTTCGAGGAGGCCGTGCACGTCCAGTTCTACCTGACGCTGCTCGACACCTACCTGCCCGACCCGGACGACCGCGCGGCCGCCTTCGACGCGGTGGAGAACATCCCCTCCATCCACCAGAAGGCGCAGTTCTGCTTCAAGTACATGAACGCCGTCGACCACCTGGACTCGCTCCAGACCAAGGACGACCGGCGCGCGTTCCTGCTGAACCTGATCTGCTTCGCGGCCTGCGTCGAGGGCCTGTTCTTCTACGGCGCCTTCGCGTACGTGTACTGGTTCCGCAGCCGCGGCCTGCTGCACGGCCTGGCCACCGGCACCAACTGGGTGTTCCGGGACGAGTCCATGCACATGGACTTCGCGTTCTCCGTGGTGGACACCGTCCGCCAGGAGGAGCCGGACCTCTTCGACGACGAGATGGCCAAGCAGGTCACCGAGATGCTGGAGGAGGCCGTGGAGGCCGAGCTCCAGTTCGCCCGCGACCTCTGCGGCGAGGGCCTGCCCGGCATGAACACCGAGTCGATGCGGGAGTACCTGCAGGCCGTCGCCGACCAGCGGCTGGCGCGGCTCGGCATGCCGATCCGCTACGGCTCCAGCAACCCCTTCGGGTTCATGGAGCTGCAGAACGTCCAGGAGCTGACCAACTTCTTCGAGCGCCGGGTCTCCGCCTACCAGGTCGCCGTGGAGGGCACGGTCGCGTTCGACGACGACTTCTAGGAGTCGGCCGACGGCCGACGCCCTTCGACCGGGCGCGGGCCCGTCCGTCGAGGACGGCGGGCCGGCGCCCGGTGAGCGCCCCGGACGGCGGAAGGCCGTCCGGGGCGCTCGTCCCGAACGGGCCCGGAGCGGGCCGGCGGGAGCCGGCGCGGGCCCGGGAGGGCCGCTACCACCGTTCGGGGTTCGCCCGGACGTTCGAGGGTGTGATGATTGCGCTAATCTCCTCGAATGTCCCTCA
Organism: Kitasatospora sp. NPDC057015; assembly: GCF_042673745.1. Taxonomy (NCBI): domain Bacteria; kingdom Bacillati; phylum Actinomycetota; class Actinomycetes; order Kitasatosporales; family Streptomycetaceae; genus Kitasatospora; species Kitasatospora sp. NPDC057015. The sequence goes on from NZ_JBHUSG010000014.1 coordinate 32,290, forward strand.
CAACCCCGGCCCCTGCCCCAGTGACAGCGGGCAGCGAGGCCGCGCCGGCCGCGCCGGCCGCCGGCGGCTCCGCGAAGCCGAGGCTCGGCTGGCTCGACGCACTGCGCGGATTCGCCGCCCTGGCCATCGTGGTGCAGCACTTCGTGCAGCTCGTCATGCCCGAGGTGTTCACCCGCACCGCCGAAAAACTCGACCTCGGCTCCTACGGCGTCTTCCTGTTCTTCCTGGTCAGCGGCTACATCGTGCCCGCGTCCCTGGAGCGCAAGGGCAGCGTGCGGGGGTTCTGGGTCAGCCGGCTGTTCCGGATCTACCCGCTCTGCGTGATCGTGGTCGGCGGCGGGGTGGTCGCCTGGAAGCTGGGCGCGTACACCGACGCCCTGCTGCCGGTCAGCTGGTTCTCGCAGGAGCACCCGGCGATCGCCGCGCTGGGCAACGCCACCATGCTGCACGACTTCCTCGGCGTGGGCGGCACGCTCTTCGTGATGTGGACCCTCTCCTACGAGATGATCTTCTACCTGCTGGTCGCCTCGCTGTTCGTCCTCGGCGCGCACCGGCGCAGCGCGGAGATCTCCACCGCCTTCGCCGTCGTCGCGGTGGCGGCGGTCGGCGCCTTCCCGTTCATCACGCTCTCCCACCAGGTCGCCGACATCCGCCGGGCGGTCGTGGTGGCCGCCGTGGTGATGGCCGTGGGCATCTTCGCCATGATGAGCCGCCTCAAGGCCCTCGCGGTGGCCGGCGCCGTGCTGACCGGCGCGCTGGCGCTCGGCCTGCTCTCGGCCAACGGGCGGATGCCCGGCTGGTTCAGCATGACCATCCTGGCGACCATGTTCGCGGGCACCGCGATCTACCGCGCCGAGCAGGGCCAGATCAGCCGGATCAAGTGCGCCGTCGCGGCCGCGGTCACGATGGCCGCGATCCTCTACGTCGGCGGCCGCTACGGCGAGACCGGCGCGCGGACGCCGCACTTCCAGTGGCAGTGGCTGACCACCATGGTCGCCGCCTGGGCGACCTTCGCGCTCGCGATGTCCCTGCGCCGGTTCCGGATGCCCCGGGTGCTGACCTGGCTCGGCTCCGTCAGCTACTCCGTCTACCTGGTGCACGCGGTGCTGCTCTGCGTGCTGCTCAAGGTGATCAGCCCCACCGCGGTCACCTCGCTCTCGCTCGGCACCCGGGCCGTGCTGGGGATCGGCTTCTGCGCCGTCGTCCTCGGCGCCAGCCAGGTCACCTTCCGCCTGGTCGAGAAGCCGGCCCAGCGGATCGGCCACCGGGTGACCAAGGCGGTCGAACGGATCGGGGCGAAGCGGGCCGGGTCCGACGCCTAGGGGCCGACCGGCGGGACCGGGCGAGGACGTCCGGGGACCCGGTCCGCGGCCCGTCCCGGTGAACGGCGCGGGGGCCGGTACGAATCCGTACCGGCCCCCGCGGCGTACCCGCCGTCAGTCGTTGGGAACCGTCGCGTACTTGGGCGTGCCCTCGGCCATCTGCTTCAGCGCGTCCTTGCGGTCGCGCTTGGAGAGCCGGTCGATGTACAGCTGGCCGTACAGGTGGTCGGTCTCGTGCTGCAGGCAGCGGGCGAAGAAGCCGGTGCCCTCGACCCGGATCGCGTTGCCGTCCTTGTCCTGGCCGGTCACCGCCGCGAAGTCGGGGCGCGCCAGCTCGGCGTACGCGGTGGGGACGGACAGGCAGCCCTCGTTGCCGTCGTCCAGCACCCGGCGGCCGGCCGGGAGTTCCTCCAGCACCGGGTTGACCACGTGGCCGACGTGGCGCACGTTGTCGTCGTCCGGGCAGTCGTAGACGAAGACCTTGGCGTCCACCCCGATCTGGTTGGCCGCCAGGCCGACACCCTCCGCGGCGTACATCGACACGAACATGTCGTCGATCAGCGCGGAGAGTTCGCCGTCGAAGGCGACGACGTCCTTGCACTCGTGGTGCAGAACGGGGTTCCCCACCACGGTGATCGGGCGGGCGGTGCCCTTGGAGAGGTCCGGCTCCTCGCCGACCACCTTCAGCGGAGCGGACGGCGCCTCGCCGTGCTCGTGCTCGTGGTCGTGGTCGTGCGTGTGGTCGTGCTGCTCCGCCATCGATTCTTCCGCTTCCCATGGGTCTGCCGAGGTGTCCGCTCAAGGGTACGGCCCCCGCAGGACGCACATCCCTTACACCCGGGAACATCCGCCCCGGGTGCCACCGGCGCACCGGGCCCCCGACCGCCCACGGGTCTAACAGACCTCTTCGAGGTCGCGGTACGCCCTGCTGCCCGGGCTCGCCGACACCCAGCGGTCGAGCAGCCCGCGGACCAGCCCGGCGGGGGCGGCGATGCCGCACTCGCGCTCGACCAGCCAGGCGAGCCCGCCGGCGCCCTGGCTGAGGTGGCTGAGGTGCCCGGGGTGGGCGGCGTCGCCGTCGTCGTGCGGGTCGTGGTGGGCGGTGCGGCCGTCGTCGGCGGGCATCCTGCTCTCCGAGCAGGCGCGGCAGAGCAGCCGGACGGAGGAGGTCCAGTCCTCGGCGGCGTAGCCGGCGTCGGCGACCAGGCGCTCCAGCGCGTCCCGGTCGGCGGCCGTGGCGGCGTGCAGCAGCACCACGAAGGTCGGCACCGGGGACGGCGCCCAGAGTTCGATCTCGTCGAAGACGGGATAGGCAGCGCCGTCCGCGACCCGCTCGCCGTGCGGGGCGCCGTCGTGCAGCACCACCTCGCCCCAGCGGCGGCCGGAGGACGGCAGCGGGATGGACAGCACCTCGATCCGGGCCGGGTCGAGCCGGCGGCCCCAGACCACCTCGGACTCGCCCTCCGGGGAGAGCCGCACCGGGGTGGTGCCGAGGTCCAGGCTGACCGGCCCGTCCATCGGCGCGCCCGCCCGGCCGGGCAGCTTGAGCCCGTACGCCTGCCAGGCACGGTGGGCCAGCGGCCAGTCCTGCAGGGCGGTGGCGGTGATCCCGAGGTTCCACCAGTCGGCGGCGCCGTGCTCGCGGTCGAGCAGGGCGACGGCCCGCAGGCCGGCGGCTCTGGCCTGCTCCCAGTCGCGGCGGAACTTGTGCAGCAGCGCCAGGTTGAACCAGGAGTCGGAGAGCCACGGCTCCAGGTCGGCGGCCATCACGAGCAGCGCTCCGGCGTCCTCGTACCGGCCGTCACCGATCAGCGTGAAGGCCCGGTCGGTCGTCTGCCGCCAGGTGGCGGACGGCCGGTGCCGTGTCCGGTGGAAGATCCTCACGTTCGTCCCTGCCGTTGTCGTCCGCTGAGTCCCGCTGGTCACGCTCAGCTCCGCTGAGCCCTGATGTCCTGCTGCCCCGCTCGTGGCCCGGGCCGAGGTCCCGCACCGCAAGTCCCGCACCGCGGGGCCCGGACCGCAAGCCCTGCGCCGTGAACCCCGGGTGTGAACCCCGTGCCCCGGATCGGGTGTTCCACGCTACGACCGCATCCAACCACGGTCACCACGGGGCGCGCTCCCCGCGGCCCGCATCAACCGGGCTCGCGGGCCCTGCTGCCCATCCGTGCCAGGGCCTCGACCACCCTGGGGTCGTACGCCCGGCCCCGCTCCAGCCTGAGCGCCTCCAGTACCTCGAGCCGGCCGGCCGGGTCGGGCAGGCCGCGTCCCCGGGCGGCCGTGAGCAGGTCGTCGTGGGCGTTGGCGACCCGGATGATCCGGGCGGCCAGCGGCAGCGAGCGGTCGTAGCCGCCGTCCGGGCCGTGGCAGGGATCGGCCAGCCGGGCGACCTGCTCCGCGACCCGGCGCGGCACCCCGGTGCGGCTGATCACCTCGCTGCCCAGCCGGGCGATCCGCTGCTGCTCCGCGGGGGGCAGCAGCGCGGTGGCGCCGTCCGGGACGGGCTCGACCAGCGACAGCTGGCCGATGTCGTGCATCAGGGCGGCGTACTCCAGCAGGGCGAGTTCCCGGGTGCCCAGACCGAGCTCGCGGCCCAGCTCGCAGGCCGTGTCGGCGACCCGGCGGGCGTGACCGGGCGTGGTGTAGCCGGCCACCTCGGTGGCCCGGGCCAGGCTGGCGATGGTCTGCCCGGTGGTGGCCCGGATGGCCGCCGCCCGGCGGAAGGAGACCTGGGCCAGCAGCAGCGGCGCGCAGAACACCGGCAGCGCCCAGAGCCCGATCTCGCCGGCCGCCAGGCTGACCAGCATGCCGGTGGCCACGATGGCCGAGCCGATCCCGGGCAGGGCCCGCAGCTCGTCCTCCAGCGCGGCGGGGAACCGCAGGCCGGTACGGGCCCGGCGCAGGGCGGCGGCGAGGGTCGCGTCGCAGAGCGCCACCAGGGCGGCGACGGCGGCCAGGAACACCCCGTACGAGGGCCCGGCCGCCGGGAGGCGGTCGAGCAGGCCGCCGTTGTACAGCGGCTGGAAGACCGCGGCGGCGAACCCCACGGTCAGCAGCCGGCGGGCCGCGGTGTCCCGCCGGACGGGATCGGCCCAGCGCCGCCCGCGTCGTCGCAGGGCCGCGGGGAGGGCTCCGGCCAGCGGCGGGGGCAGGGCCGGGGGCAGCGCGGCGAGCAGGCTGCCGGCCCCGGCGACGGCGACCACCTGCAGCACCCCGTGGGTGGTGGGCAGGCCGCGCAGCGGCCCGAGCAGGGCGTACGCCAGAGCGGCGGCGGCCCCGATCGGTGCCTGTTCGCGGTCGCCGGGCAGGGTGATCCGCACGCATTCGCCGACCGCGACCAGGGCGAGGAAGGCGAGCGCCACCCGGGGCTGGGCCACCCCGGCGACGGCCGTCCCGGCCAGCGCGGCGACCAGCAGCGCCCCGGCGGCGGTGTGCACGATCACCGGCACCGGGCCGGGCCGGCGGGCGGCCCGCGGTGCCGCGTGCGCCGCGCGGTGCGGCGGCCGGTGCCCCGATCGCCGCACCGGCCGGTACGGGCGGCTCATGTCGGCCCGGACAGCGGCACGTTCTCCCCCTGCTGGGGAAGGCGCGGCGGCTCGCTCCGGGGCGGCTCCCCCGCTCGGGGCGCAGCCACGGCGGGCTGCCCGGCGCCGGCGTCCCCGGCGGGCCCGGACTCGCCGTCCCGGGGCGCCCCGCGGGCCGGCTCGGGGACGCCGAGGGGGATGTCCGGCACCTCACCGGTGCAGCCGCCGGGCGGCGGCAGCGCGGGCTGCCAGCCGTGCTCGCCGACCGCGACGACCAGGGCCCGCACCATCACCGGGTCGAACTGGCTGCCCGCGCAGCGCTCCAGCTCGGCGACGGCCTCCGAGACCGGCCGCCCTCGCCGGTACGAGCGGGTGGAGGTCATCGAGTCGAAGGCGTCCGCGACCGAGATGATCCGGGCGAACTCGGGGATCCGCGCCCCGGTCAGCCCGCTCGGGTAGCCGCGGCCGTCCATCCGTTCGTGGTGGTGCAGGATGCCCGCGTGCGCCTCGCCGAGGAAGGCGATGCCGCGGACGAGTTCGTGTCCGTACACGGGGTGCACCTCGACGGCCCGGCGCTCCTGCTCGGTCAGCGGTCCGTTGCGCCGCAGCAGTTCGGTGGCGACGCCGAGCTTGCCGACGTCGTGCAGGATCCCGGCGAAGCGCAGGGTCCGCAGCCGCTCCGACTCCATCCCCAGCTGGCGGGCGATCAGCACGGCGGCGCGGCCGACCCGTTCGCTGTGCCCGCGGGTGTAGGCGTCCTTGATCTCGACCGCCTGCACCAGGGCCTGGACGGTCGCCTGGTGGGCGTCGCGTTCGTGGTGGCCCTGGGCCAGCACCCAGGCCGAGATGGTCAGCGGCAGCAGGGCGAGCAGCGCCGCGAAGGCCCCGTACGGGCCCTGCCAGAGGACGGCGACCATCAGGCCGCCGGCCGCGTGCACCAGGACGGGCAGGCCGATCGCGGCCGTGGCGCCCCGCAGCAGCACCGCCGGCGGCCGGCGCTCGGCCAGCGCCAGCATGACGCCCACCAGCACGCTGTTGACCAGGCAGAACACCGCGACGGCGGCGAACGCGGGCAGGAGCGCGCCGGGGAACCGCGAGCCCAGCAGCAGCCTCGGTCCGGCCAGCAGGTGAAAGGCGCCGGCGGCGGCGAAGGCGGAGAGCGCGAGCTGGGCGGCGTTCCAGCAGCGGCGGGCGGCGCCGGGCGGGGCGGCCCGGGCGGCGAGCGCGGCCGGTGCGGCGACCAGCGCGGCGGCGGCGGGCGGGAGCATCAGCAGGCCGGCGAAGAGCACCGGGAAGAAGGCGTAGGCGCCCGGGCGGGCGGGGGCGCGGCGCGACGGGGGCCGGCGGCCCAGCAGTCGGGCCCGCAGCCGCAGCAGCGCCCGTAGGCAGGGGGTCGGCAGGCCCTGGGCGACGGACTCCCAGCAGGCGTGCAGGAAGGCGAGGAGCGCGACCTTGGGCCAGTCGACCGGGGCGCCGAGCCACCGGGGCAGTACGGCGGCGCCGGCCGGCAGCAGCGGCAGGGCGCAGCAGTACACGACGAGCGGCAGGGTCAGGGCCGGCAGCATGACGAGGTAGCGCACGGCCGCGGCCGGCAGCGCCGGATCTCCGCCGGTCGGGTCCGTGTTGTCCGTGGCGATCTCGACCTCCCCCGCCGTCCTGGTACGCGCCACCCGCCCCCGACGCGTCGGGCGGCGCGGCGGCGGGTGTCGTCAGGAGGATAGGCCTCTGCTCCGGCGTGGGGACGCATGATCGCGGAATGGCCCTGCTGGCGCAGCCTCAACTCACCCGAACGAGTGAAACCAGTGGTCAGAGGTCGGCGGCGGGAACGGAACGAGGGCCCGGGAGCGTACTCCCGGGCCCTCGCCGACACTCGGACGCACCTCGGCGCGCCGGTACGTGACCGGCCGTCACCGCCGCGCCGGTGGGCACCGGACGGCGGAGCGGGGTCAGAACGCCGAGCCGGCGATCACTCCGCCGCGCTGCCGGCCTCGGCGGCGGCGTACGGCGCCGACCGGGGCTGCTCCTCGACCGCCGCCCCGGCGGTGGTCTCGACCGTGGTCTCGACCGTCACCACCAGGGCCTCGCCGGAGCGCTGCCCGGCACGGATCGAGTCGATCCTGGCCAGCACCTTGCCCCGGAGGTCGGCCGGGGTGTCGTCGCAGCCGCAGGACCGCTTGATCAGTGCCTTGATGGCCTGTTCGAGGCCGTACTTCTCCAGGCACGGCGAGCACTCGTCGAAGTGCACGCGCAGCTTGGCGCAGTCGCCCTCGGCCATCTCGTTGTCGAGGAATTCGTAGAGGTGGTCGAGGACCTCGCCACACTCGGTGTCGTGCGGATCGCCGCAGCTCATGAGCCCGAGCCCTTCGCTTCCTGCCCTGCCCCGGTGCCGGCGGGGACGAGCCCACGGTCGCGGGCGTAGTCCTCCAGCATGCCGCGCAGCTGACGGCGGCCACGGTGCAGTCGGGACATCACCGTACCGATGGGTGTACCCATGATGTCCGCGATCTCCTTGTAGGCAAACCCCTCGACATCGGCGAGGTAGACGGCGATGCGGAACTCCTCCGGAATGGCCTGGAGGGCGTCCTTCACGTCGCTGTCGGGGAGGTGGTCGAGTGCCTGGGTCTCCGCCGAACGCAGGCCGGTCGACATGTGCGACTCGGCCCGGGCGAGCTGCCAGTCCTCGATCTCCTCGGCCGCCGTGCGCTGGGGCTCCCGCTGCTTCTTGCGGTACGAGTTGATGAACGTGTTGGTGAGGATGCGGTACAGCCAGGCCTTGAGGTTGGTGCCCTCACGGAACTGGTGGAACGACGCGTACGCCTTGGCGAACGCCTCCTGGAGCAGGTCCTCCGCGTCGGCGGGGTTGCGGGTCATCCGCAGCGCCGCCGAGTACATGGGGTCCAGGAAGCCCAGGGCGTCGCGCTCGAAGCGCTCCCGCCGGGCCTCCTCGCTCTCCTGCGCGGACACCCGGAAGGTGTCCTCACCGATCGCCTCGGCCAGCTCCTCGCCGGTGAGCGCCTCACCCGCGGGCACGCCCTCGCGCGGGTCCGCACCCGGATCGGCCTCGTGCTCGGTCCCGACGACCGGACCCACCTCCTCGGCAATACGGGCATGACCCACGGTGGGCCGTCCCGAAATGGAGGATATCGGGCTGACGGGCTTCTCGCCCGCGACGAGCCACTCGGACCAGGACGGGACGAAGCCGTTCTCGACCGCGCGCTCGTCAGGCCGCTCGGGGCACACGATCGAACCCATCTGCACTGCCTTTCCACCGGGACTGAAGCTGACGAGGGTGTTAACCACGTCGTCCCCGCCCGCATTCCCGGGCGGCGCGGCCGCCCCGGGAGGCTCCGCCCGCCCCGGCCGCGGGTCAGGCCGGCCGCGCGACCAGTCCCAGGACCCAGCCGCCCACCGCGTCGGTGACGCTCTCCAGCACCTCGTCCTGCCCGACCGGCGCCCGCTTCGGCACCCGGAATCCGTGACTGCCGTACGGGATCGACACCAGCCGCTGGTCCGCCGGCAGCTCGGGGAACTCCGCGGGCCCGCCGAAGGGGTCCGCCACGCTCTGCACCACCAGGGCCGGCAGCCCGCACTGCAGCAGCTCGTCGGCCCGGCTCCGCTCCGGCCGGCCCGGCGGGTGCAGCGGGAAGGCCAGCGCCAGCACGCCCACCGCCCCGCTCCGCGCGCCGGTCCGGCAGGCGACCCGGGCGCCGGCGCTGCGCCCGCCGGCCACCAGTGGCAGCCCGTGCCCCGCCAGCACCTCGGCGACCGGGAGCCAGCCCGCGTCCAGGGTCTTCGGCGCGGGGGCGAGCCGCCTGCCCGCCACCCGCCAGGGCTGCTCGACCAGGGCCACGGTGATCCCCAGCGGCGGCAGGGCGACCGCGAGCGCCTGAAGGTCGAGGGCCTCGATCCCGCCGCCGGCGCCGTGGCCGAGGGCGAGCAGCGCCTTCGGCGGGCCCTCGGCCGGGGCGTAGGTGATCCGGGCGTCGCCGGCCGGGGTGGGGACGAGGACGGGGTCGGTGGTCTGCATGGGGGGCTCCGTACCGGGGGGTCGCTGGTCGTACTGCCGCGCTGGTCGTTCCTGCGCTGGTCGTTCCTGCGCTGGCCGTCCTGCGCTGGTCGTTCCTGCAGTGGCCGTCCTGCGCTGTCGGACAGTTGCTCGGGCGGACGGCTGCTCGGGCGGACAGCTGCTCGGCGGGCCGGCGGCGGGCCCGGAGCCTGCGAAGGGCCCGGCTCCGAGCAGCATGGTTCGGAAGGGTTCAGAAGAGCGTGGTGACGAGCTCCTCGGGGTCCAGCGGGCGGACCAGCTCGGGCCCGTCGTTGCGGATGCTGCCGACGGCCGCGCCCACCGGCTGCGCGAGCAGCGCGCCCGGGGGCGGTGGTATCAGCAGCGGACGCAGTTCCTCCGGGTCGTCCAGGCCCGGGTCGAGCCAGTCGTCGAAGGCGGCCGGGTCGAGGAAGAGCGGCATCCGCTCGTGGATCGGGGCCAGTGCCTCCTCCGCCGCGGTGGTGACGATGCTGCAGGTCACCAGCCAGGCCTCCGGGTGCCCGGCGGGGCGGGAGCGGTCGCGCCAGAACTCGTAGACGCCGGCCAGGGCGAGCACGGCGCCGTCCGCCCGGCTGACGAAGTACGGCTGCTTGCGGGGTCGGCTGCCGCCGCCCGGCAGCGTCTGCCACTCGTAGTAGCCGTCGACCGGGACGATGCAGCGCCGGGAGGCGAAGGCCTGCCGGTAGGACGGCTTCTCGTGGATGGTCTCGGCCCGGGCGTTGATCATCTTGACCGCCGACTCGGGGGACTTCGCCCAGGCGGGCACCAGGCCCCAGCGCAGCACCCGCAGCTGGCGCACCGGCTTCGGCGGGCCGCCCTTCGGCAGGCGCTCCAGCACCGCGAAGGCGGGCCGCGTCGGCGGGACGTTCCAGCTCGGGGCGAGGGTCTCGGTGGGATCCCAATGCTCGACGCCGAAGGCGGCGACCAGGTCCTCGGGCCGGGTGGTGGAGGCGAAGCGACCGCACATGCCGTCAGCTTGCCACGCGGACCCCTCTCACCACTTCCTCATCCCGGGATCAGAACCGACGGCTATCCGGGCGACGTCCCGGCATGGGAGGCTGCCAGCTCGGCAGGGCCCCGGCTCGACCCGGGTGGACCCCGTCACCGCCGAGCCGGGCACCGCCCGTGACGAGCACGACCGGAGGCGAGACCCGCAGGCATGGACGGACACAGCATCGCCGAGGTGTGGGACCGCGTCCTCGGCACCCAACCCGCGCCACCGCAGTGGATCGCGCTCGGCACCGCCGGCCTGGCCCTGCTCGCGGTGCTGCCGCACCCGGTGTGGCGGATCACCCGCAACGTGGTGACCATCGCCCACGAGGGCGGTCACGGCCTGACCGCCCTGCTGACCGGGCGCCGGCTCTCCGGCATCCGGCTGCACTCGGACACCTCCGGCCTGACCGTCTCCTCCGGCCGGCCCACCGGCCCCGGCATGATCCTCACCGCCGCGGCCGGCTACACCGCGCCGTCGCTGCTGGGCCTGGGCGGCGCCGCGCTGCTGGCCGCCGGCCACATCACCGCGCTGCTGTGGATCTCGATCGCGCTGCTGGCCGGCCTGCTGATCATGATCAGGAACGCCTTCGGGCTGCTCTCGGTGGTGGCCACCGGGGCCGCGTTCTTCCTCGTCTCCTGGTACGGCGACAGCGAGCTCCAGGCCGGCTTCGCCTATCTGGGCATCTGGTTCCTGCTGCTCGGCGGGGTGCGCCCGGTGGTCGAGCTGCAGCGCAAGCGCCGGCACGGCGGCGCGCGCGACTCGGACGCGGACCAGCTGGCCCGGCTGACCCGCGTCGGCGCCCTCGTCTGGGTGACCGTCTTCCTGCTGGTGGCGCTCGCCTGCCTGGGCCTGGGCGGCAGCTGGCTGGTCGGTCCCGTCCCGCCATTCGGGTAGGCGCGAGGGCCGTTCCCGTGCGGCCCCTAAACTGGCCCCTATGACCGACACCCTGTGGCCCGCCCCCGTCGCGACCACCGCCGTTGACGCGACCGTCACCATTCCCGGCTCCAAGTCGGTCACCAACCGGGCGCTGCTGCTGGCCGCGCTGGCCGGTGAGCCCGGCTGGGTGCGCCGCCCGCTGCGCAGCCGCGACTCCCAGCTGATGGCCGACGGCCTGCGGGCGCTCGGCGTCGGCATCGAGGAGACGGTCAACAACGCGACCGGCGGCAGCGGCGGCGGCGAGGCCTGGCGGGTCATCCCGGCGCCCGTGCTGCGCGGCCCGGCCCGGATCGACGTCGGCAACGCCGGCACGGTGATGCGCTTCCTGCCGCCGCTGGCCGTGCTGGCCGACGGCCCGGTGCACTTCGACGGCGACCCGCGCTCCTACGAGCGCCCCCAGCACGGCGTGATCAACGCCCTGCGCGCGCTGGGCGCCCGGATCGACGACGGCGGGCGCGGCTCGTTCCCGCTGACCGTGCACGGCTCCGGCGCGCTGGACGGCGGCCCGGTCGAGCTGGACGCCTCGTCCTCCTCCCAGTTCGTCTCCGCGCTGCTGCTCTCCGGCGCCCGCTACAACCAGGGCGTGGAGGTGCGCCACGTCGGCGGCCCGGTGCCCTCGCTGCCGCACATCCGGATGACCGTGGAGATGCTGCGCCTGGCCGGCGTCCAGGTGGACGCCCCGGAGGACGGCGGTGAGAAGGACGTCTGGCGGGTCACCCCCGGCGCCCTGCTCGGCCGCGACATGGTGGTCGAGCCCGACCTCTCCAACGCCGCGCCGTTCTTCGCCGCCGCGCTGGTCACCGGCGGTCGGGTGACCGTCCGCGACTGGCCGACGCACACCACCCAGCCGGGCGACCAGCTGCGCGAGATCTACACCCGGATGGGCGGCTCGTGCCGCTTCACCGACGAGGGCCTGGAGTTCACCGGCACCGGCAAGATCCACGGCATCGAGGCCGACCTGCACGACGTCGGCGAGCTCACCCCGGTGATCGCGGCCGTGGCGGCGCTGGCCGACTCCGAGTCCCACCTGTACGGCATCGCGCACCTGCGCCTGCACGAGACCGACCGCCTGGCCGCGCTCGTCAAGGAGATCAACGACCTCGGCGGCGACGTCTCCGAGACCGAGGACGGCCTGCGGATCCGCCCGCGCCCCCTGCACGGCGGCGTCTTCCACACCTACGAGGACCACCGGCTGGCCACCGCCGCCGCCGTGGTCGGCCTGGCCGTCGAGGGGGTGGAGGTGGAGAACATCGCCACCACCGCCAAGACCCTGCCGGACTTCCCGCAGATGTGGCTCGACCTGCTCACGGGAGCGGCGGCGGGGGCCTGAGCGGAGACTTGAGCACATGCGCCGCTACGGCAAGGACGCCGACGAGGACGACATCCGCAACCGCCCGGGCCGCAAGGGCTCCCGGCCACGGACCCGGATCCGCCCCACGCACGACGACGCCGCGGAAGGGATGATCCTCACCGTCGACCGCGGCAGGCTGACCTGCCTGGTCGACGCGGGGACGAAGAACGAGCGCGAGATCGTCGCGATGAAGGCCCGTGAGCTGGGCCGCAAGGGCGTGGTGGTCGGCGACGTGGTCAACATCGTCGGCGACCTCTCCGGCGAGCCGGACACGCTGGCCCGGATCGTCCGGGTGGAGGAGCGCACCTCGGTGCTGCGGCGCACCGCCGACGACGACGACCCGTACGAGCGGATCGTGGTCGCCAATGCGCAGCAGCTGGCCATCGTCACGGCGCTGGCCGACCCGGAGCCCCGCCCGCGGCTGATCGACCGCTGCCTGGTGGCGGCGTACGACGCCGGCATGGAGCCGATCCTGGTGCTCACCAAGTCGGACCTGGCGCCGGCCGCGCCGTTGCTGGAGGCCTACGCGCCGCTCGGCATCACCTATGTGGTGACCAGGCGGGACGAGCTGGCCACCGAGGGCGCCGAGGCGGTCCGGGCCCACCTGCGCGGGCTGTCGACGGTGTTCATCGGGCACTCCGGGGTGGGCAAGACCACGCTGGTCAACGCCCTCGTCCCGCTGCACCAGCGGAGCACCGGCGTGGTCAACGCGGTGACCGGCCGGGGCCGGCACACCACGGTCTCCGCGCTGGCCCTGCGGCTGCCCCCGCCGCCGGGGGTCAAGCCCGGCTCGAAGAAGGCGCTGGACCCGGGCTGGGTGATCGACACCCCGGGCTTCCGCTCCTTCGGGCTCTCGCACATCGACCCGTCCCGGGTGATCCACGCCTTCCCCGACCTGGAGCCGGGGACGGTGGACTGCCCGCGCGCCTGCAGCCACGACGAGCAGGACTGCGCGCTGGACGCCTGGGTCGCGGACGGCCACGCCGAGCAGGCCCGGCTGTACTCGCTGCGCCGGCTGCTCTCCTCCAAGGACACCAGGGACGGCGACTGATCCCCGACCCGGCGCGGGCCCGCCCGGGCTCCCGCGGCCGCCGGCGCGCGCCCGTCCGGCGGGGCGGTTCACCTCCCCGACGGCGGTGCGCCGGCGGATCGCCCCCGGATTGCGGTGCGCCGTGAGGTGTCGGAGCACGCCTCTCTGGTGATCATAGGAAAGTCGGCCGGTACGGCCCGACACGTCGATCGACAGGGAGTCAGCGCGATGGCATGGGCCTTGGTGATCCTCGCCGGCCTGCTGGAGACAGGTTTCGCGATCAACCTGAAACTCAGTGAGGGCTTCACCAAGCTCTGGCCCACCATCGGCTTCTGCGCGTTCGCGCTCGGCAGCTTCGGCCTGCTCACGCTCTCCCTCAAGAGCCTTCCGGTCGGCAGCGCCTACGCGGTCTGGACGGGCATCGGCGCGGCCGGCACGGCGATCTACGGCATGGTCTTCCTGGAGGAGTCCTCCTCCACCCTCAAGCTGGTCTCGATCAGCCTGGTGATCGCCGGCGTGGTGGGCCTGCAGCTCAGCGGCAGCGGCCACTGATCCCGCCGGCGCGCCCGCCGCCGCGCCCGGCCGCAGCCCGGCCCGCACGCGGCTCCCGGCCCGGCCCGCGCCGGGCGACACGCCTGTCCGAGGTCCGGGCGAGACTGTCGGGAACCCGGGCGCCTCGCTACTGTTCGACCATGGCCGACTACCACGACGATCTCCGCCTCGCCCACGTCCTCGCCGACTCGGCCGACTCGATCACCCTGGAGCGCTTCCGGGCGCTCGACCTCAAGATCGAGACCAAGCCGGACCTGACGCCGGTCAGCGACGCCGACAAGGCGGCCGAGGAGCACGTCCGCGGGGTGCTCCAGCGGGCCCGCCCGCGCGACGCGGTGTTCGGCGAGGAGTTCGGCATGCAGGGCTCCGGCCCGCGCCGGTGGGTGATCGACCCGATCGACGGCACCAAGAACTACATCCGCGGCGTCCCGGTCTGGGCCACCCTGATCGCCCTGCTGGAGACCGGTCCGGACGGCGAGGAGCGGCCCGTCGTCGGCATGGTCTCCGCCCCCGCGCTGAACCGCCGCTGGTGGGCCGCCGAGGGCCTCGGCGCGTACGCCGGACGCAGCCTGGCCAAGGCCTCCCGGATCCACGTCTCCGGCGTCTCCCGGCTGGCCGACGCCTCGTTCTCCTACTCCTCGCTCACCGGCTGGGAGGACCGCGGCCGCCTCGACCCGTTCCTGGACCTCACCCGGGCCTGCTGGCGGACCCGCGCGTACGGGGACTTCTGGTCGTACATGATGGTCGCCGAGGGCTCGGTGGACATCGCCGCCGAACCCGAACTGAGCCTGTGGGACATGGCCGCGCCCTGCATCGTGGTGCAGGAGGCCGGCGGCCGCTTCACCGGGCTGGACGGCGTGCCCGGCCCGGGCGGCGCCGACGCGGTGGCGTCCAACGGCATCCTGCACGACGAGGCGCTGCGCCGGCTCGGCGTCTGACGGCCGCCCCCGCGGGCCGGGCTCGTCGGCGCACCCGCCGCCGGGCCCGGCCCGTCGGCGTGCCAGCGCCGCCCCGCACCGCCCGACACGCAGGCCCCCCGCCGACTGTCTGACGACCGTGTTTCGGCAGCTGGTCCGCCGGATTGCCGACTGCTCATCAACTACTCCCCCGCAGCGCTGAGTTCAGCGCAACGGCCCGGCAATCCCCGCCCCCTACGCTCGACGGGCCCAGGCCGGCTCCCACGCCGCGCCCCATTCCCCCGTGCGCCACCCACGCCGGGCCGCTCGCCTAGGGGACTCCCGACGTGCGTACGATCCGCAGCATCCGACACCGGCTGGCCCTGCTGCTCGCACTGCCCACCGGCGCGCTGGTGGTCCTGGCCGCGCTCGGCACCGCCGGCCAGGCCGCCCGCTTCACCGACGCCGGCCGGACCGACGACCGGGTGGCCCTGGCCGTCGCCACCGAGGACCTGGTCCACCGGCTGCAACGCGAACGCGGCCTGACGGCCGGACTGCTCGGCGGCGACGAGAGCTTCCGCGCCCAGCTGGGCGGCGGGCGCGACGCGGCCGACCAGGCCCGCCGGGCCCTGGACCGACTGCTGGCGGCCGAACCACCCGGCGCCGGCGCCGTCCGCTCGGCCCTCGGCGCGCTCGGCCGGCTCGCCGACCTGCGCGGCCGGGCCGACACCGGCGCCGCCACCCGGGCCGAGGCGCTCGGCTTCTTCACCTCCGCCGTCACCGGGCTGACCTCCGCCGCCTTCGCCGGCCTCGACTCCTCCGGCGACGACCGGCTCCAGGCCTCGCTGGCCACCCTGCGGGCCCTGTGCGAGGCCACCGAGGCGGCCGCACTGGAGCGCGGCACGCTCAACGGGGTGCTCGCCGCCGGCTCCTTCAAGGGGGCGGACTACCCCTCGTTCGTCCGGATCATGGCGGTGCGCGACGCCGCCGTGGCCCAGGTCCCCCGGACGGCGACGCCCGCCCGGACGAGTTCGCTGGACGCCGCGCTGCGCACCCCCGCCGCGGTCACCGTCGCCGGGATGGAACAGCTGGCCCTGGCCGGCCACGCCGCGGACCGCCTGGGGGTGGCCCCCGGCGACTGGTGGCGCGCGGCCAGCACGGTGGTGGACGACCTGCAGCGGGTCCAGGGCGAGGCGGCCGCGGAGAGCCGCGAGCGCGCGGCGGCGCTCCGCTCGGCGGCGCTGCGCGCGCTGCTGCTGGACGCCCTGCTGGCGCTGACCGCGGCCCTCGGCGCGGTCGCCCTCGCGCTCGCCGCGGCCCGCTCGATCACCCGCCCGCTGGCCGCACTGGCCGCGGACGCCGGCCGGCTCGCCGACCGGGTGCTCCCGGAGGCGGTGGCGCGGATCCACGAGGCGGGGCCCGAGGAGGACCTGAGCGCCCTGGCCGTGCTGCCCGCACCGGCCCGCAAGGACCGGGTCGACGAACTGGCCGAGGTCACCCAGGCGCTGGACCTGGTGTGCGCCACCGCGCTGCGCCTGGCCGTGGAGCAGGGCGTCCTGCAGCGCAACAGCACCGAGTCGCTGGCCAACCTGGGCCGCCGCAACCAGGCCCTGGTCACCCGTCAGCTGGGCTTCCTGTCCGCCCTGGAGCGGGAGGAGCGCGACCCCGGCGTGCTGGCCGACCTCTTCGAACTGGACCACCTGGCGACCCGGATGCGGCGCAACGCGGAGAGCGTCCTCGTACTGGCCGGCGAGCGCAGTCCGCGCCGCTGGGCCCGGCCGGTGCCGACCGGCGACGTCGTGCGGGCGGCGCTCGGCGAGGTGGAGGACTACCGCCGGGTGGTGCTGCGCCGGCTGGACGAGGCCCTGGTGGACGGCGGCGCGGTGGCCGAGGTGGCCCACCTGCTGGCCGAGCTGATCGAGAACGCGCTCGCCGCCTCCCCGTCCGACACCGACGTCGAGGTCTTCGGCCGGCTGAGCGGCGCCGGCTACCTGGTGGCCGTGGCCGACCACGGCTCCGGGATGGACGAGGGCGCCCTGGCCCGGGCCAACGCCCGGCTGGCGGGCGGGGAGAGCTTCCTGGTGGGCCGCACCCAGCTGCTCGGCCACTACGTGGTGGGCCGGCTCGCCGTCCGGCTGGGCGCGCGGGTGCGGCTGGCGCCCTCGCCGGTGCGCGGGGTGACGGCGACGGTCCTGCTGCCCGGCACGCTGCTGGCGCAGCCCGGGCCGGCGCTCCCGCAGGAGCGGCGGCAGCCGAGCGAGGCGCTGTGACGGGCGGCGAGGAGTACGAGACGGGCGAGGTGGTCCGGCCCTTCGTCGTCACCGCCGGGCGGACCCGCCCGGTCGGCGGCGAGCTGCGGCTGGAGACCCTGGTCTCGGCGCCGCCGTCGGCCCTGACCGCCCCGCTCGGCTTCGAGCGGCACCGGATCGTCGAGCTCTGCCAGTACCCGCACTCGGTCGCCGAACTGGCCGCCCTGCTGCCCGTGCCGATCGGGGTCGCCCGGGTGCTGGTGGCGGACCTCGCGGCGGAGCGGTACGTACGGGTCCACCCGGCCGACGACCCGTCGGTGACGCTGCTGGAGCGGATCAGGGACGGTCTGCTGAGGCTCTGACCGGGCGGCGGGGCGGGCACCGGGCCCGGTCATGGGTGCGGGCCCCGGGCCAGTGTGGTGGCAACTGGTCCCGGGGCCCGCTGTTCGTGGGGCCGTTACTGCTGCTTGCGCAGCTCGCGGACGGCCGCCTCCAGGCGCCGGCCGTAGTCGGCGTCGGCCCGGCGGAAGTTCTCGATCGCCCGCTCGACGATGTCGTCGCGGTCGGCGGAGACGTTGGCGATGAAGCCGGCCAGGTTGGCGATCAGGCGGACCTTCTCGTCCTCGCCGATCAGCCGGTAGAGGTTGCCCGCCTGGACGAAGTCGTCGTCCTCGCTGTGCGAGGGCGCCTCGGTGTTGCCGGTGACGCCGGTGACCGGGATCGCGGCCCAGAGCGGACGGCCGGTCTCGACCGGGCCGCCGAAGCTGTTCGGCTCGTAGTTCTTCTGACGGCCGTGGCGGCCGTCGTAGAGGTAGCCGTCGCGGCTGTTGGTCCGCGCCTCGGCGGCGTGCGGACGGTTCACCGGCAGGTGGTCGGCGTTGACGCCGACGCGGTAGCGGTGGGCGTCCGCGTAGGCGAACAGGCGGCCCTGGAGCATCTTGTCCGGGGACGGGCCGATGCCGGGCACGAAGTGCGACGGCGAGAAGATCGACTGCTCGACCTCGGCGAAGACGTTGTCGGGGTTGCGGTTGAGCTCCAGCTTGCCGAACTCGACCAGCGGGTAGTCCGCGTGCGGCCAGACCTTGGTCAGGTCGAAGGGGTTGAAGCGGTAGGTCGCCGCGTCGGCGGCCGGCATGATCTGGACGCTGACCGTCCAGCTCGGGAACTCGCCGCGCTCGATCGACTCGCGCAGGTCGCGCTGGTGCGAGTCGGGGTCGGTGCCCGCGAGGACGGCCGCCTCCTCGCTGGTGAGGTTCTTGATGCCCTGGTCGGTCTTGAAGTGGTACTTCACCCAGAAGTACTCGCCGGCCTCGTTCTGCCACTGGTAGGTGTGCGAGCCGAAGCCGTCCAGGTGGCGGTACGAGGCCGGGATGCCGCGGTCGCCGAAGAGCCAGGTCACCTGGTGGGTCGCCTCGGGCGACAGGCCCCAGAAGTCCCAGACGTTGTCGGCCTCCTGCGAACCGGTGTAGGGGTCGCGCTTCTGGGTGTGGATGAAGTCCGGGAACTTGATGGCGTCCTTGATGAAGAACACCGGGGTGTTGTTCCCGACGAGGTCGTAGTTGCCGTCCTCGGTGTAGAACTTCAGCGCGAAGCCGCGCGGGTCGCGGACGGCGTCCGCCGAGCCGAGGTTGCCCGCGACGGTGGAGAAGCGCAGGAAGGTCTCGGTCTCCTTGCCCTGCTCGGACAGGAACTTCGCCCGGGTGTAGGCGGTCACGTCGCCGGTCACCGTGAAGGTGCCGTAGGCGGCGGCGCCGCGGGCGTGCACCACGCGCTCCGGGATGCGCTCGCGGTTGAAGTGCGCGAGCTTCTCGAAGAGCAGCTGGTCCTGGATCAGGGCCGGGCCGCCTATGCCCGCGGTCTCGGTGTTCTGGTTGTCGGCTACGGGCGCGCCCGCCTCCGTGGTCAGCGTGGGCCGCAGCTCGTCCTGGGCAGTCATCGGGGAGACCTCCGCGTTATCCGGTCGTGACGGGCTTCAGCCTAGCTTGGACTTTGTCTAAGTCAACACTGGAACCAAGTTCGGACGTATTCCGAAGCCTGGGGGCCCTTGCTACCCTTGCCCCCATGAGTGACCTGCTGGAACGACTCCGGATGCGCGGCTGGCGCCTGACCGCACAGCGGCGGGTCGTGGCCGAGGTGCTCGACGGCGACCACGTCCACCTCACCGCCGACGAGGTGCACGCCCGCGCCGTCTCACGGCTGCCCGAGATCAGCAGGGCCACCGTCTACAACACGCTCGGCGAACTCGTGAGCCTCGGCGAGGTGATGGAGGTCGCCACCGACGGGCGCGCCAAGCGGTACGACCCCAACGCCCACCACGCGCACCAGCACCTGGTCTGCTCGGGCTGCGGCGCGATCCGCGACGTCCACCCGCTGGGCGACCCGGTGGCCGCGCTCCCCGCCGACCAGCGCTTCGGCTTCACCGTCTCGGGCGCCGAGGTCACCTACCGCGGGCTCTGCCCCGACTGTCGCTAGCCGGTCGCACGACCGGCGCCCCCGCCATCGCGGCCCACCGGCCCGACGGGCACCCCCACCGGCCGGTGCCCGACCCCACCGGCCGGACCCGCACCGACCTCCCGCCGGCCCGCACCGGCCGCGCCGCGGCACCGCCTCCCGGCCGGCCCGACGCAGGGCCGAACCGCCCCCGGGCCGCCCCGCCGCCGCCTCAGGCGCTGAGCTCGGCGTGCAGCGCGCCCAGCAGCCGGCCCGCCCGCTCCGCCACCTCGGCCGGACCGTAGTCCGCCGCCCGGCGGCACCAGTTCTCCGCCTGCACCGGCTCCCCGCGGCGCAGGGCGAGCAGTGCCAGCCGCAGCGCGGCCCGGCCGTGCCCGGCGTCCGCCGCCCTGGTGTACCAGAGCATCGCCTCGGCCTCGCTGTCCTGCCGGGCCAGCAGCAGGCCCAGGTTGAAGGCGGCACTGCGGCTGCCGGCCTCCGCCGCCCGGCGGTACCAGCTCTCCGCGATCTCCAGCGCGCCGCGCTCGGCGGCCCGCACGCCCATCCGGACCTGCGCCCGGCGGTGGCCCGCGTCGGCCGCGACGGCGTACCAGTGCTCGGCCTCGGTGTCGGCGTCCCCGCGCCGGTCGAGCAGCGAGGCGAGCCGGAAGGCCCCCTCCGCCGAACCGCCGCCGGCCGCCTGGCGGTAGCGCTCCAGGGCGCCCGGCAGGTTGCCCCGCTGCTCCTGGACCACGGCCAGCTGGAGGGCGGCCTCGCCGTGCCCCTCGGCTGCGGCGCGCGCGTACCACTCGTGCGCCTGCTGCTGCTCCCCGCGCCCGGCGTGCAGCACACCGAGGTTGAAGGCGCCGTCGACGCTGCCCGCCTCGGCGGCCTTGGAGAACCACGGCTCGGCGCCGGACTCGTCGCCGCGCTGCAGCAGGACGACGGCCAGCGCGTTGCAGGCCTCCCGGTGCCCGGCGTAGGCCGCCCGCCGGTACCACTGCTCGGCCTGCTGGTCGCGGCCGGCGCCGGCGCAGAGCAGGCCGAGGTTGAAGGCGCCGTTCTGGTCGCCGGCCTCCAGTGCCACCCGGTACCAGTGCTCGGCGGTGACGGCCTCGCCGCGGCCCGCGTGCAGCGCGCCGAGCGCGTTGGCCGCGTTGCCGTCGCCGGCCTCGGCCGCCTCCTGCCACCACTCGGCGGCGGCCGTGAGGTCGCCCGAGTCGCGCATCAGGAAGCCCAGCGCACAGGCCGCCCTGGCCTCGCCGTTCTGCGCGGACTGCCGGTACCAGCGGGCCGCCTCCTCCATCAGTGCGGGATCGCCCTGGGCGCGCTCCTCCAGCAGCACGCCCAGACGCAGCGAGGCGCGGGCGTGGCTGCGGGCGGCGGCGGTGCGGTACCAGGTCTCGGCGGTGTCCTTGTCCCCGGCCGCCTCGCGCATCCGGGCGAGGCGGTAGGCGGCCTCGCGGTGGCCGGCGTCGGCGGACACCCTGAACCAGCGCTCGGCGCGCACGTCGCGCCGGTGCTCCATCAGGTCCCCCAGCGCGTAGGCCCCCAGCGGGTGCCCGTGGTCGGCGGCGAAGTGCAGCCAGTACTCGGCCGCCTCCTCCTCGCCCTGGTCGCGCAGTTGCAGGCCGAGGGCGTGCGCGGCGGGCGCGCTGCCGGCCACGGCGGCCTGGCGCCACCACTGGGCGGCCTCGGCCCGGTGGCCCTGCTGGTGCAGCAGCACGCCGAGGTTGTTGGCGGCGGCCCGCAGCCCGGCGGCGGCGGCCGCGCGCAGGTACGGCTCGGCGTCCTCCAGCTCCCCGCGGCGCAGCAGCAGGGCGCCGAGCCGGCTGGCGGCGTCGGTGTCGCCGTCGTCGGCGGCCTGGCGGTGCCGGCTCTCCAGCGCGGCCTGCTCGCGGGCGGCGAGGGCGCGCTCGAAGGTGGCGCCGTCGAGCCCGCCGCCGTCCTGGTCCGGGTCCTCACCGCCGGGTGCGTCGGCCGGCCGGCCGGTGTAGGGGCCGATGCCGGCGGCGAACTGCTGGGCGGAGACGTGCACGAGGCTGTCCGGGCCGTAGCCGGCCGGCGGCCGGCGATCCGCCAGGCCGCTGGTGCGCTGGGCCGGCAGGGCGCCCGGGAGGCCGTCCGCCGCCTCGGGGTCGGGGCTCTGCGCCCAGCCCTCGGTGTCCGGTTCGGTCGTGACGGGCTTGTTCCCTGGTCCGTTCTTTCCGATCAGCTTCATGCCGACTCCCGCTCCCCCAGAGTGTCGCGGCATCCTCCCCCAGCCTCCGGCCGGGGGGACCCCCAGGGGGCGCGCCGGACCGGACGGCCCGTCAACGGCCTCGCTCCGTCCCCTGTGTGTTCCATCGTCGCATCACCCGCAACCCGCGTACACCTGCCCCGGCCAATTTTGGTGGAGCGGGCCGAAGCCGGCGGGGATTGCTTCAGTGCTTTGTCGATTTCCCGACACTTCGACCTCACAAACCCCCACCCACCCCCTGATGACGAGCCCCCACCGTCCGGGCGGACGGTCCGACCCGGAGGCCGGCCGCGGTCGACACCCTTGGCGACACCCGGTCGACTCCCCCGTCCGGCCGAGTGGTCCGGACCGGCGAGCAACGCTCGATAGTACCGAAGGCCCCCGTCAGCGGGGCGGCGGTCGGCCCGGGACACCCCGGGCCGGCACCCAACCGGGCGCACAACACCGAAGGCCCGGAGGAAAGATCCTCCGGGCCTTCGGCCTTTGTAGCGGGGACAGGATTTGAACCTGCGACCTCTGGGTTATGAGCCCAGCGAGCTACCGAGCTGCTCCACCCCGCGTCGGTAACTGAACTCTAGCACGATCACGAAGGGGGCCGTGCACCGCGCCGGACGGACTGCCAGGCGCGATGCACGGCCCCGTGCCGTGGCGGCGCCCTACGGGGTGGCCCCCGGCGAGGGCGTGGCGGCCGGAGCGGGCGAGGCCGCCGGGGTGGAACCCGCGGCCTTCTGCTCGGCCGCGATGGCCGCGGTCACCGCGTCCTGCAGGGCCTTCTGGGCCTGGCCGTACTTGACCCAGTCACCGGCCTTGAGGGCCTCCTGACTGTCGGTGATCGCCTTCTGGGCGTCCTGCAGCGCCTTCTGCACCACCGGGTCGCTGCTCCCGGCGGACGGCGGCGTGGTCGGGTTCGTCGGCGTCGTCGGCGTCGTGGGCGTGGTGGGCGTGGTGGGCGTGGTCGGGGTGGTGGGCGTGGTCGGGGCCGTCCCGGTGGAGACGCCGGCGAAGACCTTCTTCAGCGCCTCCTCCAGGGTGTTCTCGAAGGCCACGTTGTCGTTGCCGTACACCGCGAGCACCTTCTGCAGCACCGGGTACTTGGCGCCGCGGCCCTTGACGTACACCGGCTCCACGTTGAGCAGGCCGCCGCCGACCGGCAGGGTGAGCAGGTTGCCGTACTCCAGCTGGGAGTCGCCGCCGCTCTTCAGCAGCGTCAGCTGGTTGGCGACCTCCGGGCGGGAGTTGAACTGGGACTGCACCAGGTTCGGCCCGAGCGTCTTGCTGTCGCCCGGCACCTTGAGGATGCGGATCTTCCCGTACTCCGGGCCCGGGTCGGCGCTGACCGCCATGAAGGCCGCCAGGTTCTCCCGCCCGCTGGGCACGAAGGTGGTGGTCAGCGAGAAGCTGGCCGCGGTCACCGCGGGGTCGGGCATCCGGACGGTCAGGTAGTACGGCGGCTGGACCTGCTTGGTGTCACTGGTCGGGTCGACCGGGATCTGCCAGATGTCGGTGCCGTTGAAGAACGAGCCGGCGTCCGTCACGTGGTACTGGCCGAGCAGCTCGCGCTGCACCTTGAACATGTCCTGCGGGTAGCGCAGGTGCGGCATCAGGGTGGCGGGGATGTCCGTCCGCGGCTTGACCGTGTCCGGGAAGGCCTTCATCCAGGTCTTCAGCACCGGGTCGGCGTCGTCCCACTGGTAGAGCGTCACCTCGCCGGTGTACGCGTCCACGGTGGCCTTGACCGAGTTGCGGATGTAGTTGACCTTGTTGGCCGCGGTCAGCAGCTCGCCGCGCTGGTTGGTCAGCGAGTCCTTGGTGACCGCACCCAGGGTGGTCTTCGAGGCGAACGGGTAGCCGTCCGAGGTGGTGTAGCCGTCCAGCACCCAGACCAGCTTGCCGTCCTGCACCACGGGGTACGGGTCGGCGTCGATGGAGAGCCAGGGCGCGACCTTCTCCACCCGCTCCTTGGGGGTCCGGTCGTAGATCACCTTGGCGCCGTCGGTGATGGCGCCCGCGTAGAGGATCTGCGGCTCGGCGAACTTCACCGCGTACGCGGCCCGGGTGAACGGGTTGTTCAGCGAGACTCCGCTGCCCCCGGTGTACTGGTAGAGCTTGTCACCGCTGTCGGTGGTGTAGTCGATCTCCTGGTTGGCGCCGCCGACGATCGAGTACGTGCCCGTCTTCTCGCCGTAGTAGATCCGCTGCTGGTAGTCGCCCAGCGAACCGGTGGCCGGCAGGCTGGACTCGGTGAAGACCGGCTGGCCCTTGTCGTTGACCTGGTTGCCCTTGGCCGCGACCGCGCCGTAGCCGTGGGTGAACTTGAAGTGGTCGTTGATCCAGTTGCGCTTGTCGCCCTGGACGCCGCTCAGGTCGAGCTCCCGCAGGCCGATCACGGTGTCCTGGGCGGAGGCGCCGTTGCCGTAGCGGTCCACGTCCAGGGTGCTCGGGAAGGCGTAGTAGGAGCGCTGCTGCTCGATCGACTGGAAGGTCGGCGAGACCACGTTCGGGTCCAGCAGCCGGATGTCCGCGATGGTCTGGGCGTCCGGCTTGAGGGCGTCGGCGGTGGTGGTCGCCTGCGGCGTGTACGGCTGCGTCTGGCTGCTCGCGATGCCGTACGCCTGCCGGGTGGCGTCGATGTTCTTCTGGATGTACGGCGTCTCCTTGGCCTGCTCGTTCGGCTTGACCTGGAACTGCTGCACGATCGCCGGGTAGACCCCGCCGATCAGCACCGCCGAGAGCGCCATCAGCCCGAAGCCGATCAGGGCCGGCACCCAGGTGCGGCGCAGCGGCGTCAGGAAGAACAGCACGGCGCAGATGATCGCCACGAAGAACAGGATCGTCTTGGCCGGCAGGAAGGCGTTGGCGTCGACGTACCGCAGGCCCGTCCAGCCGTCCACGCCCTTGTAGGAGCCGGTCTTGACCGCCAGCGCGTACCGGTCCAGCCAGTACGCCACCGCCTTCAGCAGGACGAAGACGCCGAGCAGGACGGCCAGGTGCCCCTGCGCGCCGACGCTCGCCCGCCGGCCCGGGCCCTGCAGCCGCAGACCGCCGTAGAGGTAGTGCACCAGGACGGAGGCCAGCAGCGCGACGATCACCGCGCTGAAGGCGAAGCCGAGCATGAACTCGTAAAACGGCAGCTCGAAGGCGTAGAAGGAGACGTCCAGGTTGAACTGGCTGTCCTTGACCCCGAAGGAGGTGCCGTTGGTGAACAGCAGCCAGGTCCGCCACTGGCCGGAGGCGGCGGCGCCGGCGATCAGGCCGATCACCAGCGAGACGCCGATCAGCACCCAGCGCTTGTACGGGGCGATGCCGGACCGGTAGCGGTCCAGGCTCTGCTGCTCGACCGACATCGCGGACAGCGGCGGACGCAGGCGGTGGGCCAGCCAGAGGTTGGTGCCGACGAAGAGGGCCACCAGCAGGCCCACCACGGCGAACAGCCCGACCTTGGTCCACAGCTGGGTGGTGAAGACCGAGGAGTAGCTGACGGACTTGAACCAGAGCCAGTCCGTCCAGAACCCGGCGAACATGACGAACAGCAGGAACATCACCGCGAGCACGCCCACCGTCAGCAGGAGCACCCGGGTGCGCCGTGAGGGTGGGCCGACTCTCGGCCGGAAGCCCGGTCCTGAGCGGTCGGGCATCTGGAACACCACGGTGGCACCTCGGCTGTGTCGTCTCGAATCGTTCGGTCCTCCATGCAACTTAATCAGTCTTTACCTGAGTTCCCAGGCTTTGCTGTCGGTTCGGTACCGGTTCCGGGCACGCGGACGGGGCCGCGGCGGGAGACGGCTCGGGGTCGCGGGCCGGCGGGCGCCCGGGCCCGCCGCCTCGTGTGAGGATTGAGACATGTCCGATGCCTCCAACATCCCGTCCGACGTCTCCAGCCTCCCCGCCGCCACCCCGCTGACCCGGGCCGCGCTGGAGATCGACGAGTACGCCGCCACCCTCGGCTGGGACCTCCCGGCCCGCCTGTTCGCCCTGGTGGACAGCGCCCAGCTGCGCAAGGCCGACCCCAAGCTGGCCAGGCAGCTCGGCCTGGCGGACTCCGACGAGCCCGGCCTCACCCCGATCGAGCAGGACGAGCTCCCGGCCGGCATGGAACTGGACAAGTTCCTCGGGACGATCGCCTGGCCCGACATGATCGCCGGCTGCGCGCTGGTGGTCGAGCGGCTGATGCTCCCGCCGGGCGCCGAGCAGAGCCGTCCGAAGAACGCCACCGAGGCCCAGCTGGCCGAGTGGGTGGCGAACCACCCCAAGCGCGAGGAGGTGCGGATCACCGCCGCCGTGCTGCGCGACGGCAAGCGCGAGACGGCGCTGCGGCTGCGCTCCAAGGACGTCGCGCGCGAGGTGCTCACCGGCCCCGACCTGGTGCCCGGACTGACGGACGCGCTGCTCGCGACCTTCGCCTGACCCGCGGCCGCCCCCGGCCCTCCCGCCGGCCCACCCGGTCGCGGCGGGGCCGGGGGCGGGCGGCTCAGGCCCTGTGCCGGCCGTGCCCCGGCCCCGCCGCGGCCCCGGCCCTTGCCCGAGCCCGCGCGTCAGCCCTGTCTCAGCCCTTGCCGCAGGACGGCAGCGCCGAGGTCTGCCCGGAACGCACCTGCTCCAGCGACTTCAGCGCGCCGTCCAGGGTCTCCGCCTTGATCAGGGTGAGCCCGCTCGGGGTCGCCCCGGCGGCCTCGGCGCAGTTGTCGGCGGGGGTGAAGAAGTACTGCGCGCCGGCGTCCCGGGCCGCGATCAGCTTCATCGCGATGCCGCCGATCGGCCCGACCTTGCCGTCGTCGGTGATCGTCCCGGTGCCCGCCACGAACTTGCCCGCGGTCAGGTCCTCCGGGGTCAGCTTGTCGATGATCCCGAGCGAGAACATCAGCCCGGCGCTCGGCCCGCCGACGTCCTGCAGGCCGATGTCGATCTGGAACGGGTAGGTGTGCTTGGTGTCGGGGCCGATCCCGACGATCGCCCGGTCACCGTCGGAGGCCTTGGCCGTGGTGATGGTGACGTCGGTCGGCTTGCCCTGGTCCGGCGCCGCGGCGTCCTTGCCGCGCGGCACGACGGTGAAGACCGTGTTCTCGCCCGGCTGGTGCTTGGTGACCAGCTTGGCCACCTGGTCGTCGGCGGTCACCGCGGTGCCGTCCACCGCGACGATCCGGTCGCCCGCGTGCAGCTTGCCGTCCGAGGGGCCGCCGGCCACCACCGAGGCGACGATCACCTCGCTGCCCATCGGGATGCCGAGCTGGTTCAGCGCCGCCGTCTTGGCGCTGTCCTCGGAGGAGGCGAACTCCTCGGCGTTCTGCTGCTGGGCCTCCTTGTCGGTCTGCCCCGGCGGGTACACGTTCTCGTGCGGCACCACCAGGACGTCGCCGCGCAGCCACCCGACCACCGCCGAGACCAGGCTCGGCTCGTACTTCGCGCCGGTCACCTGGACGGTCGTCATGTTGAGGTGACCGGTGGTCGGGAACGACTCGTGGCCGGTGATGGTGATCACCGGGCGGCCCGTCTTGTCCTGCACGCCGAGCGTGTTGTACGTCGGCCCCGGGCTCATCTCCGTGTACGGCACCTTCATCAGGACGGAGACGCAGAGCAGGGCTATCAGCAGCAGGGTGGCGGCGAGCATCGTCGCAGAGCGGCGTGGCATGGCTCGACAGTACGGGACGCCGGTGGCCGGGCGCCCCCCGGGCTACCGGCCCAGCCCGTCCGTGGAGGCCGTGCCGGGCCCCGCCGTGGAGCGTTCCATGGCCGCCAGGAAGCGCTGGTGTTCGGCCAGCGAGGCCGGATCACCGGCGGATTTGGGGGCCCGGGCCGCCCAGAGCGCCCAGAGCGAGGCGAGTACCGCGGCGACCGCGGGGATGATCAACCAGGCGAGCGCACCCATATCCGAACTCCCAGCTCGTCGTGTCTATGAGCAGATTAACCACCCACACGAACAACGTGCGTGGCGCCATCCGGGTTACGGTGCGGACAACCCGTCCAGGGACGGCGCGGGGGAGCTCAGGACCACCGGCCCGGCTGCCACCGAACGGGTGACGGGGCCCCCGGCCGGGGGCCGGCCGTCCTCCGCCGAACACGGCGCGGGCCGCCCCGGGACGCGCCCGCGGACGAGCGGACGAGGCGTCGGGGCGCACCGGACGCCCGGGTGGGACGGGCGCTCAGCAGGAGCCGGCGCCGACCCACTCCTCCTCGCCGTCGGAGAAGACCTGGTGCTTCCAGATCGGCACCTCGTGCTTGAGGTCGTCGATCAGCCGGCGGGCCGCCGCGAAGGCCTCGCCGCGGTGGGCGCAGGAGACGGCGACGATCACGGCCTTGTCGGTGATCTCCAGCCGGCCGATCCGGTGCACCGCGGCGAGCGCGCGGACCGGGAAGTCCGCGACGATCTTCTCGGCGATCCGGCGCATCTCCTGCTCGGCGGTCGGGTGGCAGCTGTACTCCAGCGCCGCGACCGACTTGCCGCCGTCGTGGTCGCGGACCGTCCCGACGAAGACGGTGGTCCCGCCGGCCGCGTCGTCGCCGACCGCCTCGTACACCTCGTCGAGGGAGAGCGGGGTCTCGCGGATCGCGAGCAGGCGGATGGGGTCGTGGTTCTCGGACATGCCCCCATGATTCCTCATCCCGGGCGGCCCCGGGCAAGGGGCTTCCGCATCACGATTGCGAAATTTCGCATCGTGAGAAGAAAGGGGTTCGGGCCTACCGCCCGACGGACGGCGCGGTGCCTCAGAAGCGGCGCCGCTTGCGGGCCCGGCGCACCAGCGCCGCCGTCCCGACCAGGGCCACCGTCGCACCGGCCGCACCCAGGCTGGTGGCGGCCTCCTTGCCGCCCAGCCGGCGGCCGGCCACCGCGTGCTTGCCGGAGACCTGCGCGAGCAGCTCGGCCAGCACCTGCTCGTTGGAGTGGGCCGGGCGCCAGCCCGCCTCGTGCAGCCGGCTGCCGGACACCACCCAGGGGTACATCGTGTAGGCGAGGTCACCGGCCGGGGCCGGGGTCAGGCCCAGCCGGTGCAGCCGCGCGGCGGTGCCGAGCGCCAGGGCGGCGGGCAGCTCCATCCGCCGGATGCCGGAGAGCCTCTCGACGTCCTCCTGCTCCAGCCAGCCGTCGCAGCCGACCGTCACCTCGCCCTCGACCAGGCCGAGCGCGGCGTACTCCAGCGCCGCCGCCAGGTCGTCCACGTGGCAGAACTGCCAGCACGGCCGCGAGCCAGCCACGACCAGCAGCCTGGGCGCCTCGAAGTGCCTGGTCAGCACGGTGTCCACACCGGGGCCGACCACCACGGCCGGGCGCAGCACGGTGACCTGCAGGCCGGGGTGGGCGCGCGGGGCGCGGCGGGCCAGGCGCTCGATCTCCAGCAGGTCGCCGACCAGCGTGGCCTCCTCGGTGGCCCGCAGCTCGGAGTCCTCGGCGAGCGGCACCTCGTTGTCGGGGAGCGCCCCGTAGACCATCGCGGAGGTGCAGAGCACCACCCGGCTCACGCCGGCCGCAGCGGAGGCGGTCAGCACCGTCTGCGCGCCCCGCACGTTGTACGCGCTCCGGGCGCGCGGGTCGGTCTCCATGCCCAGGTCCATCGCGAGGTGGACCACCACGTCGACCCCGGCCAGCCGCTCGGCCACCGCCGGGTCGCGGACGTCCAGGACGCGCCACTGCACGCCGGGCACCTCGCCCCGCCGGTCGTCGATGGCCAGGACCTTGCGGACGCCGGCGGAGGCCACCAGCCGGGCCGCGACCCGTTCACCGAGCACACCGGCGGCACCGGTGACGGCCACGGTCAGCGGCTTGCCGCCGTAGGCTGGAGGCGGCGACACCGTGGTACGTGGGTCGTCCTCGCCTCCGGTCAGCCCAGAGCGAACGTCCGAAGGCGGGGAACTCACCGGCCATCCTCCACGGTTAGCTTATGTGCGTACGTACGAGTGTTACGTACCGTCCATCCTGCCCGAGGCGAAGGCCCGGCGGTGCACCCGGCGCGGACCAGTCCGTACGGGAGCCGCTCACCGGCTGTGAGTTCCGGCTCCGCCCACCACCCCGGGCCTGCAGACTTCCCCGCCACACCACCCGCGTGACGGCCGACCAGATCGAGGAACCCGTGAGCGACCTCCCCTTCGGATTCGGCGTTCCGCCCGAGGAGCCCGAGGACGGCAAGGCCAAGCGCGACAAGTCCGAGAACTCCGACAAGGACGGCCCCGACGCGGGTGCCACCCCGCAGCAGCCCTTCGGCTTCGGCGCGGGCAACCCGCTGGGGGCGCTCTTCGGCATGGGCGCGCCCGGCGGCGCGCCCGGCGCGGACAACCCCTTCGGCGCCATGCTCGGCGGCCTCAACCCCAACGACCTGGGCGCGGCCTTCCAGCAGCTCGGCCAGATGCTGTCCTTCGACGGCGGGCCGGTGAACTGGGAGCTGGCCAAGGACATCGCCCGCCAGACGGTGGTCGCCGAGCCCGTCGAGGGCAAGAGCAAGGACCGCTCGGTGAGCGCCGCCGAACGCTCGGCCGTCGCCGAGGCCGTCCGGCTCGCCGACCTCTGGCTGGACTCCGCGACCGAGTTCCCGTCCGGCGCCGGCACCGCCGTCGCCTGGAGCCGCGCCGAGTGGATCGAGGCGACCCTGCCGGTCTGGAAGGACCTGGTCGACCCGGTCGCCGAGCGGGTCGGCAACGCCATGGGCGGCGTGCTGCCCGAGGAGATGCAGGCCATGGCCGGCCCGCTGATGGGCGTCATGCGCTCCATGGGCGGCGCCATGTTCGGCACCCAGATCGGCCAGGCGCTCGGCGCGCTGGCCGCCGAGGTGGTCGGCTCCACCGACGTCGGCCTGCCGCTGGCCCCGGCCGGCAAGGCCGCGCTGCTGCCGCAGAACGTCGCCGAGTTCGGCGAGGGCCTGAGCGTCCCGGCCGACGAGGTGCGCCTCTACCTGGCCCTGCGCGAGGCCGCCCACCAGCGGCTCTTCGCCCACGTGCCGTGGCTGCGGGCCCACCTGTTCGGCGCCGTCGAGGCGTACGCCCGCGGCATCAAGGTCGACACCTCCCGGATGGAGGAGCTGGCCGGCCAGCTCGACCCGAGCAACCCCGAGGCGCTCCAGGAGGCCCTCGCCGGCGGCCTGCTGCAGCCCGAGGACACCCCCGAGCAGAAGGCCGCGCTGGCCCGCCTGGAGACGGCCCTCGCGCTGGTCGAGGGCTGGGTGGACGCGGTGGTGCACAGCGCCGCCCAGCCGCACCTGCCGCAGGCCGGCGCCCTGCGCGAGACCGTCCGCCGCCGCCGGGCCGCCGGCGGCCCCGCCGAGCAGACCTTCGCCACCCTGGTGGGCCTGGAGCTGCGCCCGCGCCGGCTGCGCGACGCCTCGCGACTGTGGGCCACGCTCGCCGACGCCCGCGGCGTCGAGGGCCGGGACGCGCTCTGGCAGCACCCCGACATGCTGCCGACCGCCGCCGACCTCGACGACCCGGACGGCTTCGTGCACCGCGGCTCGGCCGAGGACGCCGAGGGCGGCTTCGACTTCGACGCGCTCGACAAGCTGCTCGGCGAGGCTGCCGCCGGCCGGGGCTCCGCGGGCGGTGACACCCCGAAGGGCGCCGACCCCGCCAAGGGCACCGACGCCCCGGGGAACACCGACGAGGACGGGAAGGGCGAGCCCACCGCATGACGGTCACCGAGACCGGCGCCACGGCGCTGCACACCGACGCCGTGCGCGCCCTGGCGGGCTGGCACCCCACCGACGCCGTCCAGCAGCGGCTGCGGGACGACTACCTGGCCCACCTGGCCGGGCAGCCGGACGGCCTGTACCGGGCCTGCCTGCCGGCCCACGTCACCGCGAGCGCGCTGGTGGTCGACCCGGCCGCCGGCCGGGTGCTGCTGACCCTGCACCCGAAGGTCGGGATCTGGCTGCAGATGGGCGGCCACTGCGAGCCCGGCGACCCGACGCTCGCCGCGGCCGCCCTGCGGGAGGCCGTGGAGGAGTCCGGCATCCCGGACCTCGCCCTGCTCGCCGCGGACGGCACGCCCGCCCCGGTGCTGCTCGACCGGCACCAGGTGCGCTGCACCGGCAAGGACCGCCCGGAGAACACCCACCTGGACGTCCAGTACGTCGCGCTGGCCCCGCCCGGGTCCGAGGCGCTGATCAGCGAGGAGTCCTTGGACCTGCGCTGGTTCGACTACGACGCGCTGCCCGAACTGACCGACGACTCGCTGCGCGCCCTGGTCGCACGCGCCAGGGCGCTGACGGCCTGACGGATCCGCGCGCGGGCACCGACCTGCGCGCGGACGCGGAAGGGGGGCCCGGCCGCCGGGCCCCCCTTCCGCGTCCGTCCGCGTCGTCGGCCGCCCCGCGGGGGCCGGGCCGCCGCGGCGGCCGCCCGGGTCAGCGCAGCGGCACCCGCTGCGGGGCGAGCAGCTCGCTCGGCTGCACCAGGACGAACCCGCTGCCGGTGAACGCCATCTCCCAGCCCTCGGTGGCCGTACCGCGCCGCCGCCACGCCTCGGTGTTGCTGCTCTGCGCCTGGAGCTGCACGTCCAGCGCCGAGGACCAGCCGACCACAGCGTCGGCGTCCGCGTACACGTACCGGCCCGGCTCCACCCGCATCACCAGCGGCCGGCCGGAGGTCATCAGCACCAGCTTGCCGCTGCCGGTCAGCTCCAGGCTGCGGGTGCCGACCCCGGCGATCCGCTCGCCGCCCTCGATGCCGACCACCTGCCAGTTGATCGTGGTGTCCATCGCCAGCAGGTAGGTGCTGGTGACCGTCAGCCGCTCCCGCCGGAGGTCGAGGATGTGCAGGTGCTGGGCGAGGTTGGCCAGGAACACCGTGCCGGTGCCGCTGCACCGCATCAGGTCGAGCTCGGTCGGGGCGACGTTGGCGCGGTTGCGGCGGCCCGGCGGCGTCCAGCCGGTGAAGTGGACCCGGCCGGTGTGCGCGACCATCGCGCCGCTGCGGGCCAGTACGTCGGCGGGGCCGCCGTCCAGCACGACCCGCAGCATCTGCGGGTTCTGCAGGGCGTAGCGGTCGGAGCCGGTCAGGGCGGTGTGGTCGAGAAGGGGACTCTGCACGGTGCTCGCTCCTCAGCCGCGGATCTTGAGTCGGTCGGAGGTGTCCTCGCTGGGCTGGACGACGACGAAGCCCGAGCCCTTGAAGCCCAGCTGGAGGGCCTCCCCGCTGCCCCGCCCGATCAGGGCGCCCATCTTGACGGTGCGCCTGGTCCTGATCTCCAGTCCGGTGGTCCAGGCGACCAGGGCGTCGGGGTCCACGTACGTCTCGGCCTCGGCGCAGTCCAGCACCACCGGCACGCCCCGGGACGTGACGGACACCCAGCCGCTGCCGGACACCGTCACGTTGAACAGCCCGGTGCCGGCCAGCAGCGCCGGGCCCTTGACCTTCTCGACGGCGCAGGTCAGCCCGGCGTCCAGGGCCAGCAGGTGCGAGCCGTTGACGGACAGCGACTCGCCGTCGAGCTGCAGGTTGAGCACGTCGGCCCCGAAGTCGGCCAGGTAGAGCGTGCCGTCGCCGGACCACCGGAGCAGCGGACTGCGCTCGCCCGAGGCCCACTCCCCCAGCGCCCGCCGCAGGGTCTGCGAAACCGCCTCGTACTGGAGGAAGCCGTCGTACGCGACCATCGCGCCGGGCTTCGCCAGGACGTCCTGGCCCGTGGTCACCGCGATCCGGCACATCGCGGCGCCGTGATTGCTCATCCGGGCCGTCGTCGGGCTCTCCAGGTACCCCTCCAGGTACGAGCCCGAGAGCGTCTGCCTCTCCATGGAATCCGCCTACCAATCCCGGACGTGTCCGGCTCTCAGACCTCGAACGGCTGGACGACGACGAAGTTGCCGGGGCCGCCCCTGAACTGCAGGCTGTACGACTCCGCCGCATGCCCCGCGTACGCCGAGCGCCTGATCCGCACCGGCGCGGTGGTGATCACCTGGGAACCCTTCGACCAGGCCACCAGGGCGTTCACGTCGGCGTAGGTCTCCGGCGCCGGCGTCACCGGCAGCACCACCGGGACGCCGTTGGTCTTCACCACGACCGTCCCGTGCCCGGTGAACTGCAGGGTGAAGAAGCCGCCGTTGGGGAGGCCCTCGCCCTCGATCCGGCGGACCTCGTGCTCCAGGCCGGCGTCGAAGGCCAGCACCCGGTCGGAGCTGACGCAGAAGGAGTCGCCCTCCAGCCGGACCACGTGCAGGTGGCTCGCCTCGTCCGCGAGGAACACCTGGCCCTCGCCGGACACCCGCATCAGCTTCAGCTGCTGGCCGGTCAGGTTGGCGGTCAGCTTGCGCAGGACGCCCGAGCCCTCGTGGGCGAAGTCCGCCTTGCCCTGGTAGGCGACCATGCTGCCCTGCAGGGCCAGCACGTCCTGGCCCTTGGTCAGGGTGTAGCGGACCAGGTGGTCGTTCTGCTTCAGCCAGCCGCTCTGCTCGGGGAGTTCGGCGTACTTGGTGAGCGAGATCCGCACCCCGGCGGCGGGCGGCTGCGGCTGCGGCTGCGCCGGGATCTGCACCGTGGCCGCGGGGGCCGGGACGGATGCG
This sequence comes from Kitasatospora sp. NPDC057015, assembly GCF_042673745.1. NCBI lineage: Bacteria > Bacillati > Actinomycetota > Actinomycetes > Kitasatosporales > Streptomycetaceae > Kitasatospora > Kitasatospora sp. NPDC057015. Next base: position 66,328 of record NZ_JBHUSG010000014.1, read on the forward strand.
GGAGCGGGTGCGGGTGCGGGCATCGGGGCGGGTGCGGCGGCCGGCACCGGGACGGCGGCCGCGGGTTCGTCCTCGACGACCTCGCCGCCGAAGTTCTCCAGCAGTGCCTGGAGCCCGCCGTCGAAGCCCTGGCCCACCGCGGCGAAGCGCCACTCGCCGCCGCGCCGGTACACGTCCGCCAGCATCACCGCGCGCTCGGTGCTGAACTCGGCGCCGGTGAAGGAGTACCGGCCGACCTCGGCGCCGCCCGCGACGATCCGCACGTACCCGGAGCCCACCTGCGACATCGAGCCGTCGCCGTCGACGGTGGCGGTCAGGCTGAGCTTGTGGATGTGCTCCGGGACATCGGCCAGCGTCAGCTGGAAGGCCTCGGTGTCGTCCTGCTGCGCGCCGAGCTGCCGCACCGAGTTCTCCGGGCTGGCGGGCTGGTTGAAGAACACGAAGTACCGGTCGTCGCTGAGCCGCTCGTCGGCGTCGAGGCCGAAGCAGCTGATGTCGAAGGACAGCCCCGGCGCGGTGAGCCGCACCCCCAGGTAGAGATCCGTCACCGGGGTGAGCTCGGCGATGCGGACGCGCGACGCCTTGGCGAGTTCTCTGGTCATGGCGCTGAGAACGCCCCTCCCTGTGTGCCGGCCTGGTTCCGGTGACCCTATCCCAGGGGGACCGGCCGGCAGCAGGCCCGTGCGCCCGCCGAATACCGAAGGCCGCAGGCCGCAGGCCCTAGGCGCAGGATCCGCCGGCCGCCTGCTGCTGCCCGGCGCCGGTGGCCGGGCCGTCGCCGCGGGCGCCGGGGATGTGCGGCAGCCGGGCCGCCGAGACCACGCCCTCCAGGTAGCCGCGGGCCCGCTCGGTCCGCGGGTAGGCCTCCAGCAACGCCCAGAACGCCGAGCCGTGGTCGGGGACCAGCAGGTGGGCCAGCTCGTGCAGGAGCACGTAGTCGACCACGTACTCCGGCATGCCCTGCAGGCGGTGCGAGAGCCGGATGGTCCGCTCGCTCGGAGTGCAGGAGCCCCAGCGCGAGTTCTGGTTCGTCACCCAGCGGACCTGTACCGGCCGGGCCCGGCCGTCGAGGTAGGCGGTGGACAGCTCGCGCGCGCGGGCCGCCAGCGCGTCGTCGCCGAGCACCCGCCGGCTCTCCTGCGCGGCCAGCCGGTCGAGCATCTGCGCCACCCAGCGCTGCTCCTCGGCGACCGACATCCGGGCCGGGATCAGGACGATCGTGCGGTCCCCCTCGCGGTAGGCGGAGACGGTGCGGCTGCGGCGGGCGCTGCGGCGCACCTCCACCCGGGTGCGGTCGGCCGGCTGGTCCTGGTGGGCCGGGGAGCCGGGTGCGGAGGGCGGCCGGGAGGGGGCCGCGGGATCGACCGGATCCGGCCGCCCGCGCGTGCTCGGCGTCGCGACTCCCGACCCGGATGCTGCACGGGCACGCCGACGCGACGCCGGGGGATGGGGTTCCCGTTCGGCCGCCATGGCACACGACGTTACCTGTTACCCCTGACAGAAGTCCCGGTGCCCTGGCCGAAATGTTGCGTGGAGTGATCGCGAACGAAAGGCCTACGGGAGGTGACGTCACCGTGAGCCGGGGCGGGACGAGAAGTTATCCACAGGGCATGCGAAGCAATGGTGTGATCATGCGTCCGGGGCTGTGGACAACGGAGTTCGCGAGGGGCCGACGATCGGGCATCCTGCGGGCAGCGCCCCCTGCCGGAGGCGCCGCCGCGACCCGGCCCGCGAGGCCGGCTGTCCGGATCCGATCTGGAGGGACACCACATGCGCCCGGTGCTCAAGCCCGCCCTCTCCCGCGCCTGGCGGGACACCGAGACCCTGCAGTTCGGCACCGTGCACCGCCACGCCCGGGTCGTGGAGGAGGCCGGCGCACCCTTCTGCTCCTTCCTCGGCCTGCTCGACGGCAGCCGCGAGCGCCCGGCGCTGCTCGACGCCGGCGAACGGCTGGGCCTCGGCCGCGAACCCACCGGGGAGCTGCTCGACTCCCTGGAGAAGGCCGGGCTGCTCGACGACGCCGTGGCCGGCGCGCAGGCGCTCGCGCACTACCCCCCGGCGCACCGCGAACTCCTCGGCCCCGACCTCGCCTCGCTCTCCCTGGTCCACCCCGAGCCCGGGGCCGCCCCGGCCGTCCTGCGCGGGCGGGCCGCCGCCCGGGTCGAGGTGCGCGGGGCCGGGCGGGTCGGCGCCGCGATCGCGGCGGTGCTGACGGCCGGCGGGGTCGGAACGGTCACCGTGACGGACACCGGCCGGGTCACCCCCGGCGACTGCTCCCCCGCCGGGCTGGCGCCGACCGAGGTCGGCCGGCTGCGGACCTCGGCCGCCCGCGCCACTGTCGCCCGGGCGGGAGCCCGCGGCGCGGGCGGGCAGCGGCGACCGGACCCGGGCGCCCCGGCGCCCTCGCTGGTGGTGCTGGCGCCCCGGGACGGCAGCGGGGCGTTCGCCGGCGGCGCGGTGGACGCCCGGCGGCTGATGCGGGCCGGGATCCCCCACCTCTACGTGGGCGTCGTGGAGCACCTCGGCGTGGTCGGCCCGCTGGTCCTGCCCGGCGCCTCGGCCTGCGGCGGCTGCCTGGCCCTCGGCCGCACCGACGAGGACTCCGCCTGGCCCCGGCTGCTCGCCCAGCTCGCCGAGGACGGCCCCGGACGGCCGCGGACCCCCGCCTGCGACAGCGCCCTCGCCACCGCGGTCGCCGGGCTGGCGGCCCTGCACGTCCAGCTGCACCTCGACGGCGCCCGCCCGCCGAGCGTGGACGGCTGGTGCGAGATCTCGGCCGCCGACGGCTTCGCCCGCCGGCTGCGGCTGCCGGACCACCCGGACTGCGGCTGCCTCTGGCACCCGGCCGCGCACCGCTGAGCGGCGGCCGGCGGGGGCCCGGCGGACCGGATCCGGGCAGCCGGCGGGCCCGCCCGGCGGACCGCCGAGCGGTGGCGGCGGCGCTGGTGGCGGCCGGTCCGGCGCGCCGGGCCCCGGGGCGCGACCCGGCCCGGAGCGACCGTCCGCGGGTGCCGTACTGTCAGCGCTCCCGCACTATCCACAATTCGGCCGGGCCCGCCCGCCGAGCGGGCACAATGGCGTAGTGACCGCCGTCCCTCAGGCCCCGCAGCTCGCGAAGGCCGCCGGGGCGTCTGACTGGGAGGCCCGGGTGAGCGATCTTCCGCGCAAGGCAATGACCCGTACGGCAAAGCTCGCCGCTCTGCCGCTGGGGATGGCCGGCCGGGCCACGCTGGGCCTGGGCAGGCGGATCGGCGGGCGCTCCGCCGAGGTGGTGACCGCCGAACTGCAGCAGGCCACCGCCGACCAGCTCTTCAAGGTCCTCGGCGAGCTCAAGGGCGGGGCGATGAAGTTCGGGCAGGTGCTGTCCGTCTTCGAGGCCGCGCTGCCCGAGGAGGTCGCCGGTCCCTACCGCGCCGCGCTGACGAAGCTTCAGGACGCCGCGCCGCCGATGCCCGCCGCCAAGGTGCACGCCGCCCTGGCCGAGCGGCTGGGCCCGGACTGGCGGGACGGCTTCCGCAGCTTCGACGACCGGCCGGCCGCGGCCGCCTCGATCGGCCAGGTCCACCGGGCCGTCTGGCACGACGGGCGCGAGGTCGCGGTCAAGGTCCAGTACCCGGGCGCGGGGGAGGCCCTGCTCGCGGACCTCGCCCAGCTGAGCCGGGTGGCCTGGCTGCTCGGCCCGCTCATCCCCGGGCTGGACATCAAGCCGCTGATCACCGAGCTGCGCGAGCGGGTCGCCGAGGAGCTCGACTACGAGCTGGAGGCGCAGGCCCAGGGCCGGCACGCGGAGGTGTTCGCCGGCGACCCCGACATCGTCGTCCCGGGCGTGGTGGCCCAGGCCGACCAGGTGCTGGTCACCGAGTGGATGGGCGGCACCCCGCTCGCCGAGGTGATCTCGAACGGCACCCAGGAGGAGCGCGACCGGGCCGGCCACCTGCTCGCCCGCTTCCTGTTCGCCGGCCCGTCCCGCACCGGCCTGCTGCACGCGGACCCGCACCCGGGCAACTTCCGGCTGCTGAAGGACGAGGGGCCGGCCGACGGCTGGCGGCTCGGCGTGCTGGACTTCGGCACCGTCGACCGCCTTCCGGGAGGGCTGCCCTCCCCGATCGGGGACTCGCTGCGGATGGCGCTGGCCGGCGACGCCTCCGGCGTCCTGGACATGCTCCGCGAGGAGGGCTTCGTCAAGCCCTCGATCCGGCTCGACCCGGACGCGGTGCTCGACTACCTGCTGCCGATCATCGAGCCGGCCACGGTCGAGACCTTCCACTTCACCCGGGCCTGGATGCGCTCCCAGGCGGCCCGGATCGCCGATCCGCGCTCGCCCGCCTACAACCTGGGCAAGCAGCTCAACCTGCCGCCCTCGTACCTGCTGATCCACCGGGTGACGCTCAGCACCATCGGCGTGCTCTGCCAGCTCGGCGCCAACGCGCCGTTCCGGGCCGAGATGCAGGCGTGGCTCCCGGGCTTCGCCCACCAGGGCGCGCCGGGTGCGAACCCGGAGGTGTTGAAGAAGCGCTGACCGCCCGTCCGGCCCGCTGCGGGCGCGGGCCGCTCAGGACACGGCGATGGCCGCTCCCCCGGTTCGGGGAGCGGCCATCGGCACGACGGGGGTGGAACGCGGGACGCGCCCCGGCGCTTACATCAGCGCGAGGGCGAGCGCCTTGCGGGCCCGCAGGGAGGCACGTTCGGCCTTCCGCACGAGCTTGTGGGCCCTGACGACCCGTAGGCCGAGCCGTTCGTGCTCGGCTTCCTGGAGGCGCTCTTGCATATGCGCACGCGCCAGGGATTCGTGGAGGAGTTGCATCTCGAGGGTCCTGTTCTGGATCTGAAGTTCGGTGGTCTGCTCAGCGCGGACGGTGGGATCGACGACGGCGGCGGTCATGTGGTGGTCCTGCTCGTGGTGCTTGCTCGGAAAGGGGATGCTGCGGGCTGCGTCCGCCTTGGCGGCGGCGAGGCGCACGGAGTGGCGCAGGGCACTGTCCAGCGGGGGCTGCTCTCCCCGGCGGACGGCCTCGGCACCGAGCGCGGGGTTCACGCGAGGGCCTCGGTCTTGCGCGGACGGCCCCGGGGACGCTTGCGGGCGACGACGACGCCCTGGACGAAGAGCTCGCCACCCCAGACGCCCCACGGCTCGCGGCGCTCCAGGGCACCGGCGAGACAGGCCTCCTTCACCGGACAGGCCCCGCAGAGGGACTTCGCGTACTCGACGTCCGCCGGGGTCTCGGCGAAGAAGACCTCCGGGTCGAAGGCGCGGCACGGGATGGGAAGGCCGAGGGCCTCGGCGTCGTCGATCGCGGTGAGCTGCATCAGGGATACCTCCGGGGGGTCGGCCTGGTCGGCCTTGGTGATCTGGTCTGTCGTCGGTACGGACGGGAGGGGCGGTGTGATGACCGTGGACACTGTGGGCGTCTTCCTCGTCTTTTCAGTGGGTCCGGTTCAGCTGGCTGGTGGGGCTGAACCGGAGGCCCCGGGGGGCCTGGGTGGTCTTGCGTACCGGACAAAACAGAAGGGCCGCGGATCCCGGTGTACGGGTTCCGCGGCCCTGGAGGGTGCCGACCTGATGCTGACTCAGGTTCGTTCTCTCCAGGGTTCAGGCCCGCGGAAGGCCCTGTTCCGGATGACCGAGGCGCCGATAAAGGCGGCCTTGGCCTGGTTGATCAGCTGCTCGTTCTGCTTCTGGGTGATTCCGGCACCGATGACCTGCGCATAGTCGCCATGCTTGGCGGCTGCTACTGCTGCCTTCGGTGCCTGCGTCGGTCGCTCGTCGCGCAGATCGCGGGACATCGCGTCCATCGCCCAGTCACGGGACAGACCCGTCTCGACGGCGCCGGCTCCGGTGCTGCCGCCAGTGTTCCGAAGACCACTGACAACGGGCAGGACGGAGACAACGGTGGTGTCGAGACCCAGACCGGATGCGGCAAGCAGCGCGAGCGCCCGCTCGGGGGCGACGCACAGGGAGGCAGCGGTGACGGTCTGGCCAGTCAGTTTGGTGATCATCGTCGTGGTTTCCACTGTCTTCGCCTCCTCTCGGCGTCTCGCGGTGCCCAGTCCCCCGGGCTCCGGCTGTTCGGATGTCTGTCTCGGTGAAGCTTCTTCTCGGTGAGGCTTGTGGTCGCGCGCTGTGATACGCACGACACGCAGGGGAAGGCCGTTTCAGGAGTGACCCCGTACGGCTCGCGATCTCGTCCCCTTGACCGCTCCGGCAGGCTATTGCGCTCCATGCACGGCGCGCAAACTATTTTTCCGGCGAGTTTCGAAGTGCCCGCCCCGGGTGGTTCAGGCCGGCTCGTCCGACGTGTCGACGGGAGCCGCTTCCGAGTCGTCCTCGGGCTCTTCCCCCGCACACAACGAGAGCACGGCGGCCCCGTACTTGTCCAGCTTCATGGCGCCCACGCCCGAGATGACGGCCAGCTCGCGCTCGTTGGCGGGGACGTCCTCCGCGATGGCCATCAGGGTGGCGTCGGTGAAGACCACGTACGCGGGCGCGCCCTGCTTCCTCGCCTGACCCGCCCGCCACTCGCGCAGCCGCTCGTACAGGGCCTCGTCCATCGAGGACGGGCAGCTCTCGCACCGGCGCAGCTTGCGCTCGACGGCGTCGGTGAGGGTGCGGTCGCAGACGCGGCACTTGACCGGTCCGCGCGCCTTGCGGGCGGCCGGGCGCCCCTCGCCGAACTCGACGCCCCCCCGCCCGCCCCGGGCGCCGGAGCGTGAACCGGGCGCGCCGGATCCCGGGCGCAGTCCGTCCAGGAAGCGGGTGGGCTTGCGGCTGGCCCGGCCGCCCGGGGAGCGCGAGAGGGACCAGGAGAGCGAGAGGTTGCGCCGGGCCCGGGTGACGCCCACGTAGAGCAGCCGGCGCTCCTCCTCCACCTGTTCGTCGGTCTTGGCGTAGATGATCGGCATGGTGCCCTCGGTGAGGCCGACCAGGAAGACGGCGTCCCACTCCAGGCCCTTGGCGGCGTGCAGCGAGGCCAGCGTGACCCCTTCGACCGCCGGGGCGTGCTGGGCGGCCGCGCGGGCGTCCAGCTCGGCCACGTAGGCGCTCAGGTCGGCGCTCTCGCCGGCCTTGCGCCGGGCCGCCTCGAACTCCTCGGCGAGCCGGACCAGCGCCGCCAGCGACTCCCAGCGCTCGCGCACCGCGCCCGAGCCGCCCGGCGGGGTGGCGGTGAAGCCCCGGGTGGCCAGCACCGCGCGGACCTGGGAGGCCAGGTCGGGGGCGTCCGCCGTGAGCGGGTCAGAACCGGCCCGGGCGGCCCCCTTCAGCAGGACGCCGGCCTCCCGCACCTCGGGCCGCTCGAAGAACCGCTCGGCTCCCTTGAGCTGGTACGAGATGCCGAGGTCGGCCAGCGCCTGCTCGTACACCTCGGACATGCCGTTGGTGCGGAACAGCACGGCGATCTCGCTGGCCCGGCAGCCGCCGCGCTCGGCGGGCAGCGCCAGCAGGTCCTTGATCCGGTGCGCGGTGCTCTCCGCCTCGGTGGGCTCGTCCGCGTACTCCACGTAGACCGGCTCGGGGCCGGCCTCGCGCTGCGAGACCAGCTCCAGCCGGTGCTGGGCGGCCTGGCCCCGGGCCTGGGCGAGCAGGCCGTTGGCCAGGTGCACCACCTGCGGGGTGGACCGGTAGTCGCGGACCAGCTTGACCACCGTCGCCTCGGGGTGCCGGGTGCGGAAGTTCAGCAGGTAGTCGGGGGTGGCCCCGGTGAAGGAGTAGATGGTCTGGCTGGCGTCGCCGACCACGCAGAGGCTGGCGCCCGGGCCGGTCCACTGGTCGAGCAGGCGCTGCTGGAGCGGGGAGACGTCCTGGTACTCGTCGACGGTGAAGTGCCGGTACTGGGCGCGGACCCGGTCGGCGATCTCCGGGCGGTCCTCCAGGATCGCGGCGGTGAGCAGCAGGACGTCCTCGAAGTCGATCACGGAGCGGTCGCGCTTGGACTGCTCGTACGCGGCGTAGACCCGCGCGATCTCGGCCGGGTCGCGCGGGGCCTCGCGGCCGGCCTTGAGGACGGCGGCGGCGTAGTCGTCGGGGACGATCTGGGTGACCTTGGCCCACTCGATCTCGCCCGTGAGGTCGCGCAGCTCGGTGCGCTGCACGCGCAGGCCGCAGCGCCCGGCCGCCTCGGCGACCAGCTGGACCTTGCGCTCCAGCAGCCGCGGCACCTCGCCGCCGACCGCGCGCGGCCAGAAGTACTGGAGCTGGCGCAGCGCGGCGGAGTGGAAGGTCCGGGCCTGGACGCCCTCGGCGCCGAGCTCGCGCAGCCGGCCGCGCATCTCGCCGGCGGCGCGGGCGGTGAAAGTGACGGCCAGCACCTGCTGCGGCTGGTAGACGCCGCTGCGCACGCCGTAGGCGATCCGGTGGGTGATGGCCCGGGTCTTGCCCGTACCGGCGCCGGCCAGCACGCAGACCGGGCCGTGCAGGGCGGTGGCGACGGCCCGCTGCTCCGGGTCGAGGCCGGCCAGCACGGCGTCGGCACCGACGGGGGCCGGCCGGTCGTCGTCGTACGGGCTGCCGCTCAAGAGGTCTTCCTGCATACCGTCCATCCTCTCAGCCCGGCGGGGGCGGACGACCGGCCGCCGGGTGCGGCCGGTGCGGACATCCCGGGCCGACGACCCGGACGGGCGTCCTGCCGGGCGTGCTGCCGGACGGGCGTCCCGGCCGGGTGTGCTGCCGGGCGGACATCCCGGACGGTCATCCTGGCAGGCCGGGGTGACAGGTGCGGCGGCCTGTCCACAGGGCCGGTAGGACCGGAGGATGATCGGCACGCGCCAGGGCGTGCGTACTCGCGGTCACGCCCGGCGCACATGGAATGACCGAGGCACGTCGCGCGTTCTTCTCCGAGACCGTACGCCCCCCTTCCGAAGGAGACCCCACCGATGTCCGGCAGCGTCACGATGTACAGCACGACCTGGTGCGGGTACTGCACCCGGCTCAAGGGCCAGCTGCAGCGCGAGGGGATCGGCTACACCGAGATCAACATCGAGGAGGACCCGACCTCGGCGTCCTTCGTCGAGTCGGTCAACAACGGCAACCAGGTGGTGCCGACCGTGCTGGTGACGCCGGCCGGCGGCGGCGAGCAGGTCGTGATGACCAATCCGAGCCTGCGTCAGGTCCAGGCGGCCCTGGCGGGCTGAGCCCGGACACGGGCGTGCCCGGGGCCCGGCTCGCGGACTGCGGGCCGGGCCCCGGGGCTTGCGTGCGCGTCCGCCGCGACGCCACCGGCGGTGCGGCGGCGGTGCGACCCGGGCGCGACGCGCGGCGGGACGGTCAGGAGACCTCCGCCCGGGCCCCGTCCGCCGGGCGCGGCTCGGACAGCCGCGGCTCCGCGCGCGCGGTGTCGACCGGGGTGGCCGGCGCCGGCAGGCTGGTGCGCCCGGCCAGGTCGCCGACGCCGTAGACCAGTCGGCAGCGGTCCGCCGAATAGCGCGTCTCGATCACCCGGACCGGCCCGCGCCGGTCGTAGGTGACCCGGGTCTGCACCACCAGCGGCACCCCCGGCCCGCCCTGGAACCACTGCGCCTCCTCCGGCCCGGGCATCCGGGCCACCATGTGGTCCACCGCGCCGACCTCGGTGCGGCCGAGCGCGGCGAGCACCGCCTCGTCGCCGCCCTCGACCTGGTCCGGCTCCATCAGCGGCGTCCCGGCGGCCAGCCCGGCCCGGTAGTGGCTCTCCTCGATCGAGTACGGCTCGCGGTCCAGCATCCGCAGCTGGCGGCGCACCACGATCGCCTCGCCGGGCCGCAGCCCGAGCCGCTCCGCGATGTCCACCCGGGCCCGGACGATCAGCATCTCGAAGTCGGAGGTCAGCTCGCGGCCGGCCTCGGCGGCCTCCCTCGCGTAGATGTCGGTGGGCGCGGCCAGGCAGTCCCGCTGCCCGGGCAGCAGGGTGGGCCCGTAGGCGCGGTGGTCCAGCACGGGGTGTTCCCGCAGGTAGGTGCCCTTGCCCTGGAGCCTGACCAGCCGGCCCTCGTTGACCAGCACGTCGACCGCGAGGCGGACGGTGTTGCGGGCCACCCCGTACTGCCGCTCCAGGTCGCCCTCGACCGGCAGGGGGTCGTCGGCGGTGAACTCGCCGGCGGCGATCCGGCGGCGCAGGTCCGCCGCGAGCCTCTGGTACTTGGGGGATTGGGCACTGCCCCGGGGGATGGTCACCCGAGTGAATGTAGCGATCGGGCCTCCGCCGTTTCAGCCGAACCCGCCAGAATCGGCCAATCCCGGACTTTCCCCGATTGCGGCGCACCGGTCCGGGCATGCCCACCCGGCAATCGTCCGGGACGCATTCCCCGGTGATTGCGAGGGCGGGGGCCCGTGCGGGCCCTGGTGGCACGGCCGGTCCGGTGACCAGCGGCGGACGCCCGAGCGGTGCTTTCACGGGCGGCCCGGATCCGACCCCCGGAATGGACCGGACGAAAATCGGGGGCGCACGGCCTATGGCCGTGCGCCCCCGATTTTATTCACGCGCCTCTTTTATGGAGAACCGCTGTGGACGACTCGTGGAGAACCGTGGCGGACGCCCGAGGAGAACCGTCGGGGACGCCCCGGGGAACGCCGCCGGCGCCGCCTACCAGCGGGCCGCCGACGGCAGCGGCTCGCCGTACCAGAGCTCGACCAGGTGCCGGGCGATCGAGATCCCCGAGGGCGGCACGATCTCGCCCGCGGCCATCGCGGCCCGCAGCTCCTCGCGGGAGAACCAGCGCGCCTCGGCCAGCTCCTCGCCGTCCACCGTGATCGTGGTGCCGGCCGGATCGGCCCGGCCCGTGAAGCCCAGCATCAGGCTGCTCGGGAAGGGCCAGGGCTGGCTCGCCACGTAGCTGACCTCGGCGACCCGGACGCCCGCCTCCTCGAAGACCTCCCGGGCGACCGCCTGCTCGATCGACTCGCCGGGCTCGACGAAGCCGGCCAGGGTCGACCAGCGCCCCTCGGGCCAGATCGCCTGCCGGCCCAGCAGGCAGCGGTCCTGCTCGTCGGTGATCATCATGATCACCGCCGGGTCGGTGCGCGGGTAGTGCTCCGCCGCGCAGGAGGTGCAGCGCCGGAGGTGGCCGGCGCCGGCCTTCTCGGTCGGGTGTCCGCAGCGCGAGCAGAAGCTGTGCAGGCGGTGCCAGTGCTCCAGCGCCACCGCGTGCACCAGCAGCCCGGCGTCGCGGTCGGAGAGCATCGCCCCCACCTCGCGCAGGCCGGCCGGGCGGGCGTCGCCGTCGAGGCGGCCCGGCAGGGTCTCGCCGGCCAGCGCGAAGTAGGAGACGCCGTCGTCGTCGGTGCCGAGGAAGTAGCGGTCGCCGGTCTGCGGCGCCTCGAAGGAGGGGAGCAGCACCAGTTCGGTGCCCTCCTCGGTGTCCACCACGAAGGCCTCGCCGCCGGCGATCGGCAGCACCTTGGTGGCGGGGTGGCTCCAGGCCGCGGCGAGCCAGGGCTCGTCGACCCGGTGCTGTGCGGCGCGGTCGACCCCTGCCCTGGCCAGCGCGAGGGCCTTCGGACGTTCGGTCTCAGGCACGGTGCTCACTTAAGGTTCCATCCCACGTGAAGAGTCGTCAGGTCCGTCACTCGCTCTCGCCGCCCGGCCGCCAGGTCTCGGCCAGGTCGCCCCACAGGTAGGCGGTGGTCTCCACGCCCTTGCGCAACAGGTCCAGCTCGACCTTCTCGTTGACGGAGTGCCAGCCGTCCGACGGCACCGAGATGCCGAGGAAGAGCACCGGCGCACCGAGCACGTCCTGCAGGTCCGCGGCCGGTCCGGAGCCGCCCTCCCGGGTGAAGAGGATCTTCTGCCCGAACGCCCGGCCCATCGCCCGGACGGTCGACTGCAGCGCCGGGTGGTCCAGCGGGGTCAGGCACGGCCGCGTCGCACCGGGGAAGACCAGCTCGTACCGGATGCCCTCGGGCACCCGGTCCGCGACCCACGCCCGGACGGCCTCGCGGATCTTCTCGACCTCCTGCCCGGCGACCAGCCGGAAGGAGAGCTTGAGGTGGGCCGAGGCCGGCACGATGGTCTTGCCGCCGGGGCCGGTGTAGCCGCCCCAGATGCCGTTGACCTCGGCGGTCGGCCGGGCCCAGACCCGCTCCAGGGTGCTGTAGCCGGCCTCGCCCTGCGTCCCGTACGACTTGGCGACCCGCAGCCACTGGGCCTCGTCGAAGGGCAGCTCGGCGAAGAGCTCGCGCTCGCGGTCGGTCAGTTCGACGATGCCGTCGTAGAAGCCCGGGACGTCCACCCGCCGGTCGCCGTCGTGCAGGGCGGCGGCGAGCTCGGCGGCGACCGAGGCCGGGTTCGGCACGGCGCCGCCGAAGGAGCCCGAGTGGATGTCGGTGTCCGGACCGAACAGGTCGATCTGGGCGTCCGCCAGGCCGCGCATGCCGGTGCAGACGGTCGGGGTGTCCTCGGACCACATCCCGGTGTCCGAGATGATCACCACGTCGGCGGCCAGCCGCTCGGCCTCCCGCGCGACCAGGGCGGCGAAGTGCGGCGAGCCGGACTCCTCCTCGCCCTCGATCAGCAGCTTGAGGTTCACGGCCGGCGCGGTGCGCCCGGTCGCGGCCAGGTGCGCCCGCACCCCCAGGGTGTGGAAGAACACCTGGCCCTTGTCGTCCGCCGCGCCGCGGGCGAACAGCTGCCGGCCGACCACGGTGGGCGTGAACGGCTCGGTCGCCCAGCCGTCCTCCCTGGCCGCGGGCTGCACGTCGTGGTGGCCGTAGACGAGAACGGTGGGCGCGTCCTGCTCACCGGACGGCCACTCGGCGAAGACGGCGGGCAGGCCCGCGGTCTCCCAGATCTCCGCCACCGGGAAGCCGGTCTCCCGCAGCTTGGCGGCCAGCCACTCGGCGGAGCGGCGCACCTCGCCGGAGCGCCCCGGGTCGGCGGAGACGGACGGGATGGAGAGCCAGTCGGCGAGGTCGGCCAGGAAGGCGCTCTCGTTCTGCTCGATGAAGGTACGGACGACGCTGTCCGGAGTTCTCGTCATACGGACGACTTTAGTTCGCCCGTGCGGGTGCTCGCCCCGGCCGGCCGGCCACTGGGCCGCGCCGGGGCTGTAACCTCCGTCACCTCCCGGCGGGCCGCCGTCGCCTCCCCGGAAAACCCCGTCGCCTCCCGGCCGCGGGTGACGGCGGCCGGGAGGCGACGGGGGCGGGCACGAACGGCTCGCTCAGCCGGAGGTCCGCAGCAGGGCGATCCGGGAGCGGGTGAGCAGGGTCGCCAGCACCACGGCGACGAGCGGCAGGGCCAACAGCGTGATCCCCATGTTCAGCCAGGGGAACACCACCACCGTGCGGTCCACGGCCTCGTCCGGGCTCATCCCCGGATAGGCGGCGGCCACCCCCTCCACCTTGCGCAGGGCCACCGCCGGCACGACGCCGCAGATCGTCCCGAGCACCGCGCCCATCGCGGCGATCACCCCGCACTGGAAGCCGGACAGCGTGCGGCGGATGCGCGGGGCCGCGCCGACCGCGGCCAGCGTGGTCAGGTCGCGCTGGGAGTCGGCGGCCGCCAGGCCGGTGGCGATGCCGGCCGCGCCGAGGGCGACCAGCGCCGCGAAGCCGGTCAGCGCCAGCGAGACCAGGCCGTTCGCCGGACGGTAGCCGCGCTCGACCTCGAACTGGACGCCCTCGCTGACCCGGTTCACGGCGCCGGCGGCCTTCTGCTCCGCCGCGTCGCCCGGCACCGTCTCCGGCAGCCAGACCGAGCCGGCGTCCGTGGTGGTCAGACCGATCCGGCGGGCCGTCTCGGGGCTGATCACGGCCTTGGCGTAGGAGACCGTGAGCGGGGAGGAGACCAGCACCGCGTCCAGGGAGACCTCGTGCACGGCGGGCCGCTGGTACCCGTCGGGGCCCGTCGTGCCCGCGCTCTTGGGCAGCACGGCGGGGCCGGCCGAGGCGGCCGGGGACGCCGACGGCGACACCGGACCGGACGGCGCGGGCGCAGCCGCCGCCCCCGACGCGGTGGGCGTCGCTGACCCGGTGGCGGACGCGGTGGCGGACGGTGTCCGCGCCCCCGCGGAGCCGCTCGGGCCGGGCGTCCCGTCCATCCGGTACGGCTCGGTCAGGTCCAGCGTGATCTTGCCGTCCTTGACGAGCTTCGGGTCGAAGACCACCGCCCGGCCCGCCGCCAGGGCCTGCTCGGCGCCCTGGTCGTGCAGCGCGAACAGGTTGCGCAGCAGTGCGGCGTCACCCGCCTGGACGGAGCCGAACGCACTGCCCCGGTAGGTCGACCCGTCCTGCTTGCAGCGCGGGTCCTTGGCCAGCTCCGCGCGCTGGGCCGGGGTGGTCGGGGTGTCGAGGTCGGGGTCCTCGGCCGGGCAGCGGCGCTCCTTGGGCACCGAGACGTCGACGTTGCCGCAGCCGCCGCCCGTCGTGGCGGTCTGGCAGTCGCCCATGAAGTTGACCCGCTGGACGTCGGCCCGCTGGCCGAGGCCCGCGACGTTGCCCTCGACCGCCGTCCGCAGCTGCGGCAGCTGGCTGCCGTCCGCCGACGGACCCCAGCCGGAGGCCAGCGTGACCGCACCGGCCGGCGCGGAGGCGACGTACTCGCGCCGCTGCTGCTCGTCGCTGCTGGCGGTGTAGACGCCCACCGCGACCGACCCGGCGACGGCCGCCATCACGGCGGCGACGGCGGGGGCGGTGCGGCCCCGGTGGCGTACCGAGTCGCGCAGCGCGAGCCGCGGCCCCAGCGGCAGCCGCCCGCCGAGCCGGCCGAACAGGCCGACCAGCATCGGGGCGAGCGCGACCATGCCGAGCTCGGCGATCATCGAGCCGCCGAGGACGGCCAGGCTGCGGTTGCCGACGCCGGCGGTCGAGCCCAGCAGGGCCAGGGCCGCGCCGCCCGCGAGCATCAGCAGTCCGAGGACGGCCAGCTTCTTGCTGGGCGGCTTGACCGAGCCCCGGCCGGTGAGGGCGGAGACCACGTCCTGGCGGGAGGCCTGGACGGCCGGGACGACGGCCGCCAGGAGCCCGGTGACCAGCCCGATGCCCATCACGCCGAGCAGGTCGAGGATCTGCAGGTCGAAGTGGCCGAAGCGGCGGCCGGCGTAGTGCTCGGCCCACGGCCGCAGCGCGGCGACCAGCCCGACCGCGACCAGCAGGCCGACCGCGGCGCCGCTGATCCCGAGGACGACGCCGCCGCCGAGCACCACCGAGCGGATGTGCGCGCGCTCACCGCCGCCGGCCGCGAGCAGGCCCAGCTGCCGCCGGGAGCGCCTGGCTCCGACGGCGAAGGCGGGGCCCGCGAGCAGCACGATCTCCAGCAGCGCCATGCCCGCGACGGTGGCCAGGATGACCACCGCCGTCTGGTCGAAGTACGCGCCCTGGGCGCCGCCGTCCCGGTCCTGCCGGACGAGGTAGGGCACCTGGGAGCGGGCCGGCGGGTCCAGCAGGACGCTTCGCGAGGAGACCGTGAAGCCGTACTTGTTGAGCTCCATCACCCTGGGCCAGTCGAGCACCGCGCCGTCGGGGAGGTCGACCAGCCAGTGGTCCTCCTGCTGCGGGGTGCCCTCGCGGTTCGCGCGGTTGCTCCCGACCGCGGCGAGCGGCGCGACGAGGTCGCCGGGGCGGCCGATCAGCACGGCGCTGCGCAGCTCGCTCGGGAACTCGACGACGGCGGTGACGGTGTACGGCGTCTTCTCCAGCCCGCGCGGGCTGGTCCGGTCGCCGACCTTCAGCCCCGCCCGGTCGAGGAACTCGCGGGTCGCCGCGATCTCGTGGGACGCGGTGGGCACCCGGCCCTCCACCAGGTCGACGCGGCCCTTCCAGATCGGGTCGGCCAGGTCGGCCTCGGCGGTCTGGGTCTGGAGCAGGCCCTCCGCGCTGGTGGTGGAGACGTACGGGCCGTCGACCAGCGGGACGAGCCTGCTGCCGGCCGGCAGCAGTTCCCCGATCAGCGCGGCCGGGGTGCTCTGCTCGCTGCGCTGCTGCTCGGCGGTGAGCTGGGCGCCCTGCTCCGGCCGGTCGACGGTGACGCCGGACCCGGGGTCGGAGTCCTGCAGCACCGTCGCCCCGGGGCTCGTCAGACGCACCTCGGCGTCGGCCCGGCCCATCGTGCGGACCACCCGCTCACCCGGGTCGAGCTCGGCGCTGCGGAAGACGATGTCGGCCCCGGCCACGCCGAGGACGGGCAGCGCCACCATGGCGATGACCAGGGCGCTGCGGCCCTTGGCCCGCAGGGCGTCGCGGCGGGCGATGCGCAGGGCGACCCGCCAGGCGCCGGGCTTCACTCGGCCACCGGGCCCTTGATGCTGTTGGTCGCGGCGGAGACCAGCAGGCTGGCCGCGTTCTGGCTGACGCTCTCGTCGACCATCCGGCCGTCCCGCAGGAAGACCACGCGGTCGGCCCAGGCGGCGTGCCTGGCCTCGTGGGTGACCATCATGGCGGCGGCGCCGGCGTCGCAGCGGGCCCGCAGGACGGCGAGCACCGCCTCGCCGGTGGTGGAGTCGAGGGCGCCGGTGGGCTCGTCGGCGAGGACGAGGCGGCGGTCGCCGATGAGTGCCCGGGCGATCGCGACCCGCTGCTGCTGGCCGCCCGACATGTCGTCGGGGAACCGGTCGGCGAGCTCGGGGATGCCGAGCTCCTCCAGCGCGGCCAGCGCCTCGCGGCGGGCCGCCCGGCCGGAGACGCCGTCCAGCTCGCGGGGCAGCGAGATGTTCTCGGCGGCGGTCAGCGCGGGTATCAGGTTGTAGTCCTGGAAGACGTAGCCGATCGAGCGCCGGCGCACCCGGGCGAGGTTCTTGCGGGACAGGCCGCCGAGGGCGACGCCCTCGACCAGCACCTGCCCGGCGGTGGGGGTGTCCAGCCCGCCGGCGAGCGTGAGCAGGGTGGACTTGCCGGAGCCGGACGGGCCCATCACGGCGACGAACTCGCCCGGGTGCACCCGCAGGTCGACCCCGCGCAGGGCCTGGACCTCGGAGGCCCCCTGCCCGTGCACCCGGGTGACGTGGTCCAGGTGCAGTACCGCTCCCGTCGGGTTCCTGGTCGGGTCGGTCTCGGTCACTGTTTCCCCCTCGTGGATCGGGCTGTGGTTCCGGGCTCGGTGTCGAGCCGTTCGAGCCGGCCCCGGCCGGGCCCGGTCGGGGCGGGCCTTCGTGGGGCGGGCGGCTCGGCGGGACGGGCGGACGCGGGGCGTCCGACCCGGCCGGGAGCCGCGCGGGGCTCCCGGGGTGCGCCGACGGCGCCGGAGGTGTGGCCCGGCGCCGCGGGCGGGGTCAGGCTCTGAAGCCCCGGCGGCCGGCGCGGGCGGGCGCGGGGCCCTCCCCCGGCAGCGGGCCGGCGGCGCCGGGCGCCTGCGGCGGCGCCGGCTGCTTCGCGCGGGCCTCGGCGTGCTGCGCGAGGCGGGTCTCGCAGTGGTCGAGCCAGCGGACCTCGGCCTCGGCCTGGAAGATCAGCTGGTCGAGGACGAGCAGCCAGGCGAGGTCCGAGCCCTCCTGGCGGCCGGCCTGCGGCGCGCTCTCGCCGGCGAGCGCGCGGCCCTTGAGCCGGGTGTAGTCCTGGAGCGCCTTGATGCTGTGCCGGCGCTGGCTCTGGACGACGGCGGGCACGTCCACACCGGGGACGGTCACCGCCATCGCGAGCTTGATCGCCAGTTCGTCCCGGGGCGGGTTGGTCCTGGACACCGGGGTGTCGAACCAGTTGCGCAGTTCCGCGCGTCCCTCATCCGTGACGGCGTAGAACTGGTGGCCCTCCTCGTCCTCTCCGGCGGGCACCACCAGGCCGTCCCGTTCGAGGCGTCCGAGGGTGGTGTACACCTGCCCGACGTTGAGCGGCCAGGTCGCACCGGTGCGGGCCTCGAACTCGGCGCGCAGCTGGTAGCCGTAGCGGGGACCTTGGTCGAGCAGGGCCAGCAGGCCGTGACGGATGGACATACCGAGTATGTATACCCGGTATGCTCTCCATGCTCAAGCCGCACCGCCGCACCCCGCGGCGGACCTCGCCGATTCCCGGCCCGACACGCCGACCCGGTAGCGTCGTGCCCTGTGAGCCAGTTGCGCATCGCCACCTTCAACCTGCTGCACGGTCAGCCGCTGGCCCTCGACGGCAGCCCGCTGGACGACCCCTCGACGACCGGCGGCCCGCTCGCCGAGGCGATCGCCGCACTCGACGCCGACGTCCTGGCGATCCAGGAGGTGGACCGCCACCAGGAGCGGTCCGGCCTGATCGACCAGGCCGCCGTCGCCGCCAAGGCGATGGGCGCCGCCGACTGGCGCTTCGCCGCGGCCCTGCACGGCCGCCCCGCCCCGGTGGCCGGCTGGCTGCAGGACCCGGCCGTCACCGGCCTCCAGGTCTACGGCCCCGACGAGGTCGGCACCGCCACCGACCTGCCCTCCTACGGGACGGCGCTGCTGACCCGGCTGCCCGTGCACCACTGGCGGGCCCGCCGGTTCGCACCCGCGCCGTTCGGCCTGCCGCTGCGGGTGGCCGGCCGGCGCGGCCTCACCCCCGTGCCGGACGAGCCGCGGGCGGCGCTGGCCGCCGTCCTGGAGGGCGAGCACGGGCCGTTCACCGTGGTCGCCGCCCACCTGTCCTTCGTACCCGGCTGGAACATGGCGCAGCTGGCCGGCATCCGACGCTGGATCGCCGACCTGCCGCAGCCCTACCTGGTGCTGGGCGACTTCAACCTGATCGGCGCGGTGCCGCGGACGGTGCTCGGCGGGGCAACCGCCCTGGAGCGCTCGGGCCCGCGCCGGATCCGCGAACTGCGCGCCGCCCGCCGGGCCAGGGCCGCCGCGGCCGAGCCGCGCCGGCGCCGGGTGCGCGAGCCGCGGGCCCGACTGCAGGGCTGGCACGACCTGGCCCGGATCCCGACGTACCCCTCGCACCGGCCGGCCGTGCAGTTCGACCACGTGCTCGCCGTCGGGGTGCCGCGCGGCGCGGTCGGCGCCTCCGCCGCACCGCGCACCGCCGTCTCCGACCACCGTCCGCTGGTGGTGGAGGTCGCACTCTGACGCCCCGTCGGTCCGGGCCCCCGCGGGGAGGGCCCGGACCGGCTCTAACGGTGTGCCAGCTGCCCGTTCTGCTGCGGCAGCAGCGCGGTGGCCGGGGCCGGGTCGTACTGCAGCAGCAGCATCGCCGCGTCGTCGCCGAGCTGCCGGCCGACGTGGCGCACCACGTCCTCGTGCACCCGGTGCAGCACCTCCGCCGGGTTGCCCCGGGCGCGCTCCGGCAGGCGCTCGGCCAGCGGGTAGAAGACACCGGCGCGGTCGCGGGCCTCGACCACGCCGTCGGTGAAGAGCAGGACCCGGTCGCCGGGGCTCAGCCGGACCCGCTGCACCGGCGGGCGGACGTCCGCGGGGTCGAGCACGCCGAGCGGCGGGACGGTCTCCTCCAGCCCCAGCACGGAGACCCCCTCGCCCTCGCGCAGCAGCAGCGGCGAGGGGTGGCCGCAGTTGGCGATCTCGGTGGCGCCGTCCGGCGCCACCCCGATCAGGACGAGCGTGACGAACTCCTCCTCCACCCCGGTGTGGTCGTTCTCGTGCAGCGCCCGGTCGAGGCTGACGGCCAGCCAGCCGGCCACCTTGTCCAGCGCGGGCTCCTGGTGGGCGGCCTCCCGGAAGGCGCCGAGCACGGCGGCGGCCGTCTCGACGGCGTTCAGCCCCTTGCCCCGGACGTCACCGACCACCGCCCGGACGCCGTGCCGGGTGTTGACCAGCTCGTAGAGGTCGCCGCCGATCCTGGCGTGCGCGGCGGCCGCCGCGTAGTGGACGGCCGCCCGGACGCTGCCGACCCGGTCGGGGACGGGTCGCAGCAGCACCCGGCGGGCGACCTCGGCGACCAGCTGGGCGTCGGCCAGGGCCTTCTCCTGACGCAGTCGCAGGGTCGCACTGACCCAGCCGATGGCGGCGACCAGGACGATGGCGAAGACGGTGGCGCTGTGCACGGACTCGCCGAGCGAGTCGCTGGAGAGGGCCATCAGGAAGGCCGCGGCCTCGGTGCAGAGCCCGATGAGCAGCGGGTACCAGGTGCGACGGCTGACCACGGCGGCCAGCGCGGGGACGGCGGTGAGGGCCGGTTCGACCGTCACGCCGGTGTCGGTGAAGTAGTTGAGGGCGACCACCAGCGCCATGCCGATGAACGGCAGCGCGAGCGCCGTCCTCGGCCAGGTGCCGGTACCGCCCGGAGCAGCCCCCGGGGTCGGCCCCGCGAAGCGCTCTCTGATCCATCCGGTCGCGCTCAACTTCGGTCTCTCCAGCAGAAGGTGCCGGCGCCCCGGAGGGCACCTGCGGTGATGACTGAGGGTCAGGAGGAAGGGGCCTTGCTGGCGGCCGGAGTACGAGGTGACCGGTTACCGACCCCACAATAGGCGCGAAACGCGCGGGGAGCACAGGTTTCGCGTGATCGTGTGACGACTTGGATGCTCTCTGTGACTCATTCTTCACTGTTCCCGATCAGGAGCCGTTCCAACTCTTTTCGGCCAGGAAGTCCTACCGGTTGTTCGATCCGCCCGCTCCGGACGTACAGGAAGGAAGCCGTGACCTGCTCCACCGGCACCCGGGCCTGTTCGGCCCAGGCCACCCGGTAGACGGCCAGTTGGAGCGGATCGGCAGTCTCCTCCCGATTGGTCTTCCAGTCCACCACTTCGTAGCGTGACGCTCCCGCCGCTCCTGACTCACCGTCATCACTGCGGTACACCGCGTCGATCCGGCCGCGCACCACCCGGCCCGCCAGCACCAGCTGGAACGGCGCCTCCACCCGGTGCGGGGTCCGGTGCGCGTACGGCGTACGCAGGAACGCCTCCTTGAGCCGCTCCAGGTCGCGCTCGTCCTCGATGCCGTCGTCGTCGGTGCCCGGCAGTGCGCCCGGCTCGACCAGCAGCAGCGGCTCGATCCTGGCCTGCACCCAGGCGTGGAACCGGGTGCCCCGGCGGGCGGCCGGCTGCGGCGGCCTGGGCATCGGCCGGGCGAGGTCGCGGGCGAAGCCGTCCGGGTCGGCGGCCAGCCGCATCAGCTGGGTCGCCGACAGCGCGGCCGGCAGCGGGACGTCCCGGACGCTGCGCCGGGAGCGCTCCAACTCGCCGAGCAGCGCGTCCAGGTCGCGGTCCCAGGAGTCGGTGCGGCGCCGGTCCTCCGGTGCCATCCGCTCCGGCTCCGGCGCGGGGTGCCCGGCCAGCCGGCGGCGCACCACCTCGGCGACCCGGCGCCGGGCGCTCTGCGCCTGCGGGTCCAGCGGCAGCGGCCAGGGCAGCTCCAGCGCGTCGGCCAGCGCCGGGTTCTCGGCGTCCGGCAGCGGCTGCTCGGCCCAGTGCTCGATCTCGCCGTCGCCCGGACGCTCGCAGTGCCGGCGCAGCTCCAGCAGGAACTCCGACGGGCCGCGCGGACGCTTCTGACTCGGCCCCCACCAGTGGCCCGAGGCGAGCAGCAGCCCGCGCGGGCGGGTGAACGCGACGTAGCCCAGGCGCAGTTCCTCGGTCGCGGCGTGCACCGACATGGCGTTCTTGAAGGCCGTCATCGCCTTGCCCGTCCAGTCGCCCCGCACGTCCGGCAGGGTCGCCGCGTCACCGCGCAGGGCGTGCGGCAGCACCCGTTTGGTGCTGGTCCAGCGCTCGCGGGCGGTGGCGGACGGGAAGCTGCCGCGGACCAGGCCGGGCACCGCGACCACGTCCCACTCCAGGCCCTTGGACTTGTGGACGGTGAGCACCTTCACGGTGTCCTCGCCCCCGGGGAGGCTGCTGTCCAGACCCCGCTCGTACTCCTGGGCGGCCCGCAGGAACCCCAGGAAGGCCGACAGGCCCGGGTCCCCGTCGAGATCGGCGAAACCGGCCGCGACGTCCAGGAAGGCGTGCAGCGTCTCGCGCCGCCGGGCCGCCAGGGCGAGCGGCGAGGCGGACAGCTCGACCTCCAGGCCGGTGACGGTCAGCACCCGGTGCAGGACGTCCATCAGCGGGTCGGCCAGCGAACGGCGCAGCTCACGGATCTCCCGCGCGAGGCGGGCGAAACGGACCCGGGCCTGCGGCGAGAAGGCCAGCTCGTCGGGCTGCTCGGCGTCCAGGAAGCTCTCCAGCGCGTCGGCGAGCGAGACCACCTCGGTCGGATCGGTGTCGGCGACCGCCGCCGCCAGCGGATCCACCCCCTCCGGGCGGCCGGTGCGGACCAGGTCGGCGGCGCGGCGGCCGAGCAGCGCCAGGTCCCGCGGGCCGATCCGCCAGCGCGGGCCGATCAGCAGCCGCACCAGCGCGGCGTTCGCCGTCGGATCCTGCAGCACCTCGCAGACGGCGACCAGGTCGGCGACCTCCGGCAGTTGCAGCAGCCCGCCCAGGCCCACCACCTCCACCGGGACCTCCCGGGCCACCAGCGCCGCGTGGATGTCCGGGAAGGCCGCGCCGCCCCGGCAGAGCACCGCGATCCGCCCGGGCGCCGTACCGGTGCGCACCAGGTGCGCGATCGAGTCGGCCAGCCAGGCGATCTCCTCGGCGTGGGTGGGCAGCAGCGCGGCCCGTACGAAGCCGTCGAGTTCCGCGCCGGGCGCCGGACGCAGCGCCTCGACGCCCTCGTGCATGGCCCGCAGCGGCGCCGCCAGCTCGTTGGCGAAGGCCAGCAGCCGGCCGCCGCTGCGGCGGTTCTCGCTCAGCGAGTAGCGGGCCGCCGGGGTGCCGTCACGCCGGGGGAAGTGCACCGGGAAGTCGTCCAGGTTGGCCACCGAGGCGCCCCGCCAGCCGTAGATCGCCTGGCAGGGGTCGCCGACCGCGGTGACCGGGTGACCGCCCTCGCCGGGAGCGCCCGCCGGCCCCCGGCCGAAGAGCCCGGCCAGCATCAGGCGCTGGGCCACCGAGGTGTCCTGGTACTCGTCCAGCAGCACCACCCGGAACTGCCCGCGGAGCACCGCGCCCACCTCGGGCCGCTGCTGGGCCAGCCGGGCGGCGGCGGCGATCTGGTCGCCGAAGTCCATCAGACCGGCCGCGCGCTTGCGCCGCCGGTACTCCTCGACCAGCCGGAGCAGCTCCTGGCGGGCCCGCGCGGCGACCGGGACGGCCCGCAGGTCGTCGTTGGTCAGCTTCACCCCGGCCAGCGTGTCGAGCAGCGCCTCGTCCCAGGCGCGCAGGTCCGCCGGCTCGGCGAGGTGCTCGGCCAGCTCGCCGTCCAGCGCGATCAGGTCGGCGACCAGCGCCGAGAAGGTGCCGGTCAGCGCGGGGAACGGGCCGCGCTCCGAGCGCAGCACCTTGGCCGCCAGCTGGAACCGGGTGGCGTCGGCGAGCAGCCGGACCTCCGGCTCGATGCCGATCCGCAGCCCGTGCTCCTTGAGCAACCGCCCGGCGAAGGCGTGGTACGTGGAGATCTCGGGCAGCCCGAGCGGCTCCTCGCCCGGGCCGCCGACGCCGGCCGGCTCCACGATGCGCGCGCTGTACAACGCCGTGCGGACGCGCTCGGACAGCTCCCCGGCCGCCTTGTTGGTGAAGGTGAGACCGAGCACCTCCTCCGGGCGCACCGCGCCGGAGCCGACCAGCCAGACCACCCGGGCCGCCATCACGGTGGTCTTGCCGGAGCCCGCACCGGCCACGATCACGGCCGGCTCCAGGGGCGCGCCGATGGCCCGCATCTGCTCCGGGTTGAAGGGGATGCCGAGCAGCTCCTTGAGCTGGTCGGGGTGGTCGAGCACGGCGTTCACGCCCCCACGCTAACCGGCGCGGCGGACAGCGGGCGCCGCCCGCCCGGCCGCGGCGGCCCCGGCGGCCGGCCGGCCCGCTATTCGATCAGCTGCGCGCCGTCGCGCTGCGCCGAGCAGCTGCGGCGGAACGAGCAGCGGTCGCAGCCGGTGCCGGTGGCGGGCACGAACCGCTCGGCGAGGACCCGGCCGGCGGCGTCGGCGAGCAGGTTCTCGATCCACGGCTCGCCCTCGGGCGGCCCCTGCCGCTGGACCTTCGGGCCGTCCGGCAGGGCCTTGTCGGCGGCCCGCAGGTGCACCAGCTCGGCGCCGCCGGACAGCGGCGGGCCCTCCTCGAAGCCGGGCAGCTCGTTGAGCGCGCCCGCGCGCACCGCCAGCTGGTAGACGGCGAGCTGCTTGTGCTCGGGCAGCGACTTCTCGGTGGGTATCTGCTTGCCGGTCTTGAAGTCCACCACGTACGCGCGCCCGGCCGCGTCCTTCTCGATCCGGTCCATCGAACCGCGGATCTGCACGGCCACGCCCCCGACCTCCAGGGTGACGTCGAAGCCGTGCTCGGTGGCGACGGTGCTGCGCCCGCGCTCCAGGACGTGCCAGTTCAGGAACCGCTCCAGGGCCGCCCTGGCCTCGTGCTTCTCCTGGTGGGACTTCCAGGGGGCGTCGAACGCCAGCGCGTCCCAGACCGTGTCCAGGCGTTCCATCAGCACGGCGAGGTCGGCGGGCGTGCGGCCGGAGCCGACCTCGTCGGTGAGCGCGTGCACCACGTTGCCGAAGCCCTGGGCGGCGGAGCTGGAGGTGCGCGCCTGGACCTCCTTGTCCAGGAACCACTGCAGGGAGCAGTTCTCCAGCTGCTCCAGGCCGCTGCCGGAGAGCCGCACCGGCACGTCGGGCCGGCGCAGCGGGTCGGGCGCCTCGGTGGCGTCCTCCAGGCCCCACCAGCGGTCGGGGTGCGCCACCGGCACCAGCGGCAGGCCGTCCTCGTCCGCCGCCGCGGCCAGCCGGGCGAGCCGCTCGGCTGCGGCCCGCCGCAGCTCCGGGGAGCGGTGCGGGTCGACGGTGACCGCGCGCAGTTCGGCGACCAGCGCGGGCACCGACAGCGGACGGCGCGGACGGTGCGTGACGTCCTCCACCACGACCTGCGGGGTCCGCCGCAGCACCCGGCCGGTCCGGGGATCGAGCTCCTCGCGGTACAGCTCGCGCAGGAACCGGGACGGCTCGTCGCCGTCCTCGGCCGGAGCCTTGACGGCGGTGACGATCAGCCGCTCCTTCGCCCGGGTCGCGGCCACGTAGAAGAGCCGGCGCTCCTCGCCCAGCAGGGCCGCCGGGGTGAGCGGCTCGGCGAGGCCGTCGCGGCCGATCCGGTCGGCCTCCAGCAGCGAGCCGCGGCGGCGCAGGTCGGGCCAGAGGCCGTCCTGGACGCCGGCGACCACGACCACCCGCCACTCCAGGCCCTTGGAGCGGTGCGCGGTCATCAGCCGGACGGCGTCGGGGCGCACCGCGCGGACGGTCAGGGTGTCCGCGGCGATGTCCTGCGCCTCCAGCTCGGCGAGCAGGTCCAGGGCGCTGCGATGGCCGGTGACCTGCTCCTCGGCGCGGGCGGCGGTCTCGAACAGGGCGCAGAGCGCGTCCAGGTCGCGGTCGGCGTTGCGGCCTCCGGCGCCGCCGCGCAGGGCGGCCCGCTCCAACCGCTCGCGCCAGCGCCGGCTGCCGTCCCAGAGCGCCCAGAGCGCCTCCTCGGCGGTGCCGCCGCCGGCCAGCAGCTCGCGGACCTTGCGCAGCAGGATGCCGAGGTCCCGGGCCCGGCGGGCGTACGCCGGGTCCATCGCCACCAACCGCTCGGGCTCGGCGAGGGCCTCGCGGATCAGCTCCTCGGCGGGGCGGACGGTGGCGGCGGCCGGGCGGCCGGGCCGCTCACGGCCGGCGGCCCGCAGGGCCTGCCGCTCCTCCTCGCGCAGGGCCCGGCCGAGCCGGCGCAGGTCGGAGCCGTCCATGCCGCCGAGCGGGCCGGTGAGCAGGGTCCGGGCGAGATCGGCGGTGAGCGGGTCCGCGGCGGACCGACCGGGGGCGGGCGGCCCGGCGGGGCGGGCGGCCCGCTCCTCGGCCGTGGCCTCCGCGCGGGGCGCGGGTACCCGGGCCTGAGCGGACCCACGGTGGTCGTCGCCGTCGTCGTGGGGAGCGGCTTCGTCGTGGGGAGCGGCCTCGTCGTGGGGGAAGGCGTCGTCGTACGGACCCGCTGCGTCGTCCAAGAAAGCAGCGTCGTCAAACAAGGCGCCGTCGTCCGAGAAGGCGCCGTCGTCGAAGAGGGCCTCGTCGTCGAAGAAGGCGTCGTCGTCGAAGAGGCCGGCATCGCCGGGCTCGTCACCGGGCTCGTCACCGGGCTCGTCACCGGGCTCGTCACCGGGCTCGTCACCGGCCCGGGTGCCCTCCTCGGCCCCGGCCGGCCCGTACCGGCGGCCGTGCCTCTCCAGCGCGGCCTGCTCGGCGCAGACCCGCAGGGCGAGCAGCAGCGGCACCACGGCCGGCTCCTCGCGCAGCGGGAGGTCGTCGCCGTCGATCTCCAGCGGCACGCCGGCCGCGCTCAGGGCGCGCCGGACACCCGGGATCGAGCGTCCGCCGGCCCGTACCAGCACGGCCATCTCGCCCCACGGCACCCCGTCCTCCAGGTGCGCCCGGCGCAGCAGGTCGGCGACGCTGTCCAGCTCGGTGCCGGGGGTGGCGTAGGTGTACACCTCGACCCGGCCGCCCTCGCGGGAGGGCAGCAGGGCGCGGTGCTGGGCGAGCTTGTCGGCGGGCAGCCGGCCCATCGGCATCCGGCGGGCCAGCTCCCGGGAGGCGGCCAGCAGCACGGCCCCGGAACGCCGGGAGACCCGCAGCACCAGGACGTCGGCGGGCCTGCCGTCCGCCTTCGGGAAGTCCTGCGGGAAGTCCAGGATGCCGTTGATGTCGGCGCCGCGGAACGCGTAGATGGACTGGTCCGGGTCGCCGACCGCGACCAGGTCGCGACCGCCGCCCGCCAGTTGCCGCAGCAGCCGCACCTGGGAGGGGTCGGTGTCCTGGTACTCGTCGACGAACACCACGTCGTAGCGCCGGCGCAGCTCGTCCCCCACCTCGGGACGTTCGGCGAGCAGCACCGCCCGGTGCACGAGCTCGGCGTAGTCGAGCACGCCGCGCAGGTCCAGGACGTCCAGGTAGTCGGCGAGGAAGTGCGCGGCGGCCGCCCAGTCGGGTCGCTGCACGCCGTCGGCGAAGCGCCTGAGCTCGGCCTCGCCGAGGCCCAGCTCGCGGCTGCGGGCGAGCACCGCGCGGACCTCGTCGGCGAAGCCGCGGGTGGTCAGGCAGGCCCGCAGGTCGAGCGGCCAGCTGATCCGGCCGGCGCCGAGCCGGGCGTCCTCGGCGTCGCCGGCCAGCAGCTCGCGGACCATCACGTCCTGCTCGGGGCCGGAGAGCAGCCGCAGCGGCTCGGCGTAGGCCTCCGGATCCTGGTGGGCGCGGAGCAGGGCGTAGCAGAAGGAGTGGAAGGTCGTCGCCTGCGGTGCGGCCCCGCCGGTGCCGACCCGGGCGGACATCCGGTCGCGCAGCTCCATCGCGGCCTTGCGGCTGAAGGTCAGCACCAGGATGCGTTCGGGGTCGGTGCCCTGTTCGATCCGCCGGACCACCGCCTCCACCAGCGTGGTGGTCTTGCCCGTCCCCGGCCCGGCGAGCACCAGCAGCGGGCCGCCGGCATGCTCGGCCACCGCCTGCTGGTACGAGTCCAGGACGGGCGGGGCGGGCTGAGCGAGCGGGTTGCGCACCAAGCGGTAGGGGGAGGTCACGAACGTCCTGGGGTCGGGCTGCGGTCGGGCGGGGGCTGGTCGCGGTCGCGGTCACGCCGTTCGGCGGGGGCCGTCCGGGGCCCCGGCCTGCGAAGTCTCCGGTGGGCCGGGGCGGGCCGGGCCCGGGGCGGACCGGCTGCCGGACCCGGTGCGGGCAACAGCGGGACGGGCCCGTTCGGGGCCCGCCCGTATCGAGCCTACGATCCTGCCCCGTCATTCCCTACCGCGCACCCGGTTCGGCGAAGGTGGGGGCGCGCTCGTCACCGGACGCGCCCGCCCGGGCCGATGCCCGACCCGCCGGAGCGAAGAATGTCCGGCGTGGCCTCCGACCTCGGGCACCCCGCGTTCCTACCGCCCGTCCCAGCGGGCCAGCTTCAGATCCACCCTGGGCAGGTCCTCCGCGGCCCGCGAGCCCCGGGCCGGCCCCCGGCCGCCGGTGCTGCGCAGCGCGGTCCCCTCGTCCCGGTAGTGCGCCAGGGCCCGCTGCTCGTGGCCGGGCAGCAGGGCGCCGTCCGCGCGGACCACCCGCCACCAGGGCACCGCACCGCCGTACAGTGCCATCACCCGGCCCACCTGCCGGGGTCCGCCCTCGCCCAGGTACTCGGCGATGTCGCCGTACGTCATCACCCGCCCCGGCGGGATCCGCTCGGTAAGATCGAGGACCAGCTCCGCGAACGGGGGCAACGCGCCCTCGCCGTCGTTCCCGATGTCCGTCACCTGCGGCATTCTTCCCCATCCGGGCGATTCGCGGGCCTCGCGGGGGCGGTCCGCCGCGCCCGATCCGGCCCCTGTCCAGCGCCGGACGCCACGGCATGCCACCATCTTCGGGGCGGTGAGTGGTGATACGAGGACAAGACCAGATGACGGGGACGGCAGACGTGGGCGTGGACGAGGACTCCGACGAGTCCACCGCCGCCGTGTCCGCAGGTCACGGCAGTCAGCCGGCCGCCCCGCCGGAAGTGTCCCTGATCAAGGACGGTCGGTTCAAGACCCCGCGGCCGGCGAAATCCACCGGTTCCGGACGGCCGGCCCAGGTGGTGCCCGCCCAGGTGCCGGACGACCTCGCACCACCGACCACGGAGCACCCGGAGCCGGGCCCAGGAGCCGAGCCCGAGCCCACCCAGCCGCTCCCGGACGTCGAACCGGAACCCACCCGGCCGCTCCCCACCATCGACCCGCAGCCGGGCCCCCCGGCCGCCCCGCCGCCCGGCTCGCTGCCCGACCCGCTCGACGAGACGCCCCACCTGGACGTGGACGAGCCGCTGCTGGCCGCCCGCGCCCACCGCCCCTCCGACCTGATCCGGTTCCTCGCCGGGGTCTTCGGGATCGTCGCGCTGTTCGTCCTGGCCAGCGTCGCCACCTCGACCACCAGCGGCATCGAACTCGACATCAGCTCCAACGCCGAGCGGATCTCCCCCGTCCTGTCGACCATCGCCGGGCTGGTCTCCAGCGTCGCGGTGCTGGCCGTACCGCTGGCCTTCGCCGTCGAACGCCTGATCAAACGCGACGGCCTGCGGGTCGCCGACGGCGTCCTCGCCTCGGTGCTGGCGTACGGGGTGTCGCTCGGCATCGACTGGTGGGTGGCCGAGGGTGCCTCGGACACCATCCGGGACGCCCTCACCAGGCTGCCGGCCGACAGCCACGGCACCCTCACCGATCCGGTGCACGGCTACCTGGCGCCGGTCATCGCCTACATGACCGCGGTCGGCATGTCGAGCCGGCCGCGCTGGCGGGTGGCGCTCTGGGTGGTGGTCATCCTCAGCGGCACCACCGAGCTGATCAGCGGGTACACCACTCCGCTCTCCCTGCTGCTGACCGTGCTGATCGGCTGGTCCGTCGCCTACGGCACGCTGTACGCCATCGGCTCGCCGAACATCCGGCCGACCGGCCAGCACCTGATGATCGGCCTGCGCAAGGTCGGCTTCACCCCGGCCAGCGCCCACCGCGCGCCCGACGCCCCCGGCGGCACCCGCCGCTACCACGTGGCCCAGCAGAGCGGCCCGCCGCTGGACGTCCACATCGTCGACCGGGAGCAGCAGGCCTCGGGCTTCTTCTACCGGGCCTGGCGGCGGCTGCGGCTGCGCTCGGTGGCCGTCCGGCGCAGCCCCCAGTCGCTACGCCAGGCCCTGGAGCAGGAGGCGCTGATCGCGTACGCGGCGGCCGCCTCCGGCGCCCGGGCCCCGCAACTGGTGGCGACCTCGGAGCTCGGCCCGGACGCCGCGATCCTGGTCTACGAGAACGTCGAGGGCCGGCCGCTGGACGACCTCGCGGACGAGGAGATCACCGACCAGGTGATGGCCTCCCTGTGGGAGTCCGTCGCCGCCCTGCACGAGCGCCGGATCGCGCACCGCCGGCTCACCGGCGAGTCGCTGCTGGTGGTGGACGACAAGAACGCCTGTCTGGTCAACCTCTCGGGCGGCGACATCGCGGCGAGCGACCTGACGCTGCGCATCGACGTCGCCCAACTGGTCACCACCTTCGCCCTGCGGATCGGCCCGGAGCGGGCGGTGAGCGTCGCCAACCACGTGCTGGGACCGGAACGGGTGGCGGCCGCGCTGCCGCTGCTCCAGCCGGTCGGGATGAGCCGCTCGACCAGGATCGACCTCAAGCGCCTCAGCAAGGAGCGCAAGGCCGCCGCCCAGGCCCGGGCCCTGGAGCAGGTCGCCGCCGGCGAGCGCACCCAGCAGCAGGCCGAGGAGGACATCGCGGTCGCGGGCGAGGACCTCCTCAGCCGGATCCGCGGGCAGATCCTGCAGATCGCCCCCGAGGCCCCGATGGAGCCGGCCAAGCTGGAGCGGCTCAAGCCGAAGACCCTCATCATGGTCGTCGCGCTCACCTTCGCCGCCTACCTGGCCCTGACCACCATCAAGCCCGCGCAGCTCAAGCTCTCCCAGATGAACTGGGCCTGGGCCGCGCTGGCACTGGCCGCCGCCGCCTTCAGCTACGTCGCCGCCTCGATGAGCCTGACCGGGTTCGTGCCGGAGCGGCTGCCGTTCCGGCGGACCGTCGCGGCCCAGGTCGCCGGCTCCTTCGTGAAGCTGGTGGCGCCCGCCGCGATCGGCGGCATCGCGCTGAACACCCGCTACCTGCAGAAGTCCGGCATCCGGCCGGGCCAGGCGGTCGCCAGCGTCGGCGCCTCCCAGCTGGCCGGCCTGGCCGGGCACCTGCTGCTGCTGTTCAGCTTCGGCCTGATCACCGGCAGCCAGACCAACGGCGATCTCAGCGCCTCCCGGGCGGTGATCATCGGCGTGCTGACCGCCGCCGTGCTGGCGCTGGTGGTCGCCGCCGTCGGGCCGCTGCGGCGCTTCGTGGTGACCCGGGTCCGCTCGCTGTTCTTCGGCGTGGTCCCGCGGATGCTCGACCTGATGCAGACGCCGACCAAGCTGCTCAGCGGCTTCGGCGGCATCCTGCTGCTCACCATGAGCTTCACCGCCTGCCTGGACGCCTCCGTGCAGGCCTTCGGCGGGGACATCAGCTTCTCCGCGGTCGCCGTGGTCTTCCTGACCGCCAACGCGGCCGGGTCGGCCATTCCCACCCCGGGCGGCATCGGCCCGGTGGAGTTCGCGCTGATCGGCGCCCTGACGGTGGCGGGCGTCCCGCCGGCGGTGGCCACCCCGGCCGTCTTCCTCTACCGGGCGCTGACCTTCTGGCTGCCGGTGCTGCCGGGCTGGATCGCCTACAACGTCCTGCAGCGCAAGGGGGCGCTCTGACCCCCGGCCCGGGTGGTCGCGGGGCGCCACCACCACCGGTCGACGCAGACACCGAAGGGCCGTCGGCCTCCTGGAGTTCCAGGAGGCCGACGGCCCTTCGAACGTTCGCGGGGCGCGGGCCCGGTCCGGCTAGTAGGCCGGCTTGTGCGGCTCGATCTGGCTGACCCAGCCGAGGATGCCGCCACCGAGGTGGACGGCGTCGGAGAAGCCCGCGGACTTCAGCACGGCCAGCACCTCGGCCGAGCGGACGCCCGACTTGCAGTGCAGCACGATCTTCTTGTCCTGCGGGAGCGTCTCCAGGGCGTTGCCCATGAGGAACTCGTTCTTCGGGATCAGCACCGCGCCGGGGATGTTGACGATCTCGTACTCGCCGGGCTCGCGGACGTCGATCAGGAGGATGTCCTCCTTGTCGTCCTGCCACTGCTTGAGCTGCTTCGAGGTGATCGTCGAACCGGCGGCGGCCTCCTGGGCCTCCTCGGAGACGACGCCGCAGAAGGCCTCGTAGTCGATCAGCTCGGTGACGGTGGGGTTCTCGCCGCAGAGCGCGCAGTCCGGGTCCTTGCGGACCTTGACCTGGCGGTAGTTCATCTCCAGGGCGTCGTAGATCATCAGCCGGCCGACCAGCGGCTCGCCGACGCCGGCCAGCAGCTTGATGGCCTCGGTGACCTGGATGGAGCCGATGGACGCGCAGAGCACGCCCAGCACGCCGCCCTCGGAGCAGGACGGGACCATGCCCGCCGGCGGGGCCTCGGGGTAGAGGCAGCGGTAGCAGGGGCCGTGCTCGGCCCAGAACACGCTGGCCTGGCCGTCGAAGCGGTAGATCGAGCCCCACACGTACGGCTTGCCGAGCAGCACCGCGGCGTCGTTCACCAGGTACCGGGTGGCGAAGTTGTCCGTGCCGTCCACGATCAGGTCGTAGCCGGAGAAGATCTCCATCACGTTGGAGTTGTCGAGGCGGTCCTCGTGGAGGATCACGTTGACGTAGGGGTTGATCTCCAGCACGGACTCGCGCGCCGACTCGCCCTTGGAGCGGCCGATGTCGGACTGACCGTGGATGATCTGGCGCTGCAGGTTGGACTCTTCGACGACGTCGAACTCGACGATGCCGAGCGTGCCCACGCCGGCCGCGGCCAGGTACATCAGTGCGGGGGACCCGAGGCCGCCGGCGCCGACGCACAGCACCTTGGCGTTCTTCAGCCGCTTCTGCCCGGCCATGCCCACGTCGGGGATGATCAGGTGGCGGGAGTACCTGCGGACCTCGTCGACGGTGAGCTCGGCGGCCGGCTCGACCAGGGGTGGCAGCGACACGGTGACTCCGATGGTCGTCAGTTCAGGTTCGGCCGCGCCGACCGGATGGATCGGCGCCGTCGAACAGTGGCATTGCTAGGCCAACAGTGTCATGCCACCCCTGTATTCCGAGACAGCTCGTCCGATGGGCGAGACAGGGAACGCCGGATGGTGGGACCGTGCCCCGGCCCCGCGGGACGGGCACCGGCGCGGCCCCGCACCCGCCCGGACCCTTGGCGGGCCCGGGCTCCGTCACCTCCCGGCGGGCGGCGGTCGGACCGCGCCCGGCGGCTCAGACCCGGCAGGCCGTCTCCAGCCAGATGTCGCCGAGCGACTCCTCCAGCGGCACCTGTGTCCGCCAGCCGAGACGGTCCCTGGCCGTCCGGACGTCCGCCTGCCGCCACGGAACGGGCTCCGCCACCGGCGAGCGCCCGTCGACGGCCCGGCCCTCCGCCGACCGGACGTCCGCCGACCGGTGCCCGGCCAGGTGGTGCGCCAACGGATGCAGCAGGTGGTCGGCGGCGCCCGCGGCCTGCGCCGGGAGCAGCGCGGGCCTGCTCTCCTCGACCACCGTGCCGTCGAAGCCGGCCGTCCGGACGAGCATCTGCGCGGCGTCCCTGGCCCGGACGGCGTGCCCGCTGCCGATGTTGATCACACCGGTGGCCGCGGAGACCGCCGCCGACTGGATCGCCCGCGCCACGTCCCGGACGTCGACGAAGTCCCGGTACCCGGACAGGTCGGGCATCCGCACCACGGACTCGTCCCGCTCCAGTGCCCGGCGCAGCCCCTCCGAGAGCCGGCCGAAGAGCGAGGCGGTCGGCGCACCCGGGCCCACCACGTCGAAGACCCGCAGGACCGCGGCGTCCAGACCGGAGGCCAGCACGAGCTCCGTCCCCGCGAGTTTGGACACCCCGTACGGGCCGACCGGGCGCGGCTCGGCGCTCTCCGCGATCGGGATCCCGCCCGGGACGGGGCCGTACTCGGCCGCCGATCCGACGTGGACCAGGCGGGCCGGCTCCCGGCTCCGCCGGATCGCCTCGCACACCGTGGCCACGGCCAGCGTGTTGGCCCTGATCAGCGTCCGGGAACTGCCGTAGGTCGCCCCGGCGCAGTTGATCACCACCTGCGGGGCCACCGCGTCGAGGAACCTGGCCAGCGCACCGGGGCTCCCGGTCGTCAGGTCGAAGCGGATGTCGGCGGAGTCTCGCCGGCCGAGCACCGTCACCTGCAACTCCTGGTCCACGAGCAGACGATCGGTGACCCGACGGCCGATAAAGCCGTCGGCGCCCAGCAGCAGCACCCTCATCGGGGGTGTCCTTCCATGAGGCAAGGTCTCGGACGACCTGGCGGTCAGATGGGAATTCGGAGATGACATCGAGAGGGGTGGGTCCGGCCGTCCGGACAGCCCGAACCGCCCGGACACCCCGCCACGGGGCGGTCCGGGCAGTCGGCCGCCCGCCGGCTCAGCGGTGCGCGCCGGGGCGGCTCAGCACCACCCAGGCGTAGGGCAGCAGCGCTGCTCCCGCCAGGCCGCTGCCGAACAGCTGGGCCGCCGCCGGGCCGTGGTCCGCGAGCAGCGGCCAGCCCGCGGCGCCGGTCTGCGACCGGAACAGCAGCAGCGAGGCGGCGACCGCGGATCCCGCGGCCGTGGCCGTCGCCGCCACCCGGGCCCGGCCGCCGTGCAGCAGCAGCGAGGTGAGCACCAGCAGCAGCCCCAGGGCGGCCTGGGCGGCCCACTGCACCGCGTCCGCGCGGTCGGCCACGGCGTGCGACAGCCCGCCCCCGGCCGGGCCGGGCCTGGGCGCCACGACGGTGAGGACCGCCAGGGCGGCGAAGGTCAGCACCGCCAGGACCGCGAGGTGCAGCCCGACCGCCACCGGCAGCACCGGGCGCAGCCGGGACCGGAAGTCGCCGATCGTCACGGCCGTCCCCAGGTGCACCCGGCCGACGTGCCGGAACCAGCGGGCGGACCACTCGGCCGCGCCCAGCCCGGCACCGGCGGCGATCACCATCGCGGCCTGGACCGGGCCTGCGCCGGCCGCCAGCGGCAGCAGCAGGGCGGTCGCCACGGCCAGGCCGTACCCGAGCACCGCGGGCCGCGAGCGGGACGCTCCGGGGCCCCACGCGCCGGGCCCGCCCGCCGGGCCCGTCAGGTGCTCCGGGTGGTCCGGATGAACGGGGTGCTCCGCGGTGTCGGGGTGCTCCGGTCTCGCCCGGCGCCCGGCCCGCCTCCGCGCGGTCCGTCCGTCGGCGGTCAGCCCGTGCACGGCCGCGGCGGCCAGCCAGCCGCCCGCCGCCACCGCCGCCAGCAGGCCGACGGCGCCGAGCGGCCCCGGTCGCACCGCGCGGACGGCCACCAGGGCCGCGCAGGGGAGCACGGCCGCCAGTGCCGTCCGCAGGGCCGCACCGGAGCGCCGCCGCCAGGACTCGCCCGCCTCGGCGGACGGCGGATCGGGCGGACGACGCGGCACCCGGGCGTAGAGCTCCTCCGCCAGCGAGAAGACGTCGGCGTGCCGGTAGCCGGCGGCCGTACCCGGTCCGAGGCCGGCCGCCTCCAGGCCGGCCGCGATCTCCAGCGGGTCGACCGCCTGCTCGCACAGGGCCCGGTGGCGCACCATCAGCTCCCGCACCGGATCACCGGCCACCGCACCCACCGCACGGTCGACATCCGGAGCACCGTCGGCACCCGGCGGCCGGACACCCTGCACCGGACGGCCCTGCGACGGACGGCCCTGCGACGGACGCCGGCCCTGAGCCGCCTGACCGCCCGGGGAGTCCTGACCGCGCGGAGCCGCCCGACCGCGCGGGTCTGCCCGGTCGCCCGCCGACTCGGAGGCAGCCGATCGCGGGCCGGTCGGCCACTGCACGGGCACCTGCCCGCCGGCCGGTCGGCGCGGGGCCGCCTCCGGCGCCGGGCCGCGCGGCGATCGGCGCCCCGCCATCAGAGCGCCTCCGCCAGTTCTTCCGGTCTGGCCTCCGGACCGGAAGAACTGGCGCCGGCGGCCGCGACCGGCCGCTCCTCGGCCGCCGGCCGGGCCGGACGGACGGGCGCCGCCGCCGCGCCGATCGCCATCCAGTACTCCGCCGGCCGGGCGAACGGCCGCAGCCGCTGCCCCACCGGGCCGCTCCGACCGTCCGGGAAGGCCGGCCAGTTCGAGACCAGCTCCAGGTAGATGTCACGGAACGCGGTGACCACCGGCTCCACGGCGAAGCGTTCCTGCACGCGCAGCCTGCCCGCCAGCCCCAGCCGCGAGCGGCGCTCCTCGTCGCCCAGCAGCGCCAGGCAGGCGCCGGCCAGTGCCTGCGGATCCCTCGGCGGCACCAGCAGGCCGGTCGGCCCGACCACCTCGCGGGCCACCCCGGTGTCGGTGGACACCACGGCCCGGCCGCTCAGCATGGCGTCGGCGAGCAGCAGCGGAGCCCGGTGGGACGGTGCCGAGAAGACCACCACCGTGCCGCGCTGCCAGGCCTCGGCGGCGGAGGCCGGCCGGCCGGCGAACTCCACCGCCCCGGCCAGACCCAGCCGGTCGGCGAGGGCCTCGCAGTGGGCGCGGTAGCCGGGCGCGGTCTCCTCGCCGAGGACGAGCAGCCGGGCCGCGGGCAGTTCCGCGTGGATCCGGGCGAAGGCGTGCACCATCAGCACCGGGTCGCGGCCCGGCTCCAGCGGGCCCGCCCACACCAGGGTGGGTGCCTCGGGCTCCGGGCCGGCGGCCGGCCGCGCGACCGCCGGGGTGCCCTCGTAGACCACCCGGGTCCGCGCCGGGTCGGCGCCGACCCGGCGCTGCCACTGCTGGTCGTGGGCGCTGCCCGGGGTCAGCAGGGCGGCCTGCCGGTAGGTCTCCTCGGTCAGCAGCCGGAAGAAGGTCAGCAGCAGGGCCCGGACCGGCCAGCGGTAGGGCGCCTCGCGGTACCCGGCGTACTGCTCGCGCAGGTGCAGGCCGTGTTCGGTGACCACGAACGGGACTCCGTGCAGCCGCTTGGCGGCGAGTGCGGGCAGGGCCGCCGGCCCGGCCCCGACCACGTGGCAGACGTCCGCCGCGCCGAGGCCGCCGGGCCCGGTGCCGTACCAGGGCGCGGCGAGCGGGCGCAGGCACTGCTCCAGCAGGTCCGCGGCGACCAGCACGTCCCTGACCATCGGCTGCCCGGCCGCGGTGTCGGCGCCGGGGGATCTCCAGGCCCGCTCCAGGGCGCGCTGGGCGTGGCCGGAGGCGAGGAACGCGGGCAGCGCGCCGTCCTCCCGGGCCAGCTCGGCCAGCCGGTAGAGCCCGGGGGCGAAGGAGCGGCGCTCCCTGGGCATCACCAGCGAGCGCACCAGTTGCTCGTACGCCCGCAGGTACTGGCGCCTGCGCAGGGCCGCCGGGCCGCGCCCGGCGGGCCGCACCCCCCACATCGGCAGCTCGTGGACGGCCCGGAAGCGCCCGGCGGGGCCCCCGGGCCCGGCCTCGGCCGCGCCCCGCCCGGCCGGCCCGGCGAGCAGGTAGAGCTCGAACTCGTGCTCACGCAGGCCCTCGGCCAGCCGGGCACTCCAGCCCGGCCCGCCACGCTGTGCGTACGGCCGAGCGCCCTCGGTGAGCAGTGCGACGCGCACGGAGACCTCCAGAGCAGAGCGGATCAACGGATTGCTTCAGCAGTTGAGGAACCGAGGAGCCGGATCGGCCGGTGACACCGCGCCCCCCCGGGGGCGCCGCGCGGGGCGGCCCGGACGTGCCCGTCCGGCAGGCCGCACCCCGGCCCGCCGGACCCCCTCTGCAGCCGCCCCTTGGGCACCCCGGCGGCTGCTACTCCCCTACACCTGTTCGGCCCGACACCAGAAAGGTAGGACGGACCACCGACGATCCATCGGCCCGCTGCCCCGTTGCCACCTGAATGAGTGAACGGGCGTGACCAACCCTCATTCGGGCCGTTAGGCGGGCACGTTTCCGACCGCTCCGTCGAGCCCGTCGCCGAGCCCCCCGTCGGCGCCTGCCCCGGTTCCCTCGACGCCCGCGCCAGCCTCGACGCCGTCGGCGCCCGGGCCGGCGGCGGCCCGCGGAGCCCCGGCCCGGTCCGACGGGGTCGGCGCCAGCAGCTCCCGCACCGCCCGCGCCACCTGCGCCGGGTGCTCCATCATCGCCACGTGTCCCGACTCGGGCAGCACCAGCAGCCGGGCGTCGGCGAAGGCCGCGCAGGCCCGCCGGGCGGAGCGGTACGAGACCAGCTTGTCCTTCAACCCGTACACCAGCAGCACCGGCGCCGTGACCTGCTCCGCCTGCCGCCACAGCGACTGCTCGCCGCGCTCGGTGTAGGCCGAGACGATCCCGCGGGCCGAGCCCACCATGACCTGCATCGCGTACGGCAGCCCCATCCGGCGCCGGTACTCGGTGACGGCGGCCGCCCGGCGCTCGGCCGGCACCGCCTCGGCGTCGCCGTACACCAGCCGCAGCAGGCCGTCGGTGGCGTCCTCGACGCTGCGGCCGTTCGACGGCAGTCGCCGGAGCAGGCCAGGCACCCCCGGCACCGCGAGCATGCCGGTCGGCCAGGCGCTGCGCTGCGGCGGCAGCTCGGGCAGCGCCGGGGAGATCAGGGTGAGGCTGAGCACCAGGTCCGGGCGGAGCGCCGCGAGCCGGACGGCGACGGCGCCGCCGAGCGAGTTGCCGAAGAGGTGCACCGGGCCCCGGCCGGACGCCTCCAGGTAGCCGATCACCGCCCGGACGTGCCCGGAGAGCGTCAGGTTGCCGTCCGGCGGCGGGGCCGAGCGCCCGAACCCGGGCAGGTCCACCGCCTCGCCCTCGACCAGGTCGGAGAGCTCGCCCATCAGCTCGGTCCAGTTGTCGGAGGAGCCGCCGAGTCCGTGCACGAAGAGCGCGGGCGGCAGGTGCCCGCCGCCCCCGGGAGCGGCGCCGGCCGGCCCGCTCACCGCCAGTACGGCTCCGGGAATCTCGACCGTCCGGATCTCCGCGCGCCCGCGCGCACCGCCCTCGGCCAACGGGTCCACCTGCTGCTCAGCGCTCATGGAGGACGATGGTAGAGCGCCGGGAAGGTACCGTTCCGGGACCGCACCACTGCCAACGGCCGTGGTCAGACCCGTATTGTGGGCTCCCCACAAGGGGGTTCCGTGCTTTTATCGGCTCCACCCGGCGCGGATGTGGTTACCGAAAAGTAGAATCAGTCACCTTGCCCGTGCTGTAGATCCCGTGAAGTGAGGAGCGCCGTGACGGCCATCCAGGAGGCGCAGGAGCGCCCACGCGGTGCCCGCCTGCCGCGAAGCGCCCGCCGTGAACAACTGCTCGGCGCCGCCCAGGAGGTGTTCGTCGCCCAGGGCTACCACGCCGCGGCCATGGACGACATCGCCGACCGCGCCGGCGTCAGCAAGCCGGTGCTGTACCAGCACTTCCCCGGGAAGCTGGAGCTCTACCTCGCGCTGCTCGACAAGCACTGCGACGCGCTCGTGGAGGCGACCCGCACCGCGCTGTCCGCGACCACCGACAACAAGCAGCGCGTGGCCGCGACCATGGAGGCGTACTTCCACTACGTCGCCAGCGAGTCCGGCGCGTTCCGGCTGGTCTTCGAGTCGGACCTGACCAACGAGCCGGCCGTGCGCGAGCGGGTCGACCGGGCGGCCGACCTGAGCGCGACCCTGGTGAGCCAGGTCATCGCGGAGGACACCGACCTGCCCGAGGCCGAGGCGAAGCTGCTGGCCGCCGGCGTCTGCGGGCTGGCGCAGATCACCGCGCGCTACTGGCTCTCGCAGGGCCGGGAGATCCCGCACGACGAGGCGGTGCGCCTGGTCGCCAGCCTGGCCTGGCGCGGTCTCAAGGGCTTCCCGATGCACCCGGGCGAGCAGGGCGGCGAGGGCGCCGAGGGCGGCGCCGATCCCGCGGCCGAGTAGGCGATGTCCTGACCTTCACCTCAGTGCCTGGCTCGTGCTCTATGGTGAGGCTGTACGGCGCGGTGGCCACGAACGCCTGTTCCAGGGCGCTCCGGTCCCCGCGCGTGGATGGCTGCAACCCCGGAGGGACGGAAGCCGTGGAGGTCAAGATCGGCGTGCAGAACGCGCCCCGAGAGATCGTTCTCGAGAGCCCGCAGACTGCCGATGAGGTCGAGAGCGCGGTCGCGAAGGCGCTGGAGGGCACCTCGAAGCTCCTCACGCTGACCGACGAGCACGGCCGCCGCGTGATCGTCCCGGCCGAGCGCCTGGCGTACGTGGAGATCGGCGAGCCGACCGTCCGCAAGGTCGGTTTCGGCACCGTCTGAGACGGTTCACCGGTGCCCCGCCCCTCCTCGGAGGTGCGGGGCACCGGTGCGTTCACGGGCGGGCGGCGCCCTCGACGGCGGGTCCGGCGCCGCGGCGGCGCCGGGTGCGGGCGCGCCGGGTACCGGGGCGCCGGGTGTGCGGGTGCCGGGTGTGCGGGTGCCCGCTTGCGGGTACGGGCGGTGCAGCCGCATCCCGCGATCCCCGGAGGCAGATCTTGCTGGTCGAGTCGCTCGCCTTCGTCCTGATAGGTCTGCTCGTCACCGCGGTCGCGCTCGGCGTGCTCCCGGAGTACTTCCCGGCCCCCCGCGGGCTGACGGCCGGGACGGCGGTGGTGGCCGCGCTGGTCAGCGGAGTGATCGCGCACTACGCCACGAGCGGGGCGCTGCCGGCGGTGATACTCGCGATCTCGGCGACCGGGTCGGCCCTGCTGGTCTCGGTGCTCGCCCGGCCGGACCTGGTCGCCCAGCGGTCCGGTGCCCACCGCTCGGGCTCCCCGCGCCAGGGCACGGGCCGGCACGGCGTCCACCGCCGCCGGCCCGCCTGACCGGCCTCCCGGCCGGCCCCGGCAGGCCGAGCGGCCGGTGCCCGGGTCACGTCACGGGTCGCCTCCCCGGTCACGTCCCGGGTCGGGCGGCCTAGGACGCCAGGCCGAGCGCGGCCATCCGCCGGGTGTGCGCCTCGGTGATCCGGTTGAACATCTTGCCGACCTCGACCAGGTCGAAGCCCTGCACCTGCGCACCGCCGACCAGCAGGTTCGACAGCGCGTCGCGCTCCGCCACCACCCGCTGCGCCTGGCTCAGCGCCTCGCCCATCAGCCGCCGGCCCCAGAGCGCCAGCCGCCCGCCCACCCGCGGGTTCTCCTGGATGGCCTGGCGCACCTTGTCGACGGCGAACTGCGCGTGCCCGGTGTCGGCCATCACCCCGAGCACCAGGTCGCGGGTGTCGTCGTCGAGGCGGACGGCCACCTCGCGGTAGAAGTCGGTCGCGATCGCGTCGCCGACGTACGCCTTGACCAGGCCCTCCAGCCAGTCCGACGGCGCGGTCAGCCGGTGGAACCCGTCCAGCGGCTCCACGAACGGCGTCATGGCCTCGTCCGGGTCGGCGCCGACCGCGGCGAGCCGGTCGTGCAACAGTTGGAAGTGCTGGAACTCGGCGGAGGCCATCCGGGCCAGCGCCGCCTTGTCGGCCAGGCCGGGCGCGAACTTGGCGTCCTCGGCCAGCCGCTCGAACGCGCTCAGCTCGCCGTAGGCGAGGGCGCCGAGCAGGTCCACCACCGCGGCCCGGTACTCCGGGTCGGCCGAGCGGCCGGCCCAGTCACCGATCGAACCGGCCCCGATGCCCTGGGTCTCACCTTGCGTCTCCATGGCTCGCCACCCTAGCCGGAGGGTCCCGGTCCCGCCCGCACCCCCGCGGGGCCCGGGCGGACCGGCTCGGGCGGCCGTGTCACCCGCGTCACGTGTTCGAGTCGTCGCGTGACTGTATGGTGGTAGGGAGGCCCGTAGTGCTCGCATGGTTCCGCCGCCTCCGGCGGACCGGGCGAGCCCGCTCCGAACGGACGCCGTCCTTGCCGGACGCGTCCCGCACGGACGCCGGGCGCTCACGTACGCGGATGCCCGGTCGGAGAGCCGATCGGCTCCGACCTTGGCTTGGACCTCAAGCCTTGGCACCGCATCAGTGGCCGAGCGAGGGCCGCCGCGGACCGCGCCGAAGGCGAAGGTCCCGCGCCGGGTCCCTCACGGGAAATCCTCCCCCACGCCGCCGGGCGACGCGCCTTCACGGGCCGTCCGACCTCGGCCGGCCGCAGGGACCGGCGCGGTTGTGCGTCCGCGCAGCTGTAACTGGGCCAGTCCGGCCCGCCCGCAGCCGCGCGGCTGCCCGCCGCCCTCTCGCTCTCGGCCCCCCACATGGAAGAGGCAGCACCCTGTCCACCACCGCTGAACCCACGAAGACCACGTTCCGTGAGCTCGGAATCCTCCCGGAGACCGCCGAGGCCCTGGAGGCCGTCGGCATCATCCACCCCTTCCCGATCCAGGAGATGACCCTGCCGGTCGCTCTGACCGGCCACGACGTCATCGGCCAGGCCAAGACCGGCACCGGCAAGACCCTGGGCTTCGGCCTGCCGCTGATCGAGCGGGTGGTCGTGCGCGCCGACGTCGACGCCGGCCGCGCCACCGAGGACCAGCTCGTCGAGAGCCCGCAGGCCCTGATCGTCGTCCCGACCCGCGAGCTCTGCACCCAGGTCACCAACGACCTGCAGACCGCCGGCAAGGTCCGCAACGTCCGCGTGCTCGCCATCTACGGCGGCCGGGCGTACGAGCCGCAGGTCGAGGCGCTGAAGAAGGGCGTCGACATCATCGTCGGCACCCCCGGCCGCCTGCTGGACCTCGCCGGGCAGAAGAAGCTCGACCTGTCGAAGATCCGCGCGCTCGTCCTGGACGAGGCCGACGAGATGCTCGACCTGGGCTTCCTCCCGGACGTCGAGAAGATCCTGACCATGCTGCCGGCCAAGCGGCAGACCCTGCTGTTCTCGGCCACCATGCCGGGCCAGGTCATCAGCCTCGCCCGCCGGTACATGAGCCAGCCGACGCACATCCGGGCGGCCGCTCCGGACGACACCGGCCACACCGTCGCCAACACCACCCAGCACATCTTCCGGGCGCACTCGCTCGACAAGGTGGAGATGGTCTCGCGGATCCTGCAGTCCGAGGGCCGCGGCCTGGCGATGATCTTCTGCCGGACCAAGCGGACGGCGGCGGACGTCTCCGACCAGCTGACCCAGCGCGGCTTCGCCGCCGGCGCGGTGCACGGCGACCTCGGCCAGGGCGCGCGCGAGCAGGCGCTGCGCGCGTTCCGCGGCGGCAAGGTCGACGTCCTGGTCTGCACCGACGTCGCGGCCCGCGGCATCGACGTCGAGGGCGTCACCCACGTCATCAACTACCAGTGCCCCGAGGACGAGAAGACCTACCTGCACCGGATCGGCCGGACCGGCCGCGCCGGCGCCTCGGGTACCGCCGTCACGCTGGTGGACTGGGACGACATCCCGCGCTGGCAGCTCATCAACAAGGCGCTCGACCTGAAGTTCCCGGAGCCCGAGGAGACCTACTCCACCTCGCCGCACCTGTACGAGCTGCTGAAGATCGCCCCGGGCACCACCGGCGTGCTGCCGCGCGCCGAGCGGACCCGGGCCGGCCTCGGCGCCGAGGAGGTCGAGGACCTCGGCGAGACCGGCGGCCGCGGCTCGCGCTCGGCCGGCGGCCGCACCCGGGGCGCCCGCCCGGCCGGTGGCACCGGCAACGGCAACGGCCGTGGCCCGGCCGTCGCCGAGCCGGCCGAGGAGAAGCCCGCTCGCAAGACCCGCGAGCGCCGTCGCACCCGCGGCGGCGCCGACTCGGCGGCCGAGGCCGTGGCCGGAGCCGCCGTGGTCGAGGCCGGCGCACCCGCGGCCCCCGCCGCGACCGAGGCGGCCGAGGGCGAGGGCGCCCCGCGCCGTCGCCGTCGCCGCCCGCGCAGCGCCGCCGCCGGCGAGGCCGGGGCCACCGCTCCGGTGACCGCCGAGGCGCCGGCCGCGGCCGAGCCGAAGGCCGAGTCCAAGGCGGCCGCCAAGGCCGAGCCCAAGGCGGAGGGTGAGGCCGCCCCGCGCCGCCGCACCCGCACCCGCCGCCCCGCCGCCGGCGGCGAGGCGGCCGCCCCGGCGGTCTGATCCGGCACGCGAGGAGGCGGGCCGGTCCTTCGGGGCCGGCCCGCCTCGGCGTTCCCGCGCCCGCCGTCCGCCTCTGCCGGGGCGTGCGGGCCGCCTCTCCCGGGGCGTGCGGGCCGCGCGCTCTGGTCCGTACGGCGTACCGCCCCGCCTGCCGCGCCGGCGTGCCCCCGGTCGGCGTACGCCGGTGACTAGGCTCGGAAGGCACCGCGACCGGCCCGCCCTGGAGGAGACCGCACGATGAGCACCCCGCCGTTCCTG
Source organism: Kitasatospora sp. NPDC057015 (assembly GCF_042673745.1). Taxonomy (NCBI): domain Bacteria; kingdom Bacillati; phylum Actinomycetota; class Actinomycetes; order Kitasatosporales; family Streptomycetaceae; genus Kitasatospora; species Kitasatospora sp. NPDC057015. Next base: position 109,886 of record NZ_JBHUSG010000014.1, read on the forward strand.
ACCCTGCCCGGCTGCGCCCGCTCGCTGCGGCTGACCACGCCCCGCGGGGAGTTCGCCGCGCTCCGGGCCGACCCGGAGGGCCGGCCGATCGGGACGGCCCTGCTGGTGCCCGGCTTCACCGGGAGCAAGGAGGACTTCGTCGCCCTGCTGGAGCCGCTCGCCGAGGCCGGCTACCGGGTGGTGGCGGTCGACCAGCGGGGCCAGTACCAGAGCGGCGGCCCCGAGGACCCGGCGGCGTACGCGATCGGGGAGCTGGGCGCGGACGTCCGGGCGCTGGGCGCCCTGCTGGACGGCGCGGGCCCGCTGCACCTGCTCGGGCACTCCTTCGGCGGCCAGGTGGTCCGGGAGGCCCTGCTGGGCGCCACCGGCCCGCTGCCCTGGAGCTCGCTGACGCTGCTCTCCACCGGCCCGGCCGCGATCGACCCCAACGAGGCGGCCCGTACCAAGCTGCTGGTGGACGCCCTGCAGACGATGGACCTGGAGTCCATCTGGCAGATCCTGCAGCAGATGGAGGAGGGCAGCGGCGACCCGGCCCGCCGGCCGTCCCCCGAGGTGGCGCGGTTCCTGCACGAGCGGTGGCTGGCGAACGTGCCGCAGGCCCTGATCACCACCGGCGAGCACCTGATCTCCGGTCCGGACCGGGTCGACGAACTGGCCGCCGCCACCCCCGCCCTGCCCAAGCTGGTGCTCTCCGGCGTCCGGGACTACGCCTGGCCGGTCGAGGAGCAGTCCCGGATGGCGCTGCGCCTGGGGGCCGGGCGGGTCGTGGTCGACGACGCCGGGCACTCCCCCAACGCCGAGCAGCCCGCCCGGACGGCCGCCGCGCTGGCGCGGTTCTGGTCCTGAGCGGGGCCCCTGCGGCGGCCTCGGCGAGGTGCCGGTCGGGGCGCTGACGAACCCGTCCGACCTGCGGGGATCCGCCCGCGACCGGGTCGGTCGGGGCCGGCCCGGCGGCGGCCGGGAGCGGCTCGTCCGGAAGAAGCCGGGCAATCTCCCGGGACAGAATTCGTTAGTTCCGGTAATATTTGAGTCTGTCCGGGAATCTTCAACCTCCCGAGCCTGTTGAACCGATGACCGGCCGCGCCAGTGCGCAGATCCGGGCCGGCCGGCCGAAACCGGGACTTTACGGGCGAGCAACCGCCCGGACTCAGCACCGCGCGACAGTGGTCCATGAGGATGCCTGCAGTCCCGGCGACCAGGGGGGCACGTTTGCAGCAGCAGACCGCGGAACGAACGACGCACCAGACCTTGAAGGGGCTGATCCCGACTCAGCCGAAACCGCCCCGTTCGCCGGGGCAAGAAAAGGAGAGGCCCATGCGCTTCGAGATCCTCCGACTGGACGACGCCCAGGGCGCGGCCACCGACCGGCTGATCGCCGACGCCGAGACCGTCAACGAGCTGGTCCAGGCTGCCGCCCGGACCGGTGAGCGCCTGCTCATCCGCCCGTGCAAGACCGTCTGACGCCGCCCGGCGCCGCCCCGACCGGGGAGTCGGACCCCGCTGCGGAGTCCTGCGAAGCGCCCGCATCCGACGTCCCGATACCCCACTGACGCCCCGTCACCGCACAGTCGATGACGGGGCGTCAGTGTGTTCCGGCCCGGCCCCGGGACGTTTGCCGCCGCCCGGCTTTGGACATCCCCTAGCCGGGGCCGCCCGCACGGGCCGCCGAGGCGGGCGGCCGACGCACCGGCGGACGGCGCGACGCACTCCGTACGGGTGATCGTCCTTGACGCGGCGGTCCGGAGGGAGGAGCGTTGTCGGCTATGAGGGGCGAGCCAAGCTGCCCGAGGTGCGCCGGTCGGGTCCGCGCCCCCGGTCTGTTCTCAGACACCTGGCAGTGCGACCGGCACGGAGCGGTGCACCCGATGCAGCCCGTACTGCCCCCGAGCGTCGAGGCGCTGGGCGTGGCCGTGGCCCGCTCGCAGGTGCCCGTCTGGATGCCCTGGCCCCTGCCGGTCGGCTGGCTGTACACCGGCATCGCGCACGTCGGGGACGACGTCTCCGGAGCCCGGGCCACCGCCGTCGCCTGCTCCGGCCCGGCCCCGCTCGGCGGATTCGGCGAACTCGTCCTGGTGGCGGAGGAGCTGGGCGTCGGCCTGGGCGCCCGCTACGCGGGCATGCCGGGCCCCGACCCCGGCGACTCGGTCGCCCTGCACAAGCCCGCCGACGCCAAGCTGCTGGCCGCCGGACGCCCCACCCCGATGTTCCACGTGCCCGACGCCCCCGCCGACCGCGCCGTGTTCGCCGGCGAGGCCCGCGGCCTCTGGCTCTGGGCGATCGCCTGGCCGGAGCAGTCGGCCCTGGTCATGTACGACGAGCTGGTGCTCACCGACCTGCGCGAGGCCGGCGCCGAACTGGACCTGCTGCCCTGCGGCGCGCTCTCCCCCCGGCTGCTGGGCTGAGGCGCCGAGGCCCGCCGGCCGCCCACGGGCCCTGACTATCCTGAGGCGAACCCGGCGAGCGTCGACCCTCCAGGAGCCCTGACACCGTGCGCATCGATCTGCACGCCCACAGCAATGCCTCCGACGGCACCGACAGCCCGGCCGAGCTGGTCGCCGCCGCGGTCACGGCGGGTCTGGACGTGGTGGCGCTGACCGACCACGACACCGTCTCGGGCCACGCCGAGGCCGCCGAGGCGGTGCACGCGCTGCCGGCCGGGAGCCGCCTCACGCTGGTGCCCGGCGCCGAACTCTCCTGCCACACCGACGGCATCAGCCTGCACCTGCTGGCCTACCTGTTCGACCCCGCCGAGCCGGCCTTCGCGCAGGAGCGCGAGCTGGTCCGCACCGACCGCTTCCGACGCGGCCGGGCGGTCGTGGAGCGCTGCCGCGAGCTGGGCGCGCCGATCACCTGGGAGCAGGTGCAGCGGATCGCCGGCGCCGGCTCGGTGGGCCGCCCGCACATCGCCAGCGCGCTGGTGGAGGCCGGCGTGGTGGCCACCGTCTCGGACGCCTTCACCGCCGACTGGCTGGCCAACGGCGGCCGGGCGGACGTCCGCAAGCACGAGACGGACCCGGTCGAGGCGGTCCGGCTGGTCCGGGCCGCCGGCGGGGTGCCGGTCTTCGCCCACCCCGGCGCGGTCAAGCGCGGACGGACGGTCTCCGACGAGACGATCGCCGGCCTCGCGGCGGCCGGCCTGGCGGCACTGGAGGTGGACCACACGGACCACGACGAGCCGACCCGGGCCCACCTGCGCGGCCTGGCCGCCGAGCTGGGCCTGCTGACGACCGGTTCCAGCGACTACCACGGCAGTCGCAAGACCGTCCGGCTCGGCGAGCACACCACCGACCCGGCGGTGTACGAGGCCCTGCTGGCGCAGGCCACGGGGGCCCGGCCGATCGGCGGCTGACCGCCTCGGATCGGACCCGGGCGGTTGCCGCCGGGCCGGGGCGGAGCACGTCGGGCCGGCGGGTCGGTCCGCGGCAGGGGTCGGGAGCGGCCACCGCCGAGCCCGTCCGGCGCGCCGTCAGGGCCTGCGCGCGCGGCGACCCCTGCCCAACCGGACAATTCGGGCATGAGTTTCTTCGACGTCACGACGTTCGGGTCGCTGTTCGTCACCCTCTTCGTGATCATGGACCCGCCCGGCACCATCCCGATCTTCCTGGCCCTCACCTCGGGCCGGGCGCACAAGGTCCGGCGCCGGATGGCCTGGCAGGCCGCCGCCGTGGCGCTCGGCGTGATCACCGCCTTCGGCCTGTTCGGCCGGCAGATCCTGGACTACCTGCACGTCTCCGTCCCGGCCCTCCAGGTGTCGGGCGGCATCCTGCTGCTGCTGATCGCCCTCGACCTGCTGACGGGAAAGATCGAGGAGCCGACGCAGACCAAGGAGGTGAACGTCGCGCTCGTCCCGCTGGGCACGCCCCTGCTGGCCGGCCCCGGCGCGATCGTCGCGGTCATCCTCGCCGTCCAGGGCGCGCACTCCGGCGCGCAGGAGCTCGCGGTGTGGTGCGCCATCCTCGCGATGCACGTCGTGATGTGGCTGACGATGCGCTTCTCACTGCTCATCATCACCGTCATCAAGGAGGGCGGGGTGGTGTTGATCACTCGGCTGTCGGGGCTGCTGCTCTCCGCGATCGCCGTCCAGCTGACCGCCGACGGCGTCTTCGCGTTCATCGCCGAGCAGGGCTGAACGACGGCGGGCCCGCCCCTGAGGCCCGATCAGTCCAGCGGCACGGCCCGGCGCAGCGGGTCCCGCAGGTCAGTCCCGTGGCGCAGCCAGCGCTCCTCCAGGGCGGCCGCGCCGTGCACCCGCTTGTAGCCGGCCTCGTTGGGGGTCATCGGCAGCAGGGGCAGGAAGCGCACCGGATCGGCCGGCTCGTCCAGTTCCAGATCCGGCACCAGGCCGCCCGGCTCGGCGGCGAGCACCGAGGTGAACGGCGCTCCCTCCCAGAGCGGCGAGCCGAGGTCCAGCGAGCCGCCGGGGGCCACCACCAGGCCCTCGACCTGCGGCGTCGCCGCGAAGGTGGCGAGCGCCTTGAGCACGTCGTCGCGACCGCCGCGGACGGTCAGCACCAGTTCCGCACGGGGGCCGCGCACCGGATCGGCCGTCATCGCCGTCGGGTCCGCCATCGGCGTGGCGGCCATGCCGAGGGTGGCGTAGCGCACCAGCCCCTCGGCGTCCGGGCCGAACCGCAGCACCTCGATCCGGTCGGTCCCCAGGAAGGTCACCGCCGCCCGGCCGCTCGGCTCGCCGAAGGCGGTCAGCAACCGGGCCTCGACGGCCACCAGCACGGCCTCGCGGGTGTGCCGGCCGGGGCCGTGCGGGTCACTGGACGGGTCGCCGAAGAGCGGGAAGTCGTGCGCCATGCCCGTGAGCGTAACCCGCGCCGCGATATCGCCTTGCGAACACCCCAGCGCCGAGGACGGGTCAGCTGTTAATGTGAGCAACTGGCCACCGGCGACTTCTGTCACCCGGGGCAGCGGCGTGAAGGAGGTGGTTGCGGTGGATACCAGCCGACCATGCAGTACCGGCAGCTCTACCCGGCCCGGATGCCTTCCCCCTACCACTCACCTCGCCAGCTGAAACAGCTGCGTCCGCCGAGGTGACTGAGGCGGCGTCAGATCGGGCCGGGAGAGCACCCTCCCCGGAGCCTCGTCGACCCGCATCGCGCCCCAGCAAGGCCGAGGACCGACCGCAGGTACCGGACACTCCCATCGGTGTTCTCCGCCGCCGCACCACGGCGCCTCCGACGTGCCGCCGTGCGACGGCTCCTGCCCAAGGAGCCTGCCATGTCGATGATCAACAACCTGCGCGCCGCCGTCCGGCCACACCTCCGGCGCGCCGGGGACGACGCCTACGACTCGATCCACCCGGGACAGTCCCCCTCCGCCGTGGTCGACTGCGCCGTGTACCAGGACGGCAAGCGGCACGGCGAGAGCTGCAGCCCCCGCGAGGCCGCCCGCCGCGTGAAGGCCGCCAAGCAGCTCCCGGGCACCGGCTCGTTCAGCTGGATCGGCCTGCACGAGCCGACCGAGGCCGAGTTCGAGGGCATCGCGCAGCGCTTCGGCCTGCACCCGCTGGCGGTCGAGGACGCGGTGCACGCGCACCAGCGCCCCAAGGTCGAGCGCTACGACGACGTGCTGTTCGCCGTCTTCAAGACCATCCGCTACGTCGAGCACGACCAGCTCACCCCGACCAGCGAGGTGGTCGAGACCGGTGAGCTGATGGTCTTCGCCGGCCAGGACTTCGTCATCACCGTCCGGCACGGCGGGCACAGCTCGCTCCAGGAGCTGCGCCGGCGGATGGAGCAGGACGTCGACAGCGCGGACGGCACCGCGCTGCTCGCCAAGGGCCCCTCCGCCGTGCTGCACGCGATCGCCGACCACGTGGTGGACAACTACCTGGAGGTCGCCGGCCGGCTCCAGGCCGACGTCGACGAGATCGAGTTCGACGTCTTCGCCAACAAGGGCGGCAAGGGCACCGACGCCGGCCGGGTCTACCAGCTCAAGCGCGAGGTGCTGGAGTTCAAGCGCGCGGTGACGCCGCTGCTGCGGCCGATGCAGCAGCTGTCCGAGCCGCTCCAGCGGCTGGTCGACCCGGACATCCAGAAGTACTTCCGGGACGTCGCCGACCACCTGGCCCGGGTCACCGAGCAGGTGCACGGCTTCGACGAACTGCTGAACTCGCTCCTCCAGGCCAACCTGGCGCAGGTCTCGGTCGCGCAGAACGAGGACATGCGCAAGATCACCGCCTGGGCGGCCATCTTCGCCGTGCCCACCATGATCACCGGCGTGTACGGCATGAACTTCGACTACATGCCCGAGCTGCACCACAAGTACGGCTATCCCCTGGTGCTGCTCGGTGTCGCGACCATCTGCGTCGGGATGTACCGGGGTTTCCGCCGCAACGGCTGGCTCTAGGGCCGGACCGCACCACCGCCCGCCGCCCGTCCCGGCCCTGGCCGCGCTCCCCGTCCGGCGCTCCCCCGCCCGGTGCTCCGCCGCTCCCCGCTCACCCGCCCGCTCCCCGCGGTGTCCTCGACCGCGGGGCGGGACCAGCGGGGGCGGATCCGGGCGCGGCAGGTACCCCGGCCACCGTCAGCGGCGGCCGCCCCGGGCCACCAGGACGAGGCCCAGCAGGATCAGCGCCACCGCCGGGTAGGCGGCCACCGGCGGCCACTGGCCCAGCCACAGCGCCGCGATCAGGGCCGCGCCCGGCGTCTCCAGCAGGATCGCCGTGGAGGTGACGGAGGGTCCGAGCGTGCTCACCACCCGGTTGCTCAACGAGTGGCCGAGCAGCTGCGCGCTCACCATCAGCGCCACGATCTGCCACCACACCCCGCCGGACCAGCCGGACAGCGGCGTCCCCGCCGCCAGGCAGATCGCCAGCAGCACGACGGACGTGGTGGCGTAGCAGACCAGCGTGTACGCCGTCGTGCTGACGCTCTTGCGGACCTCCGCCCCCAGCAGCACGTACCCGGCCGCCGCCAGCCCCGCGCCGAGCGCCAGCGCGTCGCCGAGCACCGCGCGCGGCGAGAGGGACAGGTCGACGCCGGTGAGCACCAGGACGCCGGCGAAGGCCACGCACATGCCCGCCCACACCAGGCGCGGCGCACGGACCCCGAACATCCGCATCAGCAGGATCGTCCAGAGCGGTGTGGTGGTGACCAGCGCGGTCGCCGAGGCGACCGAGGTCATCCGCAGGCTCGGCATCCAGAGCGCGAAGTGAACGGCCAGCAGGGCCCCGGCCGCCATCGCCAGCAGCAGCGCCCGCCGGCCGATGCCGCGCAGCTCGGCCCGGTGGCGCAGCAGCGCGTAGGGGCCGAGCACGCCGACCGACATCACGTTGCGCCACAACGCGATCGCCAGGGCCGGCGCGGCGGTGGCACTGATCAGCGGCGCGGAGAGCGAGATGCCGCCGATGGACACCGCGAGCAGCAGCAGGTCGGTCTTGGGGAGGGCGTGCTGCGCGGGCCCGCCGCCGGTGGTGACGGGAACGGCGGTGTCGGCGGTGTCGGACCGGACGGCGGGCACGGCTCTCCTCTGCTGGTCTGGGCCGGTCAGGGCCGGTGCGGCGGGTCGGACGGGCCCCCGGGCGGCCTCGAACGGCGTGGTGTCGTCACGGGCGGCGGGAGCGGGTGACCGTCACTACGGTAAGGCCCCTTCCGGCCGGACAGAACTGTCGTCCTGACCGCTGAGACGAGCCGCGGGCGCCAGGCCGTACGCTGTCCGCCATGGACCGCACGCCTGCCGCCGCCGCGACCGCCGACGACTTCCTCGACCAGGCCCTCCTGGAGGAGGCCGCGAAGAAGTCCGGGCTGCTCTGGGTCCGGGCGGACGGCGGGCAGCAGAGCCGGGCGCTCTGGCACGCCTGGCACGACGGTGCGGTGGTCGTGGTCGGCGACGGCGGCGAGCAGCCGCTGCACGGGCTCACGGCCGGAACCACCGCCGAGGTGACCGTCCGCAGCAAGGACAAGTGGGGCCGGCTCACCGGCTGGTCCGCCCGCGTCAGCGAGCTCGCCCCCGGCAGCGAGGGCTGGCTCGGCGCGGTCGAGGAGCTCAAGGGCAAGCGGCTGAACGCCCCCGACACCGACACCATCGCGGACCGCTGGGCCCGCGAGTGCCGGGTGCTGCGGCTGGAGCCGGCCGGGGCCGAGGGGCACCGGCTCACCGAGCAGCCCGGCTCGATGCCGGAGGGCTCGCTGGCGGCGGTGCCGATGCCGTCGGCCGCCACCACCCGGCTGCCGATCCCGTCCGGTCTGCCCAAGCTGCTGTTCAGGCGCCGGAGCCGCTGACCGCCGGTCAGCCCGCCCCCGCCGCCCGCCGGGGTGGCACGCCGTCACCCGGCGCCGGCCGGTCGCGGGCTCCGGCCCGCCGCGCGGCCGCCGTACCGACCCCCCGCGACGGCGCTCCCACCGTGCCTGCCCGGCCACCGGCGCCCACGCCCGGCCGTGGCTCGGCGGGCTGCGCCCTGCCCGCCCGGGTAGCCTGGGCCGCGAGCGTCAGGGTGGGCGCCGCACGGGCAGCAAGGGAGTCGAGGAGCCATGGCAGGGGCAGGCAGCCGGGTCTTCATCTCCCACCTGTCGGGCGTCGCGGTCTTCGACCCCAACGGCGACCAGGTGGGCAGGGTCCGGGACGTGGTGGTCTCGCTGCGGATCGGCGGGCGCCCGCCCCGGGTGCTCGGGCTGGTCGTCGAGGTGGTCGGCCGGCGCCGGATCTTCCTGCCGATGACCCGGGTGACCAGCCTCGAATCCGGCCAGGTGCTCACCACCGGCGTGATCAACATGCGGCGCTTCGAGCAGCGCTCCTCCGAGACCCTCGTCCTCGCGGAACTGCTGGACCGCCGCGTGGTCCGCACCCGGACCGAGGAGGAGGTCACCGTCCTGGACGTCGCGATGGTGCAGACCCGGGTCCGCGAGTGGGAGATCAGCAAGGTCTTCGTCCAGGTCGGCAGGCCGAGCCGGCTGCGCAAGGCCAAGGGCGAGACGCTCACCCTGGACTGGCACGACGTCACCGGCTTCTCGCTCGCCGAGGAGGACCAGGGCGCGGCCAACCTGCTGGCCACCTTCGACCAGCTGCGCCCGGCCGACCTCGCCAACGTCATGCACCACCTGTCGGCCAAGCGCCGCGCCGAGGTGGCCGCCGCCCTCGACGACGAGCGCCTGGCGGACGTCCTGGAGGAGCTGCCCGAGGACGACCAGGTCGAGATCATCGGCAAGCTGAAGGACGAGCGCGCCGCCGACGTCCTGGAGGCGATGGACCCCGACGACGCCGCCGACCTGCTCTCCGAACTGCCCGGCGAGGAGGCCGAGCGGCTGCTCCAGCTGATGGAGCCGGACGAGGCCGCCCCCGTGCGCCGCCTGCTGACGTACGAGGAGAACACCGCCGGCGGTCTGATGACCACCGAGCCGATCGTGCTGGAGCCGGACGCCACGGTGGCCGAGGCGCTCGCACTGGTGCGGATCGCCGACAACAAGCCGGCCCTGGCCGCGCAGGTCTTCGTCTGCCGCGCGCCGAGCGAGACGCCCACCGGCAAGTACCTCGGCACCGTGCACTTCCAGCGGCTGCTGCGCGAGCCGCCCTACACCCTGGTCGGACTGCTGGTGGACGACGACCTGGACCCGCTGCCGCCCGACACCCCGCTCGCGCTGATCACCAGCTACCTGGCGACGTACAACATGGTCGCGGCGCCCGTGGTGGACGAGTCGGACCACCTGCTGGGCGCGGTGACGGTCGACGACGTGCTGGACCACCTGCTGCCGGAGGACTGGCGCGACGCCGCCCTGCACGGGATCGACACCGACGCACCCCGCGAGGACCTGGCACCCGAGGAGGCGACCGGTGGACGCTGACCGCAAGGGCCGGCGCGACGACGCGCCGCACCGACGCCTGCAGGGCGAGCTCCGGCACCTGCGCCAGCTGCGCGAGAAGCGGGCCCGCGAGGGCAGCCGGATGCAGCGCACGGAGAGCACGAGCAGCAGCACCGCCCGGGTCCGGCTCGACCAGCCGCGTGCCCGCCCGGCCCTGTTCAACCTGCCGACCTACGACCCGGAGGCGTTCGGCAAGCTCTCCGAACGCATCGCGCGCTTCCTGGGCACCGGGCGGTTCATCGTCTGGATGACGGTCGTGGTCGTGGTCTGGGTGGGCTGGAACACCCTGCTGCCCGACACCGTGCGCTTCGACAACTACCCGTTCATCTTCCTCACCCTGATGCTCTCGCTGCAGGCCTCCTACGCCGCGCCGCTGATCCTGCTGGCCCAGAACCGCCAGGACGACCGCGACCGCGTCAACATGGAGCAGGACCGCGCCCGCAGCGACCGCAACATCGCCGACACCGAGTACCTGACCCGCGAGGTGGCCGCCCTGCGCCAGGGCCTCGGCGAGGTCGCCACCAGGGACTTCATCCGCTCCGAGCTGCAGTCCCTGCTCAAGGAGATCGACGAGCGCCGGGAGCCCTCCGAGCTGCTGTGACCCGCGGCACGCTACTGGCCGGTCGGGGGGCCTGCGGCGCGCCGTACCATCAAGACATGGCCAACGAGACAGAGGTTGCGGTCGGCGTCACGGAGGAGTCCGTACGCGAGGCGCTGGCGACCGTCAACGACCCGGAGATCAACCGTCCGATCACCGAGATCGGCATGGTGAAATCGGTCGGGATCGCCGCGGACGGCGCCGTACGCGTCGCGGTCTACCTGACCGTCTCCGGCTGCCCGATGCGCGACACGATCACCAACCGGGTGACCGAGGCGGTCGCCAAGGTGCCCGGCGTCACCTCCGTCGAGGTGGAGCTCGACGTGATGAGCGACGAGCAGCGCAAGGAGCTCTCCACCCTGCTGCGCGGGGGCGCCCCGGAGCGGGAGATCCCGTTCGCCAAGCCGGGCACCCTGACCCGGGTGTACGCGGTCGCCTCCGGCAAGGGCGGCGTCGGCAAGTCCTCCGTGACGGTCAACCTGGCGGCCGCGATGGCCGCCGACGGGCTGAAGGTCGCGGTGGTGGACGCCGACATCTACGGCCACAGCGTGCCCCGGATGCTGGGCGTCGAGGGCCGGCCGACCCAGGTCCAGGACATGATCATGCCGCCGTCCTCGCACGGCGTGAAGGTCATCTCGATCGGCATGTTCACCCCGGGCAACGCCCCGGTGGTCTGGCGCGGGCCGATGCTGCACCGCGCGCTGCAGCAGTTCCTGGCCGACGTGTACTGGGGCGACCTCGACGTCCTGCTGCTGGACCTGCCGCCGGGCACCGGCGACATCGCCATCTCGGTGGCCCAGCTGGTGCCGAACGCCGAGATCCTGATCGTCACCACCCCGCAGATGGCCGCCGCCGAGGTCGCCGAGCGGGCCGGCACCATCGCGCTGCAGACCCACCAGAAGATCGTCGGCGTGATCGAGAACATGTCCGGCATGCCCTGCCCGCACTGCGACGAGATGATCGACGTGTTCGGCACCGGCGGCGGCCAGACCGTCGCCGACGCGCTGACCCGCTCGGTCGGCGCGACCGTCCCGGTGCTCGGCTCGATCCCGATCGACGTCCGCCTGCGCGAGGGCGGCGACGACGGCACCCCGGTCGTCCTCGCGGCCCCCGACTCCCCGGCCGGCGCCGCCCTGCGCGCCGTCGCCGGCAAGCTGGGCGGCCGCCAGCGCGGCCTGTCGGGGCTCTCCCTGGGGCTCACGCCCAAGAACAAGTTCTGATCACGCCGGAGGGCGGGGCCGCGCGGCCGCCCCGCCCTTCCGCGTGTCCGCGGGCCGGGCGGCCCGGCCCGGGCTACGGGCGGGTGTAGGCCGCCAGGTCGGGGACGGTCGAGAAGCCGACCCCGTACGCGCTGACGCCCCGGCCGTAGGCGCCCAGCAGGACGCCGGGGGCCTCGCCGGCCAGCACCCAGCCGTACTCGGACTCGCGGTAGCGGAAGGGCTGCGGCAGGCCGTTCACCGGGAGGCTGAGGGCCGACCAGCCGGGGCCCTCCAGGTCGTCGGCGAGGTCCCAGGCCAGCACCGTCTGCTGGTCCATCCAGTCCTGGCGCAGCGCGCGGTCCAGCTGACCGGGCCAGGTGGCCGCGAGCAGGCCGGAGCCGGCCAGCCAGGCGGCGGAGGAGGCCGAGGTGGCCTCCAGGGTGCCGGTGTTGTCCGCGGAGCGCCGCACGTCCCGGCGGGCCACGGTGACCACCACCGCGAAGCGCCGCACGTCCCGCGCCTCGTACTGCTTGGCGGGCTCCTCGCCGTGCCCGAGCGTGCCGTAGTCGACCCCGGCCCCGGCCCCCTGGCCGGTCCGCGCGCCGGAGCCGGCCTGCATCAGCCAGCGGCGGCCGGTCCAGCCCTCGTCCAGCCCGTACCAGGGGAAGTCCGCCGACTGGTACGCCAGCAGCGGGTCCACCGGGCGGGCCCGGCCGCCGGGCACGGCGCCGGTGGCCGGTCCGGCCTCCGGTCCACCGGCCGTGGCCGTTCCCACCGCATGACTCGTCGCGTCCATCCCCGGTCCTCCTCCACGCCTGCTCCCTGCCGTGGCGCGCTCCGATCGCGGCGCTCCTCGGCGTGCCCGCCCCGGCCGTGCGGCCCGGAAGCGGCCGGCGGACGTGACGGAGACAATCAGCACAATAGCGGCGCACATGCCGACGCCCCGCTCAGCCGAGTGGCCGGGCGGGGCGTTGGCGCGTCGTGGATCAGGTGGCGTCCGGGTCGAACGGGGGGCGCTCGCCGGTGACGAGCGGCGCGCCGGCGCCGGCGACCGCCTCGGCGGTCGCGGTCTTCTCCATGCTCACCGAGCCCGATCGGCCGCTCACCGAAGGCGACGGCTTGTCGTCCAGGACCGACTTGATGTCGAGGCTGTCGCGGATCTCCTTCAGCCCCAGCGGATCCTCGTTGCCGCCCATGAGCTGCTTGCGGACGAAGGTCTTGGGGTGGAGGTCCTCGAACTCGAAGTCCTGGAACTCCGGGCCGAGCTCGCTGCGGATGTCCTCCTTCGCGCTGTCGGCGAAGGAACGGATCTTCCGGATGAAGCCCATGGTGTCCTGGATCAGCTTGGGCAGCTTGTCGGGCCCGAAGATCACGATGGCCATGATCACCAACGTGAGGAGTTCAAGTGTGCCTATGTCTGTGAACACGCAAGCTCCCACACTCTCCGGTCAGCGGTGCCTACAGCGTAATGGCCACGAGCCGGTCCGGGGGCCCCGGCGTGATGAAGCCGTGGTGAAGACCCACCGATCGCCGCAGGTCGGATCGAAGGCCGACCGGTCGCCGCGGGTCGGGTCAGCGCGCCTGGCCCGCCCCGCCGCCGTTGGGACCGCCGCCGTTCGGACCGCCGCCCTGGAGGCCGCCGCCGTACGGGCTGCCGCCGGTCGGGAGGCGGCCGGCGTCACCGGGCGCCGCCGCGGTGCGGGTCGCCGCCACCGGCAGCGCGGGGAAGTCCACCGGGACCTGCCCGCTCATCGGCACGGGGGCGCCGCCGGCCGGGCCGCGGACCGGGGTGACCGCGGTGCCGTGCCGCTCGTCGCCGGTCGCCGGGGCCAGGCCGCCGACCGACCCGAGGGTGACCGCGGCCACCGAGAAGGCGCCCGCGGCGGCGGCCGCGAAGACGAACCGGCGGGCACGCGGCTGCACCGGGCGTGCGGAGGCCGCGTCGGACTGGGTGGGCACCCCGGCCCCGGTGGCCGCCAGCGCGCCGTCCGGGCCCGTCTGGGGGCCGCGCCGGCCCATCAGGGGGCGGAGCACCGAGCCCCGGCCGAAGGCCCGCGGGTCCACGCCGGGCAGCGGGGCGTCCGCGCCGAGCGCGCCTGCGCCGAACGAGGCACCCGCGCCGCGCCCGAAGGAGCCGCCGGTGAGCCGGCTGCCGCCGAGCGTGCCGGTGACGGCCGCCAGGCCGCCGGGGCCGCCCGGGCCGTCGCCGGTGTGGTCCTGGTCGTCGTGGCGGCCCTGCCCGGCGTCGTCCGGCTGTTCGTCGAGGGCGCCGACCGCGAGCAGCCGGGCCATCAGGGTGGAGGAGGGCGCGGGCGTACCGGTGTGGGTCAGCAGGTGTTTGACCGCGCGGCCGGCGTCGGCCTCGGCCAGGCACTGCGGGCAGGTCGCCAGGTGGGCCTGGACGCGGTCGCGGGAGTCGTGGCCGAGCTCACCGTCCACGAAGGCGGAGAGCCGCTCGCCGAGATGGTGCTCCTCCGCGGCGGGCTCGGAGCCGCCGCGGACCGCGACCGGGACGAGCCCGCTCTCGGCGGCGCCGGACACCTGGGGCGCCGGCGCCGGCTCGGGGTCGGCCGTGGAGCGCCGCCCCAGCTGGGCCCACCCCCCGCCGCGGCGGGGCTGCGCCCTGCCGGAGGACTCCTGCGGACCGGACCGGCCGACACCGCTCACGACCGCCCCCGTCCACGCCGGTCGGTAGCGCCGCCCGCGTCACCGCCGCCCGCGCCGACCGCCACCGGCTCCTCGGAACCGCCACGGCGCTCACGGCCGGGGGCCGCGCCGGGCGCGCGGTGCTTGAGCGCGGCGCGCAGGTGCGAGCGGCCGCGGTGGATCCGGCTGCGCACGGTGCCGAGCTTCACCCCGAGCGTCGCCGCGATCTCCTCGTAGGAGAGCCCCTCGATGTCGCACAGCACGACGGCGGCGCGGAACTCGGGGGCGAGGGTGTCGAGCGCCTGCTGGACGTCGGCGTCGAAGTGGGTGTCGCTGAAGTGCTGGGCCGGGCTCGGCTCACGGCTGGGCAGGCGCTCGGCGGCGTCGTCGCCCAGGGCGTCGAAGCGGATCCGCTGGCGTCGGCGCACCATGTCCAGGAAGAGGTTGGTGGTGATCCGGTGGAGCCAGCCCTCGAAGGTGCCCGGCGTGTAGGTGGAGAGCGAGCGGAACACCCGGACGAAGACCTCCTGGGTGAGGTCCTCGGCGTCGTGCTGGTTTCCCGTCAGACGGTAGGCGAGGCGGTAGACGCGGGCGCTGTGCGCCTCGACGATCTCCTCCCAGGAGGGCGGAGTCCAGGCCTGCGCGTCGGGGCCCTCGGCGAAGGTCGCCAGAGCAACGGGGGCCTCGGCGATGCCGTCGGCCGGCTTGTCCAGGGGAGAGTACGCAGCAGGCTGGTTCATCACGGGCTTCGGCGTACGGGCCGACGTGGTGCCGCGGTGGTGCCGCCGCACAGGGACGTCGCCCTCGGCCACACCTCCTCGGTCGGCTCTTCTGCCCAGCAGGGCCACCACCATATCCACCTCACCCGTCAGATCCGGATAAAAGTGCTCAACCCCTGGTCGAGCACCCCTGCCGTGCGCTATCGGCCGTCTGGTACGTACTCCCATCGCCCGTTCCCGACTTCACCAACGGCCCGCCGCCGGACGCGGTTCCCGGGCGGCCAGTAATCTGTGCCAGGAAATATCGACATCCGGTCGGCACAGGGCCGACACCCGGCGCTCCGAAAGAGGCAGCCATCACCGAGTTCGGGTCAGCGCACGCGGCCCTCGCGGACACCTACGTGGGTGAGGACGCCGTCCTGACCTACGCCAGGGCCCAGTCGGCGCGGACGGGCATCCGCGCGATAGGGCCGAGCGGCGGTGCGTGCCTGCGGCTGCTGGCCGCGGCGCTCGACGCCAAGGCGGTGGCCGAGATCGGCACCGGGACGGGCGTGTCCGGGGTGTACCTGCTGCGCGGGATGCGACCGGACGGGGTGCTGACCACCGTCGACTCCGAGCCGGTGCGCCAGCAGTTCGCGCGGGAGGCCTACCTGGCGGCCGGCTTCGCCGCCAACCGGGCCCGCTTCATCCCCGGGCGCGCCCTGGACGTGCTGCCACGGCTCGCCGACGGCCAGTACGACCTGGTCTTCTGCGACGGCGACCCCGCCGAATCGCAGTCCTACCTTGCAGAATCGTTGCGCCTGCTGCGCCCCGGCGGCATGGTCTGCTTCGAGGGCGTCTTCCAGGAGGGCCGGCTCGCCGAGCCCTCCCACCGGGACCAGCAGACCCACGCCGTGCGCGAGCTGGTCCGCGACGTCCGCGAGAGCGAGGACCTGCTGCCCGCCCTGCTGCCGGTCAGCGACGGGCTCCTCTGCGCGGTGAAGCGCTGACCTGAGCGCCGCACGCCCGCGCGCACGCCCCCGGCCCGCGGACGCCACGGAGCCCGGACCGACGGTGTGTCGGTCCGGGCTCCGTACACATCTCAAGGAGATGAGGGGAACACCCGCTGCGGTCAGCCGCAAGCCTTCTTCAGGGCCTCGCCCAGGGCGTCGGCCTCGTCCGGCGTGAGTTCCACCACCAGGCGTCCGCCGCCTTCCAGCGGAACGCGCATGATGATGCCCCGCCCCTCTTTGGTGACCTCGAGCGGGCCGTCACCCGTCCGCGGCTTCATGGCCGCCATGCTCGTTCCCCTTCCTGCAACCGCTCAGCTACGTACCGGCTGTCCGTCCACCGCCGGTATCGAACGCATTGATCGGAAGCCATTATCCCGCATGCGGCGGCCTGATGACCAACATCACTCCGAGCACAACCGCGGCCGGACCCGCCGATAGCGGGCGATTTCGTGCCAGAAGCCCCATCACGACAGTGATACCAAGACCTTCGGAAGGTGCGATACCTCACACTCCCCAGGCGGCCGTCCGCTCCGGCATCCTGACACGGACGACCCGTGTCACCACCCACCCGACCACAACCCGGGAGCCCTCACCCTCATGTCCGACTCCGTGCTGTACGAGCTCGACGGCGGCCTCGCCGTCGTCACCATCAACCGACCGGACGCGATGAACGCGCTGGACACCCCCACCAAGGTGGCCCTGCGCGACACCGTCGCCGCCGTCGCCGAGGACCCGGCCGTGCGGGCCGTGCTGCTCACCGGCGCCGGCGACAAGGCCTTCTGCGTCGGCCAGGACCTCAAGGAGCACCTGGGCCTGCTCAAGCGGGCCGAGCAGACCGGCGAGGGCGCCCTGCGCACGGTGGCCGAGCACTACAACCCGCTGGTCCGGGCGCTCGCCGGGATGCGCAAGCCGACCGTCGCGGCGGTCGGCGGAGTCGCGGCGGGCGCGGGCGCGTCGCTGGCCTTCGCCTGCGACTTCAGGATCGTGGCCGACACGGCCGGATTCAACACCTCGTTCGCGGGCGTGGCGCTGACCAGCGACTCGGGCGCGTCGTGGACGCTGCCCCGGCTGGTCGGACACGCCCGGGCGACCGAACTGCTGATGCTGCCCCGGACGGTCAGGGCCGCCGAGGCCCTGGAGCTGGGGCTCGCCACCAAGGTGGTGCCGGCCGCCGAACTCCGGGCCACCGCGCTGGCGTTCGCCCAGCAGCTGGCAGCGGGGCCGACCGTCGCCTACGGCGCCATCAAGGAGTCGCTGGCGTACGGCGCCTCGCACTCGCTGAGCGAACTCCTCGACAAGGAGGACGAGCTGCAGACCCTGGCCGGCGCCAGCGCCGACCACCGGATCGCCGTCGACGCGTTCATCGCCAAGGAGACCCCGGTCTACCTGGGCCGCTGAGCCCGCGGGCGCCCGGCGGCCTCCGGGCGGGCGGCCGGGCGCGCCCGCGCGCGGTGACGCCGAACGGCGTGCCCGCGGACGGACGCTGCGGGCGGCCGCGAACGGGGGCCGCGCCGCGGTCCGCCGCTACCGCGCCCCGGTGCGGACGTGACAGTCCGCCAGGTGGTCGTCCACCAGGCCGCAGGCCTGCATCAGCGCGTACGCCGTGGTCGGGCCGACGAAGCGGAAACCCTGCTTCTTCAGCTCCTTCGCCAGCGCCGTCGACTCCGGGGTCACGGCCGGCACCTCGGCCGTCATACGGGGGGCCGGCCGGTCCGGATCGCCGGCGAAGCGCCAGATCAGCGCGTCCAGCCCGCCGTCCAGGTCGCGGGCCACCCGGGCGTTGGCGATCGAGGCCTCGATCTTGGCCCGGTTGCGGATGATCCCGGTGTCCTGGAGGAGCAGCTCGACGTCGGCCGGCCCGAACTCGGCCACCTTCGCGATCTCGAAGCCCGCGAAGGCCGCCCGGAACCCCTCCCGCCGGCGCAGGATGGTGATCCACGAGAGCCCCGACTGGAACGCCTCCAGGCAGACCCGCTCGAAGAGCGCGTCGTCGCCGTGGACCGGACGCCCCCACTCGGTGTCGTGGTACTCCCGGTAGTCGTCCGCCGACTCGCCCCAGGGGCAGCGCAGCAGCCCGTCCGGGCCCGCCAGCGTGCCGCTCAACGATCCGCCAGCGGCTCGTCCGACGCCGCGCCGCCCGCGGAGGCCTTCTCCGGGGCCTTCTCCAGGGAGGTGGCCGGGGCCACCACCTTGGCGAACTCCTCCAGGCCCGGCAGCGGCTCGGCGCCGGGCTCGGCGTCCGGGCCGGCCTCGACCGCGCCCCGCACGGCGGCCGCCGCCTCCAGCTCCGCGATCCGCGAATCCCGATAGGCGAGCTCGGCGCCGAGGCGGTCGAGCACGTCGTCCACCTCGTCCATCCGGTAGCCGCGCACGGCCATCGGAAGCCGGATCTCGTCCACGTCATGACGGCTCAGCGGCCGGTCCTGCGGGAGCCGCGCGGAAAGCCTGTCCTGCACGGCCTCGGGCAGCGAACCGCCTCCGCCCAGCGCCACCAGCGCGGCGCCGCCGACGACCACGGCCATCGCCACCACGATCACCCAGAACACGAGCGGTCCTCCAGACGTCCGATCGGCCCCGCCAAGCGTGCCGACCCCTACAAAGTGCGAGCATGGTCCCCGAGTAGGCCGGGGGCCATCATCGCACCCGCAGCAGCTGTGGAGGAGACATCGGTGGCACTGCGCCTGGGACCGCGTGAATTCGGCGACGACGAGCTGGTGATCATGGCCATCGTCAACCGCACCCCGGACTCCTTCTTCGACCGGGGCGCCACCTTCGCGGACGAGGCCGCCTTCGCCGCCGCCGACCGCGCGGTCGCCGAGGGCGCGGCCATCCTGGACATCGGCGGGGTCAAGGCCGGCCCCGGCGAGGAGGTCACCGTCGAGGAGGAACTGCGCCGCACCGTGCCCTTCGTGGCCGAGCTCCGCAAGCGCCACCCCGACGCCGTGATCAGCGTCGACACCTGGCGCCACGAGGTCGGCGAAGCCGTCTGCGAGGTCGGCGCGGACCTGCTGAACGACGCCTGGGGCGGAGTCGACCCCGCACTCGCCGAAGTCGCCGCCCGCTTCGACGTCGGGCTGGTCTGCACCCACGCGGGCGGCGCCGAACCCCGCACCCGGCCGCACCGCGTCGGGTACGAGGACGTGATGGCCGACATCCTCAAGGTCACCGTCGGGCTCGCCGAACGGGCGGCCGCCCTCGGCGTACGCCGGGACGCGCTGATCATCGACCCCGGCCACGACTTCGGCAAGAACACCCGGCACTCCCTGGAGGCCACCCGGCGCCTGCCCGAGATGACCGCCACCGGCTTCCCCGTGCTGGTCTCGCTCTCCAACAAGGACTTCGTCGGCGAGACCCTCGACCGGCCCGTGGACGAGCGCCTGCTGGGCACCCTCGCCACCACCGCCGTCTCCGCCTGGCTCGGCGCCCGGATCTACCGCGCCCACCAGGTCGCGGAGACCCGGCAGGTGCTGGACATGGTCGCCTCGATCCGGGGGAGCCGGCCCCCGGCGGTCGCCCGGCGGGGGCTCGCCTAGTTCAGGCTCCCTCGCCTCCCGCAGGTCACAGCACTGAGGGGTTGCCCGTACACGGGGTGGTGCTCCCGCAGGTCACGGCAATGAGGGGTTGCCCGTACACGGGCCGGTGCTCCCGCAGGTCGGGGAACGGCGGGGTGGCCCGTACACGCGGCCGGCCTGCGGGAGGGGTGGCCCGTGTACGGGGCCGCCCTCCCGTAGGCCGTGACCGCGCGGAGCGAAGTGCTGCCGGGTGCCGGCGCGTCCCCTCGGGTCAGATGTCGAGGTCGGGGCGGCGGGTCTCGGCGAGGATCTTCATGACCTCGTCGATGTCGTCAGTGATGTGGAACAGCTCCAGGTCCTTCGGGGAGGCCTTGCCCTCCGCGACCAGGGTGTTCTTGAGCCACTCGAAGAGTCCGCCCCAGTAGGCGCTGCCGAACAGGACCACCGGGAACCGGGTGACCTTCTTCGTCTGCACCAGGGTCAGCGCCTCGAAGAGCTCGTCCAGGGTGCCGAGGCCGCCCGGCAGCACCACGAATCCCTGGGCGTACTTCACGAACATCGTCTTGCGGACGAAGAAGTAGCGGAAGTTCAGCCCGAGGTCGACGAACTCGTTGAGCCCCTGCTCGAAGGGCAGCTCGATGCCGAGGCCCACGCTCAGGCCGCCGGCCTCGGACGCGCCCCGGTTGGCGGCCTCCATCGCACCCGGGCCGCCGCCGGTGATGACGGCGTAGCCGGCCTCGGCCAGGGCCCGGCCGATGGCCACGCCGGCCGCGTACTCGGGCGAGTCGACGGGTGTCCGGGCCGAGCCGAACACGCTGATCGCGGCGGGGAGTTCGGCCAGTGCGCCGAAGCCCTCGACGAACTCGGAGGTGATCCGCCAGACCCGCCAGGGGTCGGTGTGCAGCCAGTCGGTGGGGCCGGTGGTGTCCAGCAGCCGCTGGTCGGTCGTGCTGGTGCCGACCTGGTCCCGGCGCACCAGCACCGGGCCCTTCTGCTTCTCCGGCCAGGCCTTCTTCCGCCCGGGCGCGCCCACCTGCTCCGGGCCGTGCCCGTAGTGCTTCTCGTCTCCTGTGCCTGTCATGACGAAACCCTACGCCCGTCACCCCCGGTTTCGGGGGAACGGCGGAGGGTCGGTACGGAGACCGGCAGATGGCCCCCGGGCGGCCGCGGGGAGTCCGGACGGACACCCTCCGGATCCACCCGCCCGCCCAGGGGCCCCGACCCCCGCAACCTCCCTCCCCGCGTACGGGCAAACCCCGCAGAGCCCTGACCCACGGAAGGCCACGGCCCGCGAGCGAGCCGAAGGGGCGCGCCGGTGCCGTAATGGGGGTACCCCCGGCCGGAGGCTGGGGGAGAGAGAGCGAGGAAGCGACCGACGAAGGAGCGCTGGGGGTACCCCCGGCCGGAGGCTGGGGGAGAGCGACGACCGTCGGCGCCGGGTGAAGCGCCCCGGAGGCGAGGGAGCCTGATTAAGCGAGCCAGTCCCGCAGCCGCGTCTCGACCTCCGCGATGGCGCTGAGCGAGCAGTGCTCCTCCCGCTTGTGCGCGAGGTTGGGGTCGCCGGGGCCGTAGTTGACGGCGGGCACGCCGAGGGCGCTGAAGCGGGCGACGTCGGTCCAGCCGAACTTGGCCCGGGCGGTGCCGCCGGTGGCGGCCAGGAAGGCCTGGGCCGCGGGCTGGCCGAGGCCGGGCAGCGCGGCGGGGGCGGAGTCGGTGACGGTCACGTCGAAGCCGGCGAAGACCTCCCGTACGTGCGCCTCGGCGGCGGCCTCGTCGCGGTCCGGCGCGTAGCGGAAGTTGACGGTCACCACGCACTCGTCGGGGATCACGTTGCCGGCCACTCCGCCGTCGATGCGGACGGCGTTGAGGCCTTCGCGGTACTCCAGGCCGTCGATGTCCACCCGGCGCGGCCGGTACGCGGCGAGCCGGCCGAGCACCTCGGCGGCGTGGTGGATGGCGTTGTCGCCGAGCCAGCTGCGGGCGGCGTGGGCGCGGACGCCGGTGAGCCGGACCTGCACCCGCAGGGTGCCCTGGCAGCCGCCCTCGACCACGGCGCCGCTGGGCTCCATGAGCACGGCGAAGTCGGCGACCAACCAGTCGGGGTGCTCGGCGGCGAGGTGTCCCAGGCCGTTGCGGGAGGCCTCGATCTCCTCGCAGTCGTAGAACACGAAGGTGAGGTCCCGGTTCGGTTCGGGCAGGGTGGCGGCGAGCCGCAGCTGGACGGCGACGCCGGACTTCATGTCGGAGGTGCCGCAGCCGTAGAGGAGGTCGCCCTCGACGTGGCTCGGCAGGTTGTCGGCGATCGGCACGGTGTCCAGGTGGCCGGCCAGCAGGACCCGCTCGGCCCGTCCGAGGTTCGTCCGGGCGACGACGTTGTTGCCGTGCCGGTCGACGGTCAGGTGCGGGAGGTCCCGCAGGGCGGCCTCGACGGCGTCGGCGAGCGCCTGCTCGTCACCGCTGACGGAGGGGAAGTCGACGAGCTGCGCGGTCAGCGCGCCGCCGTCGAGGGTGAGGTCCAGGGGCTGGTTCGGGCTGCTCATGGTCCACAAGCCTATCCGCGGCCCCTCACCTGGGAGGCTGGCGCCCCGCGCGGGCCCGGCGGCGGCGCAACCGGGTGCGCCGCACACCCGTCCGAGTGGGTACGGTGTCCGGGCGGACCGGCGGGCGAGAGGGGTGGCGGTGGCCAGGAACACGGATGACGGGCGGAGCGGTGGCAGGGCTGCCCGCCGTCGGGGCAGGGCGCTGGTGAAGGTGCTGATCGCGCTGGTGGTGCTCGGCGCGATCGCGGCCGGGGCGCTGTACTGGCTGGACCGCAACAAGGTCGTCGCCGAGGGCTGCACGGTGAAGACCCCGGCCGGCGAGGGGACGCTGGAGATCCCGCAGGCCGCCAACGCCGCCACGATCACCGCCGTGGCGCACGCGCGGGGGCTGCCCGACCGGGCGGTGACGATCGCGCTGGCGACCGCGATGCAGGAGTCGAAGATCCACAACCTGGCGGGCGGCGACCGGGACTCGGTGGGCCTGTTCCAGCAGCGGCCCTCCCAGGGCTGGGGGACGGCGGAGCAGATCGGCGACCCGGTCTACGCCACCAACAAGTTCCTGGACGGCCTGGTGAAGGTGCCCGGCTACACCCGGCTGCCGCTGACCGACGCGGCCCAGCAGGTGCAGAAGAGCGGCTACCCGCAGGCGTACGCCAAGCACGAGACCAAGGCGACGCTGCTGGCCTCGGCCCTGACCGGCCGGGAGGCCGCCTCGGTGAACTGCGTGGTGCACGAGTTCGCCGAGCCGCCGACCCCGACGGCCACGGCCGCCACGCCCGCCACCGCCGCGGACGCCGCCTCCCCGACGGCGACGGCCGCCGCCGACCGGACCCAGGTGCTGACCGACCGGGTGCGCCGGGAGTTCGGGCGGACGGTCACCGCGGCCGGCGGGTACTCCTCCAGCATCAAGGGCGCCGAGAACGCGGTGGCGCTGACCCCGGAGCCGTCCGCGAGCACCGAGTCGGGCCCGGACGCGGCCCGCCAGGACGGCTGGGCGGTGGCCCACTGGGCGGTGACGCACGCCCAGCAGCTGGGCATCCGGACCGTCGCGTACGACGGGAGGATCTGGCGGATGGCCAAGTCGGCGGACGGCTGGAAGCCGCAGGCCTCGGGCACCTCGACGAGCCTGGTGCTGGTCTCGCTGGCGGCGAACTCCGCGAAGGGCTGACCGGGCCGGGGAGGGCCCGGGCGGGGTGTGCGCCGGGTTGACGCACTGGTGACCGAGCCACCGCCGTCCGGGTGATTCCGGTCAACACCGCAGGTGGGGCGCCACCCCTGCGCGGGCGCCTGGCGGACGGCGGCGGACCGGACGGGCCGATGGCCGGTCGGCCTTGCGCGACATGGGAAGTAACGGTTCTTCACCGACCCCCCGCGCGGGGCCGGTGTCCCGAATGCCGGAATAAAGATGATGTGATCTTTAGTGGGCCTTTGCCCGGTCGGACCGAAACCTTCTCGCTCCTCACGCGGTAATCAGCACGTCCGCCCGGCGGACGGGATTCACCCACACCTCTTAGGAGCACCATGTCTCTCCCCCTCAAGCGCCGGATCGCCCAGGCCGCGCTGCTCGTCGCGGCTGGCGCAACGCCTCTGGTCGCCGCAGGGTCCGCATCCGCCGCCGCCGACCTGGTTCCGAGGACCGACCTGGGCGCACCGCTGACGCAGCTGGCCTCGCCGGACGCGGGCTCCACCCTCCAGCACACCACCCACGAGCTCGGCAACGCCGCCGGCGCCACCGGTGCCGCCACCGTCGCCGCGGGCGTGCCGGCCACCGCCGACGCGACCGGCAACATCGTCGCCGACACCCTCCCCGAGGCCAACGAGAAGACCGGCTCGCTGACCGCTCCCGTCGACAAGACCGCCGCGACCACCGGCGCGCTGTCCGGGGTCGCCGGCCAGGTCGCCCCCGCGCTGGCCAACAAGCTCGGCCACGCCGCCACCGGCCGCAGCGCCGAGGCCCCGGTCGGCGGCCTGTCCCAGACCACCGCGGTGACCGACAACCTGCCCGGCGCCGGCGGCCTCGCCAAGTCCGTCCCCGGCGCGGACACCCTCACCGGTGCACTGCCCACCAGCTCGCTGCCCACCAGCGGCATCACCAAGGCGCTGCCCGGCGCCGACCTGCTCGGGCTCGGCGAGCACGGCGGGGCCAACCGCCTCGGCGGCGTGCCGGACCTCGGCAACGCCTCCCCGCTCGGGAGCCTCACCGGCGCGCTCGGCCCGATCAGCGGCCTGCTCGGCGGCATCGGCGGCGGCGGCCTCGGCTGACCCGTCACCGGCTGACAACGCGGCGCGGGGGCCGGGAGCGAATCGCTCCCGGCCCCCGCGCCGTGTGCCCGGACCCGTCGGATCAGCCGCGCAGCCGCTCCACGGCCGCGGCCACCCGCTCGTCGGTCGCGGTGAACGCGACCCGGACGAACCGGTCACCCGCCGGCCCGTAGAAGTCCCCGGGCGCCACCAGGATGCCCAGCTCGGCCAGTTCGGCCACCGTCTCCCAGCAGGGCCGGTCCTGGGTCGCCCAGAGGTACAGGCTCGCCTCGGAGTGCTCGATCCGGAACCCGTACGCCTCCAGCGCGCCGCGCAGGGCCGCCCGCCGAGCCGCGTACCGCCCGCGCTGCTCCGCCACGTGCGCGTCGTCCGCCAGTGCGGCCACGGTGGCGGCCTGGACCGGCGCCGGCACGATCATGCCGCCGTGCTTGCGGATCTCCAGCAGCTCCCGCACCACCTCCGGGTCGCCCGCCACGAAGGAGGCCCGGTAGCCGGCCAGGTTGGACCGCTTGGAGAGCGAGTGGACGGCGAGCAGACCCTCGTGCCCGTCCCCGCAGACCTCCGGGTGCAGGACGGAGACCGGCTCGGCCTCCCAGCCCAGCTCCAGGTAGCACTCGTCGCTGACCAGCAGCACCCCGTGCTGCCGCGCCCAGGCCACGGCGGTGCGCAGCTCGTCCGCGCCCAGCACCCGGCCGGTCGGGTTGGACGGCGAGTTCAGCCAGAGCAGCCGGACCCGGGCCGGGTCCAGCTCGTCCACCGAGTCGTACTCCACCGGCTCCGCGCCGCACAGCCGCGCGCCGACCTCGTAGGTCGGGTAGGCCAGTCGCGGATAGGCGACCTGGTCACCCGGCCCGAGCCCGAGCTGGGTCGGCAGCCAGGCCACCAGCTCCTTGGAGCCGACGGTCGGCAGCACGGCCTGCGGGCCGATCTCGGCGCCGACCCGGCGGCGCAGCCAGCCGGCGATCGACTCGCGGAGTTCGAGCGGGCCCCAGACCGTCGGATACCCGGGCGTGTCGGAGGAGGCGGCCAGCGCCTTCTGGATCACCTCGGGGACCGGATCCACCGGGGTGCCGACCGAGAAGTCGCAGAGGCCGCCGGGGTGGGCCAGGGCCGTCCTCTTGTACGGGTCCAGCCGGTCCCAGGGGAACTCCGGCAGGAGGTCCGACAGCTTGTTCCTGATGAACGGGCGGCGCGCCGCCCCGGAGTGACCCGGGAGCGACGCGCTCGTGTCGTTACTGCTCACAGCTCAGCTGCCACCGATCAGTGGTCGGCGTTCTGCGGCGGCAGAGCGGCGATGAACGGGTGGTCGCGCTCGATCAGGCCGAGCTTCGAAGCACCACCGGGCGACCCGAGGTCGTCGAAGAACTCGACGTTCGCCTTGTAGTAGTCCTTCCACTCCTCCGGAGTGTCGTCCTCGTAGAAAATCGCCTCGACCGGGCACACCGGCTCGCAGGCGCCGCAGTCGACACACTCATCCGGGTGGATGTAGAGGGACCGCTCGCCCTCGTAGATGCAGTCAACCGGGCACTCTTCGATGCACGCCTTGTCCTTGACGTCGACACAAGGCTGCGCGATGACGTAGGTCACGCTGTCGTTCCTCCTCGGAAGGGCTGGCCGCCCCAAACTGTATTGCTCGCGTGCGCGGGTGAGCGCGTGTCGTCGATGCCCGCCCCTAGTATCGCGGGTCAGGGACCGCAAATGCACAGGAGGTGCCCAGATGGCGGGTGGAGGGGTGGCCGGAAACCGGCCCGAGGTCCGGATAGACCGCTCTGACGTGGGACGACGCGTCTCGGCGCGGCGCGTTTCGGAGTTCGTGGACGACAGGCCGGTGTTCCGCGATGTGATCGGCGTGCTCACATCCTGGGACGATGCCGGGCTCACCGTCGAGCCCCGCGGCGGCGCGCCGCTGACCTTCCCGGAGAACGCGCTGGTGGCGGGCAAGACCGTGCCGCCCTTCCCCGCGCGCCGGGTGCCGCTGCCCGCCACCGGCCCCGTCGACCTGCAGCGGATCGCCGCGCGCGGCTGGCCCGCCGTCGAGCAGCAGCCGCTCGGCGAGTGGACCCTGCGCGCCTCGGCCGGCTTCACCCGCCGCGCCAACTCCGTCCAGGCCCTCGGCGACCCCGGCCTGCCGCTGCCCCGAGCCCTGGACACCGTCCGGCAGTGGTACGCCGAGCGCGGGCTGCCCGCCTGGTTCGAGGTCACCGCACCCGGCTCCCCCGACGACCTCACCGCGGAACTCGACCGGCTCGGCGCCGCCTACTCCCCCACCCTGGTCCGCACCGCGCCGCTCGCCGCCCTCGCCCGCCCCGGCCGCGGGCCGGCCGGCGCACCCGGCACGGAGGCCTGGCGCCGGGTACGGCTCTCGCGCACCGCCGGCCCGGACTGGATGTCGCTCTACCGCCGCGTCACCGCCGACCCCGCCGTCGAGGCGGCCGCCCGGCAGGTCGTCCACGGCGGCCCCTCCGTCTGGTTCGCCACCGTGCCCGGCCCCGGCACGACCCCGCTGGCCATCGGCCGCTGCGTCATCGACGGCGACTGGGCCTGCTTCGGCGCCGTCGAGGTCGCCCCGCACGCCCGCCGGGCCGGGCTGGCCACCGCGCTGATGGCCGTCCTGGCCGGCCGCGCCGCCGAGGAGGGCGCCACCGGCGGCTACCTGCAGGTCGAAGCCGAGAACACCGGTGCGATCACGCTCTATGACGGACTCGGCTTCACGACCAGTCACACTTACCACTACGCCCGCCTCCCCCAGCGGTAACGTCAGCAGCCTTCACCACGAAAGCCGTCGCAGCCACCGTGACCGAGCAGAGCAGAACACGCTTCCGCACCACCGCCCGGGCCGAGCACCCCGACCCGGTGCTGCTCTGCGTGCTCGCAGCCGCCGAACACACCCTGGGAGCCGACCCGTTCGCACGGGAGGCGGGCGAACCCCCCACCCTGGACGCCCTGCTCGCCGCCTGCCAGGCCGCGATCGAACGGCACGCGAACGCCGTCCGCCAGGCAGTCGCCGACCGCGCACCGGGCACCCCGGAGGAGACGGCGGCCCTGCTCGCCGCCGTGCTCGGCGGACGGGAACGGTTCCACGGACGGCAGTCCGACTACCGCCGGCTGGAGTCCTCGCTGCTGCCCGAGGTGCTCCGGCGCCGCCGCGGGCTCCCCATCATGCTGTCCCTGGTGTGGAGCGCGGTCGCCGCCCGGGCCGGCCTCACCGTCCACGGCGTCGCCCTGCCCGGCCACTTCATCGTCGCCGTCGGCGGCCCCGGCGGCGGCGAGGACTTCGTCCTGGCCGACCCGTTCCACGGCGGCCGACTGCTCGACCTCGACGACGCCGCCCGGCTCGCCCACCGCGCCGGACACGCCTTCTCCCCCGAACTCCTCACGCCCGCCCAGCCGCTGGACATCGTCCTGCGCGTCCTCGGCAACATCCGCAACTGGGCCGCCGACCGCCCCGAGCACGCCCGCACCCAGCTCTGGGCCACCGAACTCTCCCTGCTGCTCCCCCGCCACCCGGCCCAACTCCGCCTGGAACGCGCCGAACTGCTCGTCCGCACCGGCGACTTCCTGGCCGGCGCCGCCGAGATGGACTCCTACGCGCGGATCCTGGACGCCTTCGACCCGGACACCGCGGCCCGGGTCCGCCAGGACGCCCGGGCGGCGCGGCATAGGTTGAATTAGGCTCGGCTCGCCTCCGGGGCGCTTTGATCCGGTGCCGACGGTCGTCGCTTCGTCGGTCTCCCCCAGCCTTCGGCCGGGAGGTGCCCCCACCGCTCCCTCCCGCGCTCCTTCCTTTCGGCACCGGCGCGCCCCTTCGGCTCGCTCGCGGGTGGTGGGCTCCCGGAAGTCACGGCACGGAGGGGGTACCCGTACGCGGGGTGGGCTCCCGCGGGTCAGGGAACGGCGGGGTGGCACGTACGCGGGATGGTGCTCCCGCAGGTCAGGGAACGGCGGGGTGGCACGTACGCGGGGTGGGGCTCCCGCGGGTCAGGGGAGGGCGGGTCGGGGTGGCGGGGGCGCGGGTGTGCCGGGTCAGAGCCAGCCCTTCTCGCGGGCGATGCGGACGGCTTCGGCGCGGTTGCGGGCGTCGGTCTTCTGGATCGCCATCGAGAGGTAGTTGCGGACGGTGCCCTCGGACAGGTGGAGCCGCTGGGCGATCTCGGCGTTCACCGCGCCGTCCGCGGCGGCGGCCAGGACGTCGCGTTCGCGGGCGGTGAGCGGGTTCGCGCCCTCGGCGAGGGCGGCGGCGGCCAGGGCGGGGTCGATCACCCGCTCGCCGCGCAGCACCCGGCGGATCGCCTCGGCGAGTTCGGCGGCGGGCGCGTCCTTGACCAGGAAGGCGTCGGCGCCGGCCTCCATCGCGCGGCGCAGGTAGCCGGGCCGGCCGAAGGTGGTCGCGATCACGATCTTCGTCTGCGGGCGCCGCGCCCGCAGCAGCGCCGCCGCCTCGATGCCGGTCATCCCGGGCATCTCGATGTCCAGTACGGCGACCTGCACCTCGTGGGCGACCGCCGCGTCCACCACCTCGTCCCCGCGCGCGACCTGCGCGACGACGTCGATGTCCCCCTCCAGTCCGAGGAGTGCGGCCAGGGCCTCCCGGACCATCCCCTGGTCCTCGGCGAGGAGCACGCGCACGGACGGCCCACCGGTCTGATTCTCAGTCATGCGACGACGATAGAGGGCGGGAGATCGACTTCGCCCACCGCCGGTCAGGCCGGCGGCGCGGGCTCGGCCACCGTCCGCAGCGGTACCAGGGCCCGCAGCCGGAACCCGCGTCCGCGGGGGCCGGCGCCGGTCTCCAGCCGTCCGCCGACCAGGGCCAGCCGCTCCTCCAGGCCGGACAGTCCGTTGCCCGGACCGGACTTGCCGGGGCCGGGCCCGTTGTCGATGACCTCCAGTACGGCGTAGTGGCCGGCGTCGCCCTCCCAGGTCCGGTCCGAGGTGACCCGGCACACGGTGGCGCCGGCGCCGTGCCGCACCACGTTGGTGACGGCCTCGCGCAACGCCCAGGCCAGGGCGCCGGACTCGTCGGCGCCGAGGCCCGGCCAGCCGTCCAGTACCGAGGCGTCGGCCTCCAGGGTGACCTGGACGGTCGCCAACGCCGTCCGGGCGGCGGCGAGTTCGACCGGCAGGGTGGGCCGGCGGAAGCCGCTGACCGCCTCCCGCACGTCCACCAGGGACTGCCGGGCCACGCTCTCGATGTCGGCGACCTGGGCCCGGGCCGCGTCCTGCTTGTCCTGGTCCATGAAGCGCCCGGCCAGCTCGGACTTGAGCGTGATCAGCGACAGCGAGTGCCCCAGCAGGTCGTGCAGGTCCCGGGCCAGGCGCAGCCGTTCCTCGGAGGCCGCCAGGTGCGCGACGGCGGCCCGGGCCTCGCGCAGTTCCTGCATGGTGGCGATCAGCCGTTGCAGGCCGGTCATGGCGAGGCCGCCGAGGAAGCACGGCAGGATGATCGCGGCCAGGGTGTCCGGTTCGGCGTGGACGAGCAGCGCGACGGCGAGCGCCAGCACGGTGGTGGCGACGACGCCGCGCAGCCCCAGCCGGGCCGGCAGGACGACGGCCACGCAGACCGAGGCGTAGGTGAACAGGGTCAGCCAGGCCTCGCCGAGCCCGAAGGAGGCGACCACCGCGAGGACGAGCATCACCACGACGAACGGGTACTTGCCGTGCCACCCGCCCGGCCGGGTCGAGCGGAGGGCCACCAGGGCGAGGTAGGCGGCGAGGAACACCGCGAGGCCGATCCAGCCGGCGACGGTGGCGGCGGTGCCGTGGTGACCGCCGGTCAGGTCCTTCACCGGGTAGAAGAGGTAGACCATCCAGAGCGACATCCAGGCCAGCTTGACCAGGAGTTGGCGGCGGTTCTGGACCGCGGCGCCCGGGATGTTGCCGTAGCCGGAGTACCCCCGGTCCGCCTCCCCGTGCTCGTCGGGGCGGCTGACCGGGGGTGTGGTGGACATGGCCGACATCATGCCTGCCTGGTGTCCTGCCGGTACAGGTAGGCCGCGGCCGCCACGAAGACGGCGAGGAAGGCGGCCAGGCCCGCGACCGCCGCGGTGTCCAGCGAGTGGCCCGGCTGGGTGAAGGAGGCCACCTGGTTGTACAGGTAGACCGGGTTGAACCGGGCGAAGGTGCGCAGCGACTCGCTCACCGGGAACCAGGTCCCGCCGAACAGCGCCATCAGCATGTAGACGATCATCACCAGCGGCTGCACCGCGTCGGGCTGCGCCGCGTACCCGAGGGCGACGCCCAGCGCCGCGAACACGAAGCTGCCCAGCCACAGGGCCAGTCCCAGCCCGAGCCACTGCGCGGCGCCCAGCCGTACGCCCTCCGCGGCGCCGATCGCGAAGACCACCGCGATGGCCGGCAGCGTGGTCACCGCGCAGGCGGCGATCTTGCCGACGGTGTACGCCCGCCCGGGCAGGGCCGTCAGCCGCAGCTGCCTGGTCCAGCCGCTCTTGCGCTCCAGCGAGATCCGCTGGGCGCTGCCGGTGAGCACGGCGCCGACCGCGCCGAAGGTGGCCATCGAGACCATGAAGTAGGCCTTCGCCGGGACGCCGCCGGCGACGGTCCCGCCGCTGTAGGCGTTGATGAAGAAGACGTACAGCAGCGCCGGGTAGAGCACCGTGAACATCAGGTACCGCTTGTTGCGCAGGGTGCGCAGGATCTCCAGCCGGATCAGGGTGGTCATCGCACGCTCTCCTTCGCTGCCGCGGCGCCCCCGGCGCCCTCGGTGTCGGTCGCGCTCTCCCCGGCCGGGGACTGCGCCAGGCCGGTGATGGTCAGGAAGGCCTGCTCCAGGCCCAGGCTGGTGACCTCCAGGCCGCGCGGGTACAGGCCCGCCCGGTAGAGGCCGGCGACGTCCGCGTCGGCGTCGGTGCTGCGGATCCGCACCGTCCGCACGCCGTCGACCCGGGCGGTCACGTCGAGGCCGACGACCCCGGGCAGGGTCCGCAGCGCCCGCTCGTCGAACGGGCCGTCGTCGGTGTGCAGGTCGAAGGTGATCCGGCGGGCGCCCGCGCGGGCCTTGATCTCGGCGGAGGTGCCGTCCGCGATCAGCCGCCCCCGGTGCAGGACGAGCACCCGGTCGGCGACCGAGTCCGCCTCCTCCAGGTAGTGGGTGGCGAACAGGACGGTCCGGCCGGCGTCCGCCTGGGCCCGCATGCTCGCCCAGAAGGCCTGCCGGACGGAGACGTCCATTCCGGTGGTCGGCTCGTCCAGCACGATCAGGTCGGCGGCGCCGGCCACCGCGAGCGCGAAGCGCACCCGCTGCTCCTGGCCGCCGGAGAGCTTGTCGACCCTGCGCTCGGCGATCTCGGTGATCCCGGCGTCGCGCAGGACCTCGTCCACGGCGCGTCCGCGCGGGTGGACGGCGCAGGCGAACGTCACCAGCTCGCGCACCTTGACGTCCGCCATCAGGCCGCCGCTCTGCAGCATCGCGCCGACCCGGCCGGCCCGTACGGCGGCCCGCGGCGGGCCGCCGAACAGCGAGACGCTGCCCTGGTCGGGCTCGCGCAGGCCGAGCAGCAGGTCGAGGCTGCTGGACTTGCCGGCCCCGTTCGGGCCGAGCAGGGCCACCGTCTCGCCGGGGCGCAGCACCAGGTCGAGCCCGTCCACCGCCCTGACCCGGCCGTAGCTCTTGCCGACCTGGCGGAAGGCGGCGACCTCACCGCCCCCGTCCGGTCCTGTCACGCTGCTCATCCCCGGTCCTCTCCTGGCGGGCCGCTGCTCGGCCCGACACCACAAGAGTCCCGTTCAGGGGGTGTGCGTCGGCAGTGTGCGCCGTCGTGTCCTCGGCATGACGGATGTCATGCCGAGGACGTGTCCGGTGCCCGCCGCGAGGCCCGGCCGGACGGAGTCCGCCGGACCGCGCGGCGCGCGGGGGAGGCGGGTCAGCCCGCCAGCGAGCGCCTGAGGAAGTCGACCTGGAGCAGCAGCAGGTTCTCCGCGACCTCCTCCTGCGGCGTCATGTGGGTGACCCCGGAGAGCGGCAGCACGGTGTGCGGGCGGCCGGCGGCGAGCAGCGCGGAGGAGAGCCGCAGGGTGTGCGCGGCCACCACGTTGTCGTCCGCCAGCCCGTGGATGATCATCAGCGGGCGCTCCAGGCCGGCCGCGAGGGGGAGCAGCGAGTTGGCCTCGTACACCTCCGGGCGCTCGTCCGGGTGGCCGAGGTAGCGCTCGGTGTAGTGGGTGTCGTAGAGCGCGAAGTCGGTGACGGGCGCACCGGCGACGGCCGCGTGGAAGACGTCCGGACGGCGCAGCACCGCGAGGGCGGCGAGGTAGCCGCCGTACGACCAGCCCCGGATCGCGACCCGGCCGAGGTCGAGCGGGAACTCCTCGGCCAGGGCCCGGAGGGCGTCCACCTGGTCGTCCAGGGTGGCGCCGGCGAAGTCGAAGGCGATCGACTTCTCCCAGGCCGGGCTGTGCCCGGGGGTGCCGCGGCCGTCGGCGACGACCACCGCGAAGCCCTGGTCGGCGAACCACTGGGAGTTGAGGTGCGGGTTGTGCGCCTGGACGACGCGCTGCCCGTGCGGGCCGCCGTACGGGTCCATCAGGACGGGCAGCAGGCCGTCCCGTTCGCGGTCGTAGCCGGTGGGCAGGAGGACCGCGGACGGGATGCGGCGCTCGCCGGCGAACCGGAACACCGGCCGGGCGGTGATCACCGGGGTCTCGGCGTACGACTCGATGACGGCGATCTCGTCCACCACGACGCCCTCGGGCAGGTCGCGACCGACCTGGACGACGGCGCCGGGGCGGCCGTGCTCGGAGGTCGAGCGGACGGTGATGCCGGCGGCGTGCACGGCGGTGCTGACGGAGGTGAAGGGTGCGCCGTTCGCCGACTCCCAGGAGAGCCGCTTGCCGTCCAGGGTGATCCTGCCGACGGCGATCCAGCCGGGCTCCGGGTCCGTCTCGGCGGCGCCGCCGGAGGCGTTGAAGAACACCTCGTCGTCGGTGATCGCGAGGACCGAACGCACGTGCAGGTCGGGCCCGGTGACGGCGTGGTCGCCGACGACCAGCGCCCGGGCGCCGCCCTCGTCGGTGATCCGGACGAGCCGGCCGTCCGGGGTCCAGGCCGGCACCCCGGGGAAGAGCTCCAGCCAGGCGTCGTCCTGCTCGGCGTGCAGCACCGTGGTGGCGCCGGTCTCGACGTCGACGCCGAGGATCTGCTGGCTGCGCTGGTCCCGGGCCTGGACCAGGATCAGCGGCGGCCCGCCGGCCGACCAGTGGACGCGCGCCAGGTAGGGGAAGGCCTCCTCGTCCCAGCGCACCTCGACCCGGGTGCCGTCCAGGCCGAGCACCCAGAGGCCCACCTCGGCGTTGTCGGTGCCGGCCGCCGGGTAGGCGATCTCGGCGGGCTCGCGGTCCGGGTTGGCCGGGTCGGCGATCCACCAGCGCCGCACGGGCGAGTCGTCGGCGCGCTCGACCAGCAGCCGGTCGCTCTGCGGCGACCACCAGTGGCCGCGGTCGCGGCTCATCTCCTCCTGGGCGATGAACTCGGCCTGACCCCAGGTCAGACCCGGGGCGTCGGGCTGTGCGAAGGCCCAGTCGGCGCTGCCGTCGGTGCGGGTCAGCCGCAGCTCGCCGGCGGCGGTGGCGTAGGCGACGAAGGCGCCGTCGGGCGAGGGGCGGGGGTCGAGCAGGGGCCCCTCGGCAGGCAGCTCGCGGGCGCTGCCGGTGGTGAGGTCGGTGACGAACAGCCGGCCGGAGAGGGCGAAGGCGGCGAGCCGGCCGGAGCCGTCGAGGGCGTAGCCGACGATGCCGGCCGAGCCCTCGCGGCTGCGTTCGCGGCGGGCCCGCTCGGCGGCGGAGAGGTCCTCCTCGCCGCCGCCGAGCAGGGCGACGGGGTCGGCGGCGATCCGCTCCTCGCCGGTGGCGGTGTCGAGGGTCCAGAGCAGGTTCGCCCGGTCGCCGCCCGTGGGGCCGCCGGCCGAGGGCCCGGGGCGGGAGCGCAGGAAGACGACCCTGGATCCGTCGGGTGCGACGGCGAAGGACCGGGGTGCTCCGACGGTGTAGCGCAGGGTCCGCGCGTACTGCCGGGGGAAGGTGTCCGCAGGGGTATCGGAGGTCATGGCACCAGACCCTACGACCTTCCGGCGCCGCCGCCCGGCTCATCGCGATCACTCGTTCGGAGCATCCCCGCGAAGATCGCCCGCGGGGGCCCGACACCCCCTCCCACCGGCCCTTGCGCCCCGCCGGCGCCCCGTACCCCGGGTGATGTCGGCTCACGGTACGTAATGCACACCTCACCCGTCGGGTATGACTGGTGCATCGAGTGATCGTCAGGCCCCGTCCCGGGCCCGGCCCGCCCGAACCGCTAGTCCCGCACGGTCCCGACCGCCACCCTCCCCCAGGCGTGGCGCACCCGAGAAGGGGTGTGAGCCGTCATGGCTTTGTCCATCTCCGCCGTCATGCTGATGCTGGTCATCGTGGTGGTGCTGATCCGCCGGTCCAATCTGAAGCTGGCGCACGCGATCATCTGTGCGCTGCTCGGCTTCTATCTGGCGTCCAGTTCCATCGCGCCCTCGATCAGCGAGGTGACCAGCAACCTCGCCGGGATGATCAACGGCCTGAAGCTCTAGGGGCGCCCCCGCGCCGCGCCCGGCCCGGTCACGGGCCGGGCGGTCGTTAGGCTGCTCCCCATGACCGCGAATCCCGGCCGCCGCCTGCTCCTGGTGCACGCCCACCCCGACGACGAGTCGATCGGCAACGGCGCGACGATGGCGCGCTACGCCGCCGAGGGCGCGCGGGTCACCCTGGTGACCTGCACCCTCGGCGAGGGTGGCGAGGTGATCCCGCCCGAGCTGGCCCGTCTGACGGCGGACCAGGAGGACGCGCTCGGCCCCCACCGGATCGGCGAGCTGGCCCACGCGATGCGTGCGGCCGGCGTCGCCGACCACCGCTTCCTCGGCGGCGCCGGGCGCTACCGCGACTCCGGGATGATGGGGGTGCCGGACAACGACGTGCCGGGCTGCTTCTGGCGCGCCGACGTCGACGAGGCTGCCGGGCACCTGGTGGCGGTGGTCCGCGAGGTCCGGCCGCAGGTGCTGGTCACGTACGACGAGAACGGCGGCTACGGGCACCCGGACCACATCCAGGCGCACCGGGTGGCGATGCGCGCGTACGAGCTGGCCGCCGACCCCGCGTTCCGCCCCGAACTCGGCCCGGCCTGGCGGATCGCCAAGGTGTACTGGAACCGGATGCCGCGCTCGGTGCTGGAGCGCGGCCTGGCCGAGACGGCGGCGAAGGCGCCCTTCCCCGGTGTCGCGCAGCCCTCGGACGTACCCGGCGTGGTGGACGACGAGCTCGTCACCACCGTGCTGGACGGTCGGGAGTACGCCGGCCGCAAGGCCGCCGCGATGGCCGCCCACGCCACCCAGATCACGGTGGCCGGGGAGTTCTTCGCGCTGAGCAACGACCTCGGCCAGCCGCTGATCGCGACCGAGTACTACCAGCTGGTGCGCGGTCAGGCGGGCCCCGGCCGGCCGGAGGACGACCTCTTCGCCGGGTTGGACACGGACACCGACGCCGCCGGACTCACCGCCACCGCCGCCCCCACCGAGGAGAACGCCCGATGACCGAGCGCGCCCCGGCACCCGCCGCCCCGCGCCCCTCGCTGCCGGCCCGGGTGCTCGGCACCCGCTCCGAGCGGCTGGCCGAGTCCCAGCCGTCGCGGGCCGGGCGGATCACCGCGTACGTGGTGCTGTTCGTCCTCGGGGCGCTGGTCTCGGTCTGCGGAAGCTTCGTGCAGACCTTGTGGACGCCCGTCGGCCTGCTGCTGTCGCTGGCCGCCACCGGCGCGGTGTTCTACGGCGGCCTGCGGGTGACCGGCACCAAGCTGGGCGCGGGCGCCGCGGTGGCCGGCTGGTTCCTGGCCCTGATGGTGCTGATGGTGCCGCGGCCCGAGGGCGACAACGTGCTCTGGCCGACCATCGCCTCGTACGCCTACCTGTTCGTGGGCTCCGTCCTCGGGGTGATCTGCGCCACCCTGCCGACCCGCTCCAGCGGCTTCCTGGGGGTGCCGGGGCCGCGTCGCTGAGGCCGGTGGGGGCCGCATCGTCGCAGGTTCGCGCACGATCCTCACGACGAGCAGTCAGGACCGCCCGACCGTAGTCTCATACCGGAGGAACCGGACGTATCAGGTTCTATCCGATCCGGTTCGCCACGCAGTTCTTCCCAGTATGGTGGTGCCGCAACAAGCCGCCCCGGCCCCGACCACTGCCGGACGGGGGCGGCGGGAGAGAATCAGCCAAGACGAAAGAAGCTGGTGTCGGAGGGGACGTCGTCCCGGTCCACCACCCGGCGGCACCTGCCGCCCGGTCGGACGGGCACCCCACAACCCGCGGTCGCGCCCCACGGCAACGACCGCGAACCCGGAGCAGAGCAGCATTGAGCAGCCGCGAATCTGACAACGCCAACCCGACGCCCCGGCGTACGGGCCCGGACGCCTACCCTTCGGGCACTCCGCCGTACGGCACCCCCGGCCTCCCGGGCGGCGCCGACCGGGCGGGCTCGAACCCGTCCGATCCGGCCGGATCCGCGCCCGCCGAGGAGAGTGCGGACGCCCCGAAGACCGAGACGACGCTGACCACCCGGGTCCGGATCAACATCCCCGGCTCGCGCCCGATCCCGCCGGTGGTGGTGCGCAGCGCCGTCAAGAACGAGGAGTCGCCGGCCCCCGGGCCCGCCAGGGCCGCCGAGGCCCCGGAGCAGTCCGGCCCGCGGCACCGCTCCGCCGCACCGTCCTCCCCCGTCCTCGGGGTGATGGACGGCGGCGCCAGGACGGCCACCCCGCCGAACCTCCCCCCGGAGTGGCAGACCGGCGAGCCGGCCGGCCAGTCCGACCCGGAGTCGACCGGCGAGTGGTTCCGGCCGCGTCAGAAGAAGGGCGCGGCCGATCCGGCTCCCGCCCCGGTGACCGCCGGCGCCCCCGCGCCGGCTCCCGGCCGCCCGACGGACACCCGCGGCGCCGCTCCCGGCCGCGCCGCCGAGCCGGCCCGTCCGGCCGGCAGCCGGCCGGAGGCCCCGCGCGCCGGCGCCCCGCGTCCCGAGCCGGGCCGCCGGGAGCAGGGCCGCCCGAGCGGTCCGCGACCCGTCCCCGGCCCGCCGCCGACCGGCGCGCCCGCCTCCCCGTTCGCGAGCACGGGTGCCTCCGACGGCGTGTACGACGAGGGCATGCCCGCCGATCCCTTCGCGACCGACCCGTACCCCGCGGACCAGTACCCCGTCGAGCCGTATCCCGCGGACCCGTTCGCCGCCGGCCAGGGCGCTCCCGAGGCCGACCGCTTCGGCCAGGGCGGCCCGCAGCAGGGCGGCCGTCGACCGCAGGGCGCTCCGCAGCAGGGCGGGCCCGCGCAGGAGGACACCGCGATCGGCGGGTTCGAGCCGATCCGGGACGACGCCTCGTCCGCCATACCCGGCCGGCCGCAGGCCGGCCCGCCCCGCTCCGGGCCCTACGCCCCGGCGCCGGGCGGCAGGGGCGCCGATCCGTATCCCCCCGGCGGGCCGGCCGCCGAGCAGGACCCGTTCGCCGCCACCGGCCGCTACCCCGCCGGCGCCGCCGACCCGTTCGCCCCGGCGGCGCCCGGGCAGCCGGCCTCCGCCGGCCGCCCCTTCGAGCCGAACCGCGCGTTCGACACCGGGCAGTCCTCCCCGCAGGCCTTCGCGTCGGCCGCACCGCCCGCGGGCGTCGCCGGCCGCCCGGCCGCGGCGGCCGGCGGCGAGAAGCCCGCCGTGAAGGCCGAGGAGAAGCCCGCCGACAAGCCCGAGCCCAAGGCCGCCCCGCCCAAGCGGCGCGGCAAGGGGTCCAAGCTCCTCGTGTACGGCATCGGCTTCCTGCTCTTCGCCGGCGCCGCCGCGTACGGCACCGGGCTCATGCTCGACCAGGCGGACGTGCCCAAGGGCACCGTGGTGCTCGGCGCCGACATCGGCGGCAGCAGCCGCGACCAGGCGATCCACCAGCTGGAGGACACCGTCGGCAAGGCCGGCCAGCTGCCGGTGAAGCTGAAGATCGGCGAGCAGGTCCTCGACCTCGACCCGACGGCCGCGGGGCTGAGCTTCGACACCACCGGCACGGTGGACGGCCTCACCCAGCACAGCTACAACCCGGTGGACGTGATCAGCTCGCTGAAGGGCGGCGAGAAGGCCGTCCCGCCGCTGGTCAAGGTGGACCGGGCCAAGCTCAAGGCGGCGCTGGACGCGCTCGCGGCGAGCTCCGGGCAGGGGCTCCAGGAGGGCTACGTCAAGTTCACCGAGGCCGGCGAGGTGGTCGTGGTGCCCGGTCAGGCCGGGCAGGCGGTGGACTCCGCCGCCGCGGTCGACCAGATCGAGCAGGCCTACCGGGACCGCGCGGCGGGGAAGGCCCAGACCCCGATCGTGCTGCCGGTCACGGCGGCCCAGCCGAAGGTCTCCCCGCAGGTCCTGCAGGCCGCCGCGGACAGCCTGGGCAAGGCCGTGCTGAACGGCAACGTGCACGTCCTGGCGGGTGTGAAGAAGTTCGACTTCGGCAAGGCGACGGCCGCCAAGGCGCTCACGCTCGCCCCGGACGCCTCCGGCAACATCGTGCCCAAGTGGGACTACGACCAGCTGAACGGCGCCCTCGGCGGCATCTTCGACAAGCTGAAGGCCCGCAAGGCCGGCGCGCTGGCGCCGATCACCGCCCAGGACGTCGCGGACGGGATCGCCTCGGTGTGGGACAAGACGGCCGACAAGGACCGCACGTTCAAGTTCACCACCACCTGACGTATCGTCATATCGACCTGGAGCCGGGGCCCCGATCGGGGTCCCGGCTCCACTCGTTCGCGCGACGGCGGCCACGGAGAGCCACCGGTTCGCTCACCGAGCGTCATGTCCGCGGCGAAAATCGCGTGCACTCACCGCCAATGGCGGGAATTCGCCAGGGGCGTCCGATAAACGGACGTGCAAGTACGTCACCATTTGCCCGTTTAGTCGCCCGAATTCACTCTTCCATCACTGATATTCAGCCACACCTGTGATGTTCGCAGAGCGCACTGATGCGCCCGCGTTACGGATGTGTGAACAGCTATTGTCCGTATTTGACCCTGTACGCCCGCCGCCCGGACACGCCGTCAAGTCCCCTTAGACAACGACCTGATGGATCTTGCAGGACGAAGTGGAAATGTCGGTTCCGTGAACTTCCGACCTCTTGACGTTCGATAAACGGCTTGCCAGAGTCCGTTGGACCAACTTCTTGCGGCCGCTACATCCCGGGCGGGAGCTCCACCACCATGACCAACCCCACTAAGGCGTCGGCCGAGACCGAGACCGAGATCCCCGTCTCGCCGGCCACCCCTGATGCCGCCGGCGCCGCGCCGGCGAAGGCGTTCCAGGGGCTCTCGCCCCGCACCATCGCCTGGCGTCGCTTCCGGCGCGACCGCACCGGTGTGATCTCCGCCCTCATCGTGCTCTTCTTCGTCCTGGTCGCACTGGCCGCACCGCTGATCTCCGCGATCTACGGCAAGGACCCGTACACGCTGTACGGCCAGGAGCGCAGCGGCCTGCTCAACGACTACGGCTTCCCGATCGCGCCCAACGGCGGCATGAGCGGGGAGTTCTGGTTCGGGCTGGAGCCCTCGCTCGGCCGTGACGTCTTCACCCAGCTGGTCTACGGCATCCGCACCTCGCTGCTGATCGCCCTCGCCGCGACGGTGCTGAGCACCGCGATCGGCGCGGCGATCGGCGTCGCGGCGGGCTACCTGGGCGGCAAGTTCGACTACCTGGTCGGCCGGACCATCGACGTGCTGATGTCGTTCCCGTCCACGCTGTTCTTCATCGCCTTCATGCCGGTGGTCTTCGCGGCCTTCTACCGCCCGGACGAGAGCATCCCGCCATGGGCCCGGGCCTTCGTCCTGATCGTCGTGCTGGTGGTCTTCGGCTGGGCGGGCCTGGCCCGACTGCTGCGCGGCTCCGTGCTCTCGCTGCGCGAGCGGGAGTTCGTCGAGGCCGCCAAGGTCACCGGCGCCTCCCCGATGCGGATCATCTTCAAGGAGATCATGCCGAACCTGGGGACCCCGATCCTCATCCAGGCGACGCTCTCCCTGCCCGCGCTCGTCACCGCCGAGGCCGCGCTCTCCTTCCTCGGCGTCGGCATCATCGAGCCGACTCCCGACTGGGGTCGGATGATCCAGCGCGGCACCGAGATCTACGGCGACGACATCACCTATCTGATCTTCCCCGGCGTCTCGATGGTGATCTTCGTGCTCGCCTTCAACCTGCTCGGGGACTCGGTCCGGGACGCTCTCGACCCGAAGACCAAGCGCTGACGCACCGTCGCCAAGGCGCCGTACACCCTCAATTGATCATTCTGCGCAGGCCCTGGCAGCCCGCCGTGCCTCCGTGCTCACCAGCCGGTTACCGAACAGGCAGGACGACATGATTTCTCGCAAGAACCTCCGGGCCGCGGCCGTGGTACTCGCCGCAGGCACCCTCACCCTCACGGCCTGCAGCAGCGGTGGCGGCGGCGGCTCGAAGAGCTCCGACTCCAAGGGCAAGCTCTCCGACCAGGCCCAGGTCAGCGTCGGCACCGCGGCCGACTCCCAGGGCCCGGCCAAGCCGGTCGAGGGCGCCAAGGCCGGCGGCACGGTCAAGGACATCGAGCGCGACGACTTCGAGCACCTCGACCCGGCGCAGGTGTACAGCAACACCGGCTCGAACTTCTCGCAGCTGATCACCCGCGGCCTCACCGGCTACAAGCAGGAGGGCAGCAAGGTCACCCTGGTCGGCGACCTGGCCACCGACGCGGGCACCCCCTCCGACGGCGGCAAGACCTGGACCTTCACCCTGAAGGACGGCGTCAAGTGGGAGAACGGCGAGGCCATCACCTCCGCCGACGTCAAGCACAGCATGGAGCGCACCTTCGCCCCGTTCATCACCCAGGGCGCGACCTACGTCCAGCAGTGGCTGACCGACCAGGACTACCGCAAGGCCTACGAGGGCCCCTACGGCGGCAAGCACCTGGACAACGTCATCGCGCAGGACCCGAAGACCATCGTCTTCAAGTTCGCGAAGCCGCACGCCGACTTCAACTACGCGCTGGCCATGACCACCTACGGTGTCGTCTCCGAGAAGGGTGACACCAAGGAGGAGTACGACAAGAAGCCGCTCTCCAGCGGCCCGTACAAGATCGTCGACCGGGTCACCGACAAGACCCTGACGCTGGAGCGCAACCCCAACTGGGACGCCAAGACGGACCCGATCCGCAACGCCTACCCGGACAAGTGGAACTTCGAGTTCGGCTTCCAGGCGATCCCGGCCACCGACAAGCTGCTCGCCGCCGACAAGGGCGAGGACCAGACGACCATGTCGTTCTACGCCAGCGTCGCCGGTGACCGCCTGCAGAAGGTCCTGGGCGACCCCAGCCTGAAGGACCGCCTGGTCAAGGGCAACAGCCCGTACGCCGACTACTACTGGATCAACAACAAGCGGATCACCAACCAGAAGGTCCGCGAGGCGCTCGTCCAGGCCTGGCCGCTCCAGCAGATCCGCCAGACCGAGGGCGGCCCGGACACCGGTGACTTCGAGCGCTCGCTGCTCAACCCGACCGTCGCGGGCTACCAGGAGACCGACGTCTGGGGCAAGATCGCCAAGCCCGAGGGCGACCCGGAGAAGTCGAAGGCCCTCCTCAAGGAGGCCGGCGCCGAGAACCAGAAGATCGTCTACGCGTACAACAACACGCCGAAGCAGCAGCAGGTCTCGGTCGTCATCGAGGCGGCGCTGAAGAAGGCCGGCTTCGACGTCGTCATGAAGCCGATCGACACCAAGACCTGGTACGACGAGATCGGCAAGGTCGACAAGGAGATCGACGTCTTCTGGGGCGGCTGGGGCGCCGACTGGCCGACCGGTGCCACCGTTCTGCCGGTGCTGTTCGACGGTCGCACGATCGCCGACGGCGCCAACAACTACTCGAACTTCAACGACCCCGAGGTCAACGCCGAGATCGACCGGATCATGGCCCTCTCCGACTCGGCCGAGCAGAACAAGGCCTGGGGCGCGCTGGACAAGAAGATCATGGAGAAGGCTCCGGCCATCCCCGGCATCATCAACAAGTTCTACATGCTGCACGGCACCAAGATCGGCGGCACGGAGTACGACCCGCTGGGCCAGATCATCAGCCCGAACAAGATCTTCGTGAAGCAGTAGTCCTCCCGCACCACCGGTAGTCCCAGGTGTCCGCCGCCCCGACCGGGCGGCGGACACCGCCGCCACCCGACCGGACCCGACCGGATGGCGCCCCGTACCCAGCCACCCCAGCTGCCGGCCGCCGACCGCCCCTGCTCAGCCCGGCTGTGACACCCGATCAGGAGATCCCGCTCCCATGTTCCGCTTCCTTGTGCGCCGGATGCTAGGTGCGGGCGCGATCCTATTGATCATCAGCGCCATCACCTTCTGCCTCTTCTACGCCGTACCGGCCGACCCGGCCCGGTCGTTCTGCGGCAAGATCTGCTCCCCGACGGATCTGGAGGTGATCCGGACCAACCTGGGCATGCACGAGGCACTCCCCCTGCAGTACTGGCACTGGTTCGTCGCCCTCTTCGTCGGCCGCACCTACCCCGCCTGGGGCGACTGCGCGGCCCCCTGCCTCGGGTACTCGTTCACCAACCACGAGCCCGTCCTGGCGACGATCCTGGACCGCTTCCCCACCACCATCTCGCTGACCCTCGGCTCGGCCGTGATCTTCCTGGTGCTGGGCGTCGGCGCGGGCATGCTGGCGGCGCACAAGCAGGGCAGCCTCCTCGACAAGTCGGCCAGCGCCATCTCGCTGACCTTCTCCTCGATGCAGATCTACTTCATCGGCACCCTGGCGATGTACTTCCTGGTCCGCCAGACGGGCATCCTCCCCGAGCCGCACGACGGCCACCTCACCGAGGACCCGGGGGCCTGGTTCAGCGGCCTGCTGCTGCCGTGGATCGTGCTCGCCCTGATCTTCACCGCGAACTACACCCGGATGACGCGCTCGTCCATGATCGAGCAGCTCTCCGAGGACCACGTCCGCACCGCACGCGCCAAGGGCATGCCCGGCCGGACGGTCTTCCTGCGGTACGCCTGGCGCGGCTCCCTCGGCCAGATCATCACCATCCTGGGGATCGACCTCGGCTCCCTGCTGGGCGGCGCGATCATCACCGAGACCACCTTCAACCTGCACGGCATCGGCCGGCTGTCCATCGACGCGGTGGTCGACAACGACCTGCCGATGCTGATGGCCGTGGTCGTGGTCGCCGCCGGGCTGATCGTCCTCTTCAACATCATCGTGGACGCCGCGTACGCCCTCATCGACCCCCGAATCCGACTGGCATGAGCACCGTGAACCCCGCCGCGCGCCGCACGACCGACCGAGGAGTACGCCCGTGACCACCCAGGCCCAGCCCCAGGCCTCGACCGACCGGAGCCAGTCCGGGCCGTTCCTGTCGGTCAACGACCTCCAGGTGCGGTTCAGGACCGAGGACGGCACCGTCAAGGCGGTCGACGGCCTCTCCTTCGACCTGGAGAAGGGCAGCACGCTCGGCATCGTCGGCGAGTCCGGCTCCGGCAAGTCGGTGACCAACCTGGCGATCCTCGGCCTGCACCACCGCAAGGCCACCGAGATCACCGGCTCCATCCGGCTCGACGGCGACGAGCT
Organism: Kitasatospora sp. NPDC057015; assembly: GCF_042673745.1. NCBI lineage: Bacteria > Bacillati > Actinomycetota > Actinomycetes > Kitasatosporales > Streptomycetaceae > Kitasatospora > Kitasatospora sp. NPDC057015. The sequence goes on from NZ_JBHUSG010000014.1 coordinate 153,784, forward strand.
GGTCGGCCGCACCGACCGCGAGCTGGAGCACCTGCGCGGCAAGAAGATGGCCATGATCTTCCAGGATCCGCTGACCGCCCTCTCGCCGTACTACACGATCGGCCGCCAGATCGGCGAGACCTACCGCAAGCACACCGGCGCGAGCAAGAAGGAGGCCCGCGACCGGGCCGTCGAGATGCTCACCCGGGTCGGCATCCCGCAGCCCAACATGCGGGTGGACGACTACCCGCACCAGTTCTCCGGCGGCATGCGCCAGCGCGCGATGATCGCCATGTCGCTGGTCTGCGACCCCGACCTGCTGATCGCCGACGAGCCGACCACCGCCCTGGACGTCACCGTCCAGGCGCAGATCCTCGACCTGCTGAAGGACCTCCAGCAGGAGCTCGGCACCGCGATCATCATGATCACCCACGACCTCGGCGTGATCGCCCGCACCGCCCACGACGTGATGGTGATGTACGCCGGCCGGGCCGTCGAGCGCGGCACCGTCCGCGAGGTGCTGAAGGCCCCCCAGCACCCGTACACCTGGGGCCTGCTGTCCTCGATGCCCAGCCTCGGCGGCCCGCTGGACGTGCCGCTGCGCCCGGTGCGCGGCACCCCGCCCAGCCTGATCAACCTGCCCGCGGGCTGCCCCTTCAACCCGCGCTGCGACCATCGGGAGCAGGTCGTCGGCGGCGCGTGCGGCGTCGAGCGCCCGACGCTCTCGCCCGCCACCGGGCACGCCACGGCCTGCCACCTCCCCCTGGAGCGGCAGCAGGACATCTTCATCAACCAGATCCAGCCGCGGCTCGGCTGAACGGGACGGGCAAGAGACCATGAGCGACCAACTGACCCTCGGCAAGGCCGAAGGCTCCCCCGCCGCCCCGGCCGGCGAGCCGCTGCTGCAGATCAGCGGTCTGCAGAAGCACTTCCCCGTCAACGGCGGGTTCATCTTCAAGCGCCAGATCGGTGCGGTGCACGCGGTCGACGGCGTGGACCTGAGCGTGCACGCCAACGAGTCGGTCGGCCTGGTCGGCGAGTCCGGCTGCGGCAAGTCGACCACCGGCCGCCTGGTCACCCGGCTGCTGGAGCCGACCGGCGGCTCGATCCGGTACGCGGGCCGGGACATCACGCACGCCTCCCGCCGCGAGCTCGCGCCGATCCGGTCCGAGATCCAGATGATCTTCCAGGACCCGTACTCCTCGCTGAACCCGCGGCACACCGTCGGCTCCATCATCGGCGCGCCGATGGAGATCAACGGCATCAAGCCGGCCGGCGGGATCCAGCGCCGGGTGCAGGAGCTGCTGGAGACCGTCGGCCTCAACCCGGAGCACTTCAACCGGTTCCCGCACGAGTTCTCCGGCGGTCAGCGCCAGCGCATCGGCGTCGCCCGCGCCCTGTCGCTGAGCCCCAAGCTGATCGTCGCCGACGAGCCGGTCTCCGCGCTCGACGTCTCGATCCAGGCCCAGGTCGTCAACCTGCTGCAGCAGCTGCAGAAGGACCTCGGCATCGCCTTCCTGTTCATCGCGCACGACCTCTCGATCGTGCGGCACTTCTCGCAGCGCGTCGCCGTGATGTACCTGGGCAAGATCGTCGAGATCGCCGACCGCAAGTCGCTGTACGAGAGCCCCCGGCACCCGTACACCCACGCGCTGCTCTCGGCCGTCCCCGAGGCCGACCCGGACGACCACCGCGAGCGGATCCGGCTCACCGGCGACGTGCCCTCGCCGATCAACCCGCCGTCGGGCTGCCGCTTCCGCACCCGCTGCTGGAAGGCGCAGGACAAGTGCGCCAGCGAGGAGCCGCCGCTGGTGAAGCTCTCCGGCAGCCTGGACGGCCACCTGACGGCCTGCCACTTCCCGGAGGGCCCCACGACCCTGGAGCTGTCCGCCGAGCCCGCCACGGCCACCCTGCCGGAGCAGCGCGACCGCAGCCACTGACCCGCACCGCGACGGCCGGGGCCCGGGAGGACGCACCTCCCGGGCCCCGGTCGTCTCCGGCCGCGCCGAACCGTCGCACCCCCGGTTCGGCGCGGCCGGACGCGCTAGGGGCCGCGGCCCGCCTCCCCGGCGACCGCGGCCCCTCGCGCGTGGTGGATCAGCCGGCTCCGACCACGTCCCGCACCTCGGCGAAGTGGCAGGCGCTCTCGTGCGCCGCCGGGCCCTTCAGCAGCCCGGGCACCGCCAGCAGCGGCACCTCGGTCGAGCAGCGGTCCTCGGCCTTCCAGCAGCGGGTGCGGAACCGGCAGCCCGACGGCGGGTTGGCCGGCGAGGGCAGGTCACCGGTGAGCAGGATCCGCTCGCGGTTCTCCCGGCCGGTCGGGTCCGGCACCGGCACCGCGGAGAGCAGCGCCTGGGTGTAGGGGTGGGTCGGGAAGGAGTAGATCTGCTCCTCCGTCCCGATCTCGACCATCGTGCCGAGGTACATCACGCCGACGCGGTCGGAGATGTGCCGGACGATCGAGAGGTCGTGCGCGATGAACATGTACGACAGGTTGAACTCGGTCTGCAGTTGCTCCAGCAGGTTGATGACCTGCGCCTGGACGGAGACGTCCAGCGCCGAGACCGGCTCGTCGCAGATGATCACCTCGGGCTTGAGCGCCAGCCCGCGGGCGATGCCGATGCGCTGACGCTGACCGCCGGAGAACTGGTGCGGGTACCGGTTGATGTACTCCGGGTTCAGCCCCACCACGTCCAGCAGGTCCTGAACGGCCTTCCGGCGGTCGCCCTTCGGCGCCACCTCCGGGTGGATCTCGTATGGTTCGCCGATGATGTCGCCCACCGTCATCCGGGGGTTCAGCGAGGTGTACGGGTCCTGGAAGACCATCTGGATGTTGCGGCGCACCGCCTTCAGCCCGGCGCCGGAGAGCCGTGAGATCTCCTCGCCCTTGAAGCGCACCGAACCCGCGGTCGCCTGCTCCAGGTTCATCAGCACCTTGGCGAGGGTCGACTTGCCGCAGCCGGACTCGCCGACGATGCCCAGCGTCTCGCCGCGGTGGAGGTCGAAGGAGATGCCGTCGACCGCCTTCACGGCGCCGACCTGCTTCTTGAACAGGATGCCCTGGGTCAGCGGATAGTGCTTGACCAGGTCCCTGACCTCCAGGATGGGCTCAGCCATGGAGGGTCTCCTTCCAGAAGTGGCAGGCGCTGCGGCGGCCCGGAAGGTCCGCACCCTCCGCGTCCAGCACCGGTACCAGCAGCGGCAGTTCGGTGCGACACAGATCCGTCGCCCGCTCGCAGCGCGGGTTGAAGGCGCAGCCGGCCGGGACCTTGAGGAGGTTCGGGGGCAGGCCCTTGATCGCGTACAGGTCCTGGCCCTTCTGGTCCAGGCGCGGGATCGAGCGCAGCAGGCCCTTGGTGTACGGGTGGGCCGGGTTGGCGTAGAGCTCGTGGACGGGGGCGGTCTCGACGATCCGGCCGGCGTACATGACGGCGATCTTGTCGGCGACGTCGGCGACCACGCCGAGGTCGTGGGTGATCAGGATCAGGCCCATGTTGAACTCGGCCTGCAGCTCGGCGAGGAGGTCCATCACCTGGGCCTGGACGGTGACGTCCAGGGCGGTGGTGGGCTCGTCCGCGATGATCAGGTCCGGCTCCAGGGACAGGGCCATCGCGATCATGATGCGCTGGCGCATGCCGCCGGAGAACTGGTGCGGGTAGTCGCCCACCCGCTGCTTCGCGGCGGGGATGCGGACGCGGTCCATCAGCTCGATGGCCTTGGCCTTCGCCTCCTTGCGGGAGGCGCCCTGGTGGACCTGGAACATCTCGCCCAGCTGGTAGCCGACGCTGAGCACCGGGTTCAGCGAGGACAGCGCGTCCTGGAAGATCATCGCGATCCTCCGGCCGCGGATGGCCCGCCGCTCCTTGGCGCTCATCCTGAGCATGTCCTCGCCGCGGAAGCGGATCTCGCCGGCCGTGATCCGGCCCGGCGGCATGTCCAGGATGCCCATGATCGCCTGCGCGGTCACCGACTTGCCCGACCCGGACTCCCCCAGCACGGCGAGCGTCTCGCCGGCGGAGACCGAGTAGCTGACGCCGTTGACGGCCTTGGCGATGCCGTCCCGGGTCACGAACTCCACGTGCAGGTCGTCGACCTCCAGCAGCGGCGTGCCGGTGGACGGGTCCTCCCGGCCGGCGACCACCTCCAGCAGGTCGGCCTCCGGGGCGATCCTCTTCGACGGCGTCGACAGCCTGGACGGCTTCGATTCGTTCGGCACTGCGGTCATAGCCCGCGGCCCTCCTCAGCGCAGCTTCGGGTCGAGGGCGTCGCGCACCGCGTCGCCGAGCATGATGAACGCCAGCACCGTGATGCTCAGCACCACGGCGGGGAAGAGCAGCACGTGCGGGGCGCTCAGGAACCGCGCCTGCGCGTCGCTGATCATCAGACCCCAGGAGATCGCCGGGGACTGGATGCCGATCCCCAGGTACGACAGCGCGGCCTCGGCGCCGATGTACACCCCGAGGTTGATCGTGGAGACCACGATGACGGGGGCCACCGCGTTCGGCAGGATGTGCCGGCTGAGGATGCGTCCGGTACCGGCGCCGAGGGCCTTGGCGGCGACGACGTAGTCGTTGTGCTTGTTGGACAGCACGGCCGAGCGCATCAGCCGGTAGATCTGCGGCCAGCCGAGCACGGCCATCACCATCGAGACGGTGAAGGCGTTGCCCTTCTGGAAGTTCGCCATGATCAGCATGCCGCCGAGCAGCAGCGGGATGGCGAAGAAGATCTCGGTGACCCGGGACAGCACGCTGTCCCAGACGCCGCCGACCCAGCCGGCCAGCAGCCCCAGGGAGCCGCCCACCAGGACGACCAGGGTCGTGGTGAGCATGCCGACGACGATGGAGTTCCGGGCGCCCCACACCGTCCGGGTGTAGATGTCGCAGCCCTGCACGTCGAAGCCGAACCAGTGGGTCGCGTCGGGGCGCTTCAGCGAGTCGGCGAGCTGGCAGAAGCCGGCCGACTTCGGGTCCGCGTCGGTGAACAGCTGCGGCACGATCGCCAGCGCCACCATGAACGCGACCAGGATGCCGCCGATCAGGAACAGCGGGTTGCGGCGCAGGTCGTACCAGGCGTCGGTCCAGAGGCTGGCGACGCGCTCGGCGGGGGCCTTCCCCGCGCCCTTGCGGCCGGGCTTCGCCGCGTCCTCCTCGGGCGCGGGGGCCACGGTCGGGGTCGCTGCCGGAGCGGCCTCCGGGGCCGGGGCGGGCGCCTCGGCGGGGGCCGCCGGCGGTTCGCCGGAGGCCTGTCCGGGCAGGGTCACCCGGTCGGCGGTCTCCGCGGAGGCACCGACCAGGCCGTCGCTCTTCGTCGGCTCACTCATAGCGGATCCTCGGGTCAAGTACGGCGTACAGCAGGTCGACCACCAGGTTGGCGAACAGGTAGACCAGCACCAGGGCGCTCACGATGCCGACCACGATGGTCCGTTCCCGCAGGTAGACGGACTGGAAGAGCTGGTGGCCGACCCCGGGGATGTTGAAGATGCCCTCGGTGATCACCGCCCCGCCCATCAGCGCGCCCAGGTCCATGCCCAGGAAGGTGACGATCGGGATCAGCGCGTTGCGCAGCCCGTGCCGGACGACCACCCGCAGCGGGCTGAGCCCCTTGGCCACCGCGGTCCGCACGTAGTCGGCCCGCATGACCTCGATCAGGCTGGTGCGGGTGAGCCGGGCGACGTACGCCAGCGAGGTCGAGGCCAGGACGTAGGCGGGCATCAGGTAGGACCGGAACCCGGCCTCCTCGTTGAAGGAGACAGGGAAGAAGTCGAAGCCGTAGTCGGTCTTGAGTTTGACGCCCAGCACCAGCTGCAGCACGAAGCCGATGACGAAGACCGGGATGGAGATGACCATCAGCGTGGAGATCAGCACCACGTTGTCGATGAACCGGCCGCGCCGCAGGGCCGCGACCACACCGGCCGTGACACCGACCGCGATCTCGATTCCCAGCGCGGTCAGCGCGAGGTTGATGGTGTACGGGAACGCCGCGGACATCACGTCGATCACCTGGTTGCCGCGGTAGTCCTCGCCGAAGTCGCCGGTGAAGAGGTGCGACAGGTAGTACCAGTACTGCACGAAGAACGGGTCGTTGAGGTGGTAGCGCTGCTGGAGCACCGCCACCACCGTCGGATCGGCGCGCTTCTCACCGGCCAGTGCCGTAATGGGATCGCCAGGCAGCAGGAAGACCAGTGCGTAGATCAGGAACGTCGCGCCAAGGATCACAGGTATGGCCTGGATGATCCGGCGGACCACATAGCGGCCCACGGGGCCTCCTCGTGGCTCGGGGCACACCCGCGAAGGGTGGCGCGGGGGTCACCCGCGCCACCCGTCGGGGCCGGCCGTCAGCTGGAAGTCGGTCAGGCCAGTTCGACGTTGGCCAGGTCCATCTGACCCTGGGCGTTGACCTTCACGTTCTTGACCGTCTTGGTGTACGCCGCGGAGGACATGTACGTGTAGATCGGGATGTAGGGGACGTCCTTGATCAGGACGTCGTCGGCCTGCTGGTACAGCTTCAGGCTCTCCTCGTCCGTCTTGGCACTGTCGGCCTTGGCGAGCAGGGCCTCGAACTCCTCGTTGACGTAACCGCCGTAGTTGGAGCCGTTCTCGATCGCGATCTTGGAGAAGATCGGCCGCAGGTAGTTCTCCGCCGACGGGTAGTCCATCGACCAGGCCATCCGGAAGGCGCCGCTGTACTGCTTGGCGCCCAGCGCGCTGAGGATCGCGCCGAACTTCTCGAAGGGCTTGTAGGTGACCTCGACGCCGAGGTTGGCCTTCAGCTCGTTGCCGACCGCCTCGATCCACTCCTTGTGGCCGCCGTCGGCGTTGTAGCCGATCTCCATCGTGTTGCCCGGCAGGCCGCCGGCCTGGGTGAAGAGCGCCTTCGCCTTCGCCGGGTCGTACTTGGCGATGTCGCCGAGCGCGCCCTTGCGGTAGCCGGGGATGATCGGGCTGATGAAGTCGTCGGCCGGCTTGCGGGTGCCGCTGAAGATGGTCTTGGTGATCGACTCGCGGTCGATGGCCATCGAGATCGCCTTGCGGATGTCCGGGTTGGCGAACGCCGGGTTGGTGGCGATCGGGAAGCCGATGTAGCCGACCCCGGACTCCGGCTTGTACAGGTACCGGTCACCGAACTCGCCGGCCACGGTGGCCATCGCGGAGATCGGCAGCTTGTCGGTGATCTGGATGGTGTCCGCGCGGAGGTCGTTGTACGCCGTCTCCAGCTTCTCGTAGACCTTGAAGGTCACGGAGTCCAGCTTCGCCTTCCCGTCGGCCTCCGGGAAGTTGTCGTAGCGCTTCACCTTGATCTGCTTGTTGTGCTCCCACTTCCCGTCCATCTGGAAGGGGCCGTTGCCGATCGGGGCGTCGTCGAAGGACTTCGGGTCGGTGAAGAACGCGGCCGGCAGCGGGAAGAACGCGTTGTAGCCCAGCATGGTCTTGAACTGGGAGAACGGCGCCTTGAGGGTGACGGTGAACGTCTTGTCGTCCACCACCTTCAGGCCCTTGAGCTCCTTGACGGTGGGCTTCTTGTCCTTGCCCGGGGCGAGTTCCTCGGAGCCGAGGATCTTGTCGAAGAAGGGCAGCGCCTCCTGGGCGTTGTCCTGGTTCGCCCCGAAGTTCCAGGCGTCCACGAACGACTTCGCGGTAACCTTCTCGCCGTTGTGGAAGGTGTAGCCGTCCTTCAGCTTGACCGTCCAGGTCGTGGCGTCCGGGGACTCGATCGACTCGGCGACCCGGAGCTTCGGCGCGTTGGTGTCGTTGTCGTACTCGATGAGGCCGGCGAACAGCGCTCCCACGACCTCCGAGCCCTCGGACTCGGCCGTGTTCTGCGGGACCAAACCGTGCTGGGGCTCACCCAGTTGGACGCTGATGGAGCCGCCCTTCTTGCCCGACCCACCACTCGCCTTGTCCGTCGCGGTCTTGCCGCCACCGGTACTGCAGGCGGTGATCGCAAGGGCGGTGCATGCCGCCAGGGCGGTCCAGCGCATCGTCTTGGTGAGCCTCATTCAACTGCTCCTCGATTTAGGGGCTTACGAACGAAACGGCAGCCCACGCCACTCGGTGTGCCGGGCATGGGGGGTCAACATCAGTGCCCGACCACCGAGTTGATGGCGTGACCACTGACACGCGCAGAGCAACTATCGATCACCGGGACCCTCCTGCGGAATCGCCCTTACATCTCTTTTCAGTTACATGCCCCGACCAATCCATGACAATGCTCACCAAATTCCGCCATATCATGCACGGAACAATTTCTTCCACCTTCCGAATAGCGGACGATGGGCACCGGAATTCGACATATTAGGCGGCGTAATATCCAAAAAGCCCCTCGGGCTCCGGACCGGCATTCGGGAGTTCTCCCAGGACAGACGGCAGGGCGCGCCCTCCGGTGGAGGACGCGCCCTGCCGTCTGCCTTCGCCGGTGTCAGTCCGGCGGTGTCAAGTCGTTTTCCCCGCCCTCGGGGCCGCGTGTGGAGCCCCCGGCCCCGGGGCCCGCGGCCTGGGGGCCCGCGGCCTCGGGGCCCGCGCCGCCCTCGGGCCTCCCCACCTGGGGGCCTGTGCCGCTCTCGGCCTCGCGCTCGGCCGCGCTGCGCTCAACCTCGCGCTCCGCCGCGCTGCGTTCAATGTCGCGCTCCGCCGCACTGCGCTCAATGTCGCGCTCCGCCGCGCTGCGTTCATTGTCGCGCTCCGCCGCGAAGTGACAAGCCGACTCGTGCTTCGAGAGCCCCGTGAGCCAGGACGGCGCCGCCAGCAGCGGCACCTCCGTGGCACAGCGCTCCTGCGCCTTCCAGCAGCGGGTGCGGAAGCGGCAGCCCGACGGCGGGTTGGCCGGCGAGGGCACGTCGCCGGTGAGCACGATCCGGTCCCTGGCCTCCCGCGCGACCGGGTCCGGCACCGGCACGGCGGAGAGCAGCGCCTGGGTGTACGGGTGCGTGGCGTGGTCGTAGATCTCCAGGTCGGTGCCGATCTCGACCATCTTGCCGAGGTACATCACGCCGACCCGGTCGGAGATGTGCCGGACGATGGAGAGGTCGTGCGCGATGAACATGTACGACAGGTTGAACTCGGTCTGCAGCTGCTCCAGCAGGTTGATGACCTGCGCCTGGACGGAGACGTCCAGCGCCGAGACCGGCTCGTCGCAGATGATCACCTCGGGCTTCAGCGCCAGCCCGCGGGCGATGCCGATGCGCTGACGCTGACCGCCCGAGAACTGGTGCGGGTACCGGTTGATGTACTCCGGGTTCAGCCCCACCACGTCCAGCAGGTCCCGCACCGCCTTGGCACGGCTGCCCTTGGGCGCCACCTCCGGGTGGATCTCGTACGGCTCGCCGATGATGTCGCCCACCGTCATCCGGGGGTTCAGCGAGGTGTACGGGTCCTGGAAGACCATCTGGATGTTCCGGCGCACCGCCTTGAGGCCGGCGCCGGAGAGGTGGGAGATCTCCTCGCCCTTGAAGCGCACCGAACCCGCGCTCGCCGGCTCCAGGTTCATCAGCACCTTCGCCAATGTGGACTTCCCGCAGCCCGACTCGCCGACGATGCCCAGCGTCTCGCCCTGGACCAGGTCGAAGGTGATGCCGTCGACCGCCTTGACCGCGCCGACCTGCTTCTTGAACAGGATGCCCTTGGTGAGCGGGAAGTGCTTGACCAGGTCCCGGACTTCGAGGATCGGCTCGCCGCGTCGGACGGGCTTGTCGAACGCGATCTCCTCCGGCGCAGCGCCGCCCAGCGCGCTAGCTCCGTGTGCCATGGAGGGTCTCCTTCCAGAAGAAGCAGGCGCTGCCCCGGCCGGGCTGCTCGGTGCCGTCGTCCGCGGTGACCTGGAACAGCTCCGGCACCTCGCTGCGGCAGATGTCCTGGGCCCTCGGGCAGCGCGGGTTGAACGCGCAGCCCGGCGGGATCCGCAGCAGGTTCGGCGGCAGGCCCTTGATCGCGTAGAGCTCCTGGCCCTTCTGGTCCAGGCGCGGGATCGAGTCCAGCAGGCCCCTGGTGTAGGGGTGCGCGGGGCTGGCGTAGAGCTCGTGGACGGGGGCGGTCTCGACGATCCGGCCCGCGTACATGACGGCGATCTTGTCGGCGACGTCGGCGACCACGCCGAGGTCGTGGGTGATCAGGATCAGGCCCATGTGGTACTCGGCCTGCAGCTCGGCGAGGAGGTCCATCACCTGGGCCTGGACGGTGACGTCCAGGGCGGTGGTGGGCTCGTCCGCGATGATCAGGTCCGGCTCCAGGGCCAGCGCCATCGCGATCATGATGCGCTGGCGCATGCCGCCCGAGAACTGGTGCGGGTAGTCGCCCACCCGCTCCTTCGCGGCGGGGATGCGCACCCGGTCCATCAGGTCGATGGCCTTCGCCTTCGCCTCCTTGCGGGAGGCGCCGGTGTGGGCGCGGAACATCTCGCCGAGCTGGAACCCGACGGTCAGCACCGGGTTCAGCGAGGACAGCGCGTCCTGGAAGATCATCGCGATCTTCTGGCCGCGGATCCTGCGCCGCTCCTCCTTGCCCATGGCCAGCATGTCCTGGCCCCGGTAGCGGATCTCGCCCTTGGGGATCCGGGCCGGCGGCATGTCCAGGATGCCCATGATCGCCTGCGCGGTCACCGACTTGCCCGAACCGGACTCCCCCAGCACGGCGAGCGTCTCGCCGGCGCTGACGCTGTAGTTGACCCCGTTGACGGCGCGGGCGACGCCCTCCCGGGTCACGAACTCCACGTGCAGGTCCCGGACGTCGAGCAGCGGCCCGTCGTAGGGGGCCTGCCGGGCGCTCTTGGTGGTGTCGACGGCAGTGGTCACGATCGTCCCCTCGCTCAGCGCAGCTTCGGGTCGAGGGCGTCGCGCACCGCGTCGCCCAGCATGATGAAGGCCAGCACGGTGATCGACAGCGCGGCCGCCGGGAAGAACATCACGTACGGGGCGGTGCGGATCACCTTCTGCGCCGAGGAGATGTCGATGCCCCAGGAGATGGTGGGCTCCTGCAGGCCGATGCCGAGGAAGCTCAGCGTCGCCTCGACCGCGATGTAGCCGCCGAGCGCGATGGTCGCGACCACGATCACCGGGGCGATCGCGTTCGGCAGGATGTGCCGGACCATCAACCGGCCGGTGCCGGCGCCGAGCGCCCTGCCCGCCATCACGTAGTCGGCCTGTTTGACCGTCAGCACCGCGCCGCGCATCACCCTGGCGATCTGGGTCCAGCCCAGGACCGCCAGCGCGATGACCACGCTCCACACCGTCCGGGCGGAGAAGGCGCCCAGCAGCACGAGCGCGCCGAGCAGCAGCGGGATGCCGAAGAAGATGTCGGTGATCCGGGAGATCACCGCGTCGACGGCGCCCCCGAAGTAGCCGGCGAGCATGCCCGTCAGTCCGCCGAGGAGGGTGACCAGGGCGGTGACGCAGATGCCGACCGTGATCGACGCGCGCGCCCCGTAGATCACCCGGGCGTAGATGCTCCGGCCCTGGCCGTCGTAGCCGAACCAGCCCGCGCCGAAGAAGTCGGTCCAGTCCGGCCGCTTGAGGTAGTCGTTGACCAGGTCGGAGGCCCGCGGGTTGGTGTCGGTGAACGCCCAGGGGAAGATGGCCATGACCACCAGCAGCAGGATCAGCAGCACCGAGATGATGAAGATCGGCCGGGTCCGCAGGTCCCGCCAGGCGTGGCCCCAGAGGCTGCGGGCCTCCTCCCGCTTGACCGGGTCCGGCTCGATCAGCGTGTCCTCTTCGACCACCCGGCCCTGCTCGCCCGCGTAGTCGAGGTGGTCGACACCCGGCTTCGGGTGGGGCTCGAACCCGCTCTCGTCGTGCATGTCAGGCATAACGGATCCTCGGGTCCAGGACCGCGTACAGCAGGTCGACGAGCAGGCTGGCCACCAGGTAGACGATCACCAGGACGGTCACGATGCCGACGACCGTCGGCCCCTCCTTCTGGTTGATCGCCCGGTACAGGACGTTGCCGATGCCCTGCACGTTGAAGATGCCCTCGGTGACGATCGCGCCGCCCATCAGGGCGCCCAGGTCCGTGCCGAGGAAGGTGACCACCGGGATCAGCGAGTTGCGCAGCAGGTGACGGGTGATGATGGTGCGCCGCGGCAGGCCCTTGGCGGTGGCCGTGCGGATGTAGTCGGCCCGGAGGTTCTCGCCGATGGACGTCCGGGTGAGCCTGGCGACGAACGCCAGTGACAACGAGCCGAGGACGATGGCGGGCAGGATGAGTTGGGAGAGGTCCGTGGAGTCCTGGACGGTCGGGGTGACCCAGCCCAGGTTGGTCGCGAAGATGGTCTGCGCGATGTACGCCAGCACGAACACCGGGATCGAGATGACCACCAGGGTGAGGACCAGCACCACGGTGTCGACGACGCTCCCGCGGCGCAGTCCCGAGAGCACGCCCAGCGTCAGGCCGACGACCAGCTCGAAGACGAAGGCCATCAGTGCCAGGCGGATGGTCACGGGGAACGCGTCCGCCATGATCTCGGAGACCGGGCGGCCGGTGAAGCTCGTCCCGAAGTCGCCCTGGAACAGGTTGCCCATGTAGTGCAGGTACTGCTTCCAGATCGGCTGGTCCAGGTAGTACTTCTGCCTGAGGTTCGCCACCTGGGCCGGGTCGGCGGCCTTGTCGCCGAAGAGCGCCACGATCGGGTCGCCCGGCAGGGAGTAGACCATCAGGAAGATCAGCAGAGTCGAGCCGAAGAACACCGGGATCATCTGCAGTACTCGCCTGAGTACGTAGCTGCCCATCGCGCCTCCTTCCTAGAGGACTGAGTGCCCGGGCCCCGCCCTCCGTGCGGGGAGGACGGGGCCGGCGGGGGTGGGGCCCCTCCTGCCCGGCGGGCCGCTCCCCCCGGGCGGGGCCGGGGCGGGGCCCGTCGGGAGGATCAGCCCTTGACCTCGACCTGGGTCCAGGCCGGGTTGCCGAAGGAGTCGAACTCGACGTTCTGGACGTTGGTGGAGTAGCCCGAGTTCGTCCGGTAGTACCAGAGCGGGATGGCCGGCATGTCCTGCTGGAGCACCGCCTCGGCCTGCTGGTAGCCGGTGGCCGAGGCCTGGATGCTGTCCGCCTGGTCGGCCTGGGTGGACAGCTTGTCGAACTCGGGGCTGCTGTAGCCGAAGTCGTTGGAGGCGGCGCCGGTGCGGTAGACGTCGGCCAGGAAGTTGGCGTTCAGCGGGTAGTCCTGCACCCAGCCGGTGCGGAACGCGCCGGTGACGGTGTGGCCGGTGATCGCCGCGCGGGCGGTCTTGAAGTCGACCTTCGGGTCGCCGACGCAGTCCACCCCGGTGTTCTGGCGGATGGAGTTGCAGACCGCGTCGACCCACTCCTTGTGGCCGCCGTCCGCGTTGTACGTGATCGTCAGCCTGTTCCCGGGGACGCCGCCGCCCTCGGTGATCAGCTGCTTCGCCTTGGTCGGGTCGAAGTTGCAGAAGTCCCCGCAGTTGCCCTGCTTGTAGCCCTCGACGCCCTCGGCGACCCAGGCGGACGCGGGGGCGCGCGAGCCCTGCAGCACCGTCTTGGTGATGGTGGCCCGGTCGATGGCCATCGAGATCCCCTGACGGACCTTCGCCTTCTCCGGGCCGGCCCAGTCGGGCTGGTACAGCGGGAAGCCGATGTTCTGGATGGCGCCCTGCGGGGAGTCGATCGCGCGGTCGCCGAGGTCGTTCTTGTAGGTCGCCAGCGCGGACGGCGGCACCTGGTCCATCACGTCCAGGTTGTTGGACTGCAGGTCCGCGTACGCCGCCTCGGCGGTGGTGTACATCTTGAAGACGATGCCGCCGTTCTTCGGCTTGTCCACACCCTGGTAGTTCGGGTAGCTCTTCGTCACGACCTGCGAGTTGTGGGCCCAGCTGACGAACTGGTAGGGCCCGTTGCCGACCGGGTTCTGGCCGAAGCCGGCCGGGTCGTTGTAGAAGCTGTCGGGCAGCGGCGAGAAGGCGATGTAGCCGAGCTTGTACTCGAAGTACGACACCTTGGCGGCCAGCTTGATGGTGAAGTGGGTGTCGTCGGTGACGGTCAGCCCGGACATCGTCGTGGCGGTCGGCGCGCCGCTCTCCGGGTGGACGTCCTTGTAGCCCTGGATGTCGGAGAACCACGAGCTGCTCAGCTGGTTGTTGCTGGTCGTCGCGGCCCAGTTCCAGGCGTTCACGAAGTTGCTCGACTTGACCGGCGTGCCGTCGTGGAAGGTCCAGCCGGACTTCAGCGTCACGTTGAAGGTCTGCGCGTCACTGGTGTCGATCGAGTCGGCCACCTGCATCCGCAGTGACGCGTTGCTCGGGTCGTAGTCGACCAGGCCCTTGAAGAGGTTCTGGATGATGCGACCGCCGCCCACCTCGTTCGCGTTCGCCGGCTGCAGCGGGTTCTGCGGCTCACTGCTCTGGTAGCTGAAGGTCTTGCTGGCATCCGACGAGCTGCTGCCGCCTCCCCCGCTGCTGCCACACCCGCTGGCCACCAGGGCCACCGAAGTCGCAGCGGCGAGGACCCATCGAACGCGGGTGGCTTCGGGCATGGAGGTCCCTCCTCAGGGTGTCTAGTCGCATCACACCCCATGAGAAGCGCGCCGTTTCGGCGGCGCGACCCGGATACCGCCGGATGGGTGCAGCCCCGCCACCGTCGGGTGGAGCCGCGCCCGGCGGACGGTCCCGACCCCGGCCCCGAACGCGCGAAGGACCCGCAGCACGGGGCTGCGGGTCCTTCGGGAGCGGGTCGGGTCAGGCGGCGACGGGCGCCACGACCTCGGCGAAGTGGCAGGCGGAGTCGTGCGCCGCCGGGCCCTTCAGCAGCTCGGGCACCGCCAGCAGCGGCACCTCGGTCGAGCAGCGGTCCTCGGCCTTCCAGCAGCGGGTGCGGAAGCGGCAGCCCGACGGCGGGTTGGCCGGCGAGGGGATGTCGCCGGAGAGGATGATCCGCTCGCGGTTCTCCCGGCCGGTCGGGTCCGGCACCGGCACGGCGGAGAGCAGGGCCTGGGTGTAGGGGTGCGTGGCGTGGTCGTAGATCTGCTCGTCGGTGCCGATCTCGACCATCTTGCCGAGGTACATCACGCCGACGCGGTCGGAGATGTGCCGGACGATGGAGAGGTCGTGCGCGATGAACATGTACGACAAGTTGAACTCGGTCTGGAGCTGCTCCAGCAGGTTGATGACCTGCGCCTGGACGGAGACGTCCAGCGCCGAGACCGGCTCGTCGCAGATGATCACCTCGGGCTTGAGCGCCAGGCCGCGGGCGATGCCGATGCGCTGACGCTGGCCGCCGGAGAACTGGTGCGGGTACCGGTTGATGTACTCCGGGTTGAGCCCGACCACGTCCAGCAGGTCCTGAACGGCCTTGCGGCGGTCGCCCTTGGGCGCCACCTCCGGGTGGATCTCGTACGGCTCGCCGATGATGTCGCCCACCGTCATCCGGGGGTTGAGCGAGGTGTACGGGTCCTGGAAGACCATCTGGATGTTGCGGCGGACGGCCTTGAGCGCCTGGCCCGACAGCCGGGAGATGTCCTCGCCCTTGAACAGGACCTGACCGGAGGTGGCCTGCTCCAGGTTCATCAGGACCTTGGCCAGGGTCGACTTGCCGCAGCCGGACTCGCCGACGATGCCCAGCGTCTCGCCCTGCTTCAGGTCGAAGCTGATGCCGTCGACCGCCTTGACCGCGCCGACCTGCTTCTTGAAGAGGATGCCCTGGGACAGCGGGTAGTGCTTGACCAGGTCCTTGACCTCCAGGATGGGCTCAGCCATGGAGGGTCTCCTTCCAGAGGTGGCAGGCGCTCGCGCGACCGGCGATCTCGGCGTCGTTCTTGTCCATCACCTGGTGCAGCGCCGGGATCTCGGTGCGGCACAGGTCGGTGGCCACGTCGCAGCGCGGGTTGAAGGCGCAGCCGGCCGGGACCTTGAGGAGGTTCGGGGGCAGGCCCTTGATCGCGTAGAGCTCCTGGCCCTTCTGGTCCAGGCGCGGGATCGAGCGCAGCAGACCCTTGGTGTACGGGTGCGCCGGGTTGGCGTACAGCTCGTGCACCGGGGCGGTCTCGACGATCCGGCCCGCGTACATGACCGCGATCTTGTCCGCGACGTCGGCGACCACGCCGAGGTCGTGGGTGATCAGGATCAGGCCCATGTTGAACTCGGCCTGCAGCTCGGCGAGGAGGTCCATCACCTGGGCCTGGACGGTGACGTCCAGCGCGGTGGTGGGCTCGTCCGCGATGATCAGGTCCGGCTCCAGGGCCAGCGCCATCGCGATCATGATGCGCTGGCGCATGCCGCCGGAGAACTGGTGCGGGTAGTCGCCCACCCGCTGCTTCGCGGCGGGGATGCGCACCCGGTCCATCAGCTCGATGGCCTTCGCCTTCGCCTCCTTGCGGGAGGCGCCCTGGTGCACCCGGAACATCTCGCCCAGCTGGTAGCCGACGCTCAGCACCGGGTTCAGCGAGGACAGCGCGTCCTGGAAGATCATCGCGATCTTCCGACCGCGCAGCCGGCGGCGCTCCTCGTTGCTCATCTTGAGCATGTCCTGGCCGCGGAAGAGGATCTCACCGGAGGTGATGCGGCCCGGCGGCATGTCCAGGATGCCCATGATGGTCTGCGCCGTGACGGACTTGCCGGAGCCCGACTCGCCCAGGACGGCGAGGGTCTCGCCGGCCGCGACGGAGTAGTTGACGCCGTTGACGGCCTTGGCGATGCCGTCCCGGGTCACGAACTCGACGTGCAGGTCCTTGACCTCCAGCAGCGGGGTGCCGGGGGTGAGGCGCCCGCTCGCGGGGGCGGCCTTCGGGTCTATGACGGTGGTCATGATGCGTCCGCCTCTCTCAGCGCAGCTTCGGGTCGAGGGCGTCGCGCACCGCGTCGCCGAGCATGATGAAGGCCAGAACGGTCAGGCTCAGCATGCCGGCGGGGAAGAAGAGCGCGAACGGGGCGGTGCGGATGACCTTCTGGGCCGAGTTGATGTCGATGCCCCAGGAGATGGTCGGGTCCTGCAGACCGATGCCGAGGAAGCTCAGCGTCGCCTCGGTGGCGATGTAGCCGCCGAGTGCGATGGTCGCGACCACGATCACCGGGGCGATCGCGTTCGGCAGGATGTGCTTGACCAGGATCCGCGAGGTGCCGGCGCCGAGGGCCTTGGCGGCCGTCACGTAGTCGGCCTGCTTGACCGTGATGACCGAACCGCGCATCACGCGGGTCATCTGGGTCCAGCCGAGGGCGACCAGGGCGAAGACGACGCTCCAGATCGTGCGCGAGGTGAAGGCGTTCAGGATCACCAGGGCGCCGAGCAGCAGCGGGATGCCGAAGAAGATGTCGGTGACCCGGGAGATGATCACGTCGGCCCAGCCGCCGAAGTAGCCGGCCAGCATGCCGGTGATGCCGCCGAGGACGGTCACGCCGGTGGTCACGCAGATGCCGACCACCACCGAGGCGCGGGCGCCGTAGATCACCCGGGCGTAGATGGACCGGCCCTGGCCGTCGTAGCCGAACCAGTCCGCCTGGAAGAAGTGGCTGTAGTTCGGCTTCGTCAGGAAGTGCGCGCGCAGGTCGCCGGCGCGCGGGTCCACCGAGGTGAACAGGCCCGGCGCGATGGCGATCAGGATCAGCAGCAGGATCAGCAGGGCCGAGATCACGAAGATCGGCTTGCGGCGCAGGTCGTGCCAGGCGTCCGAGCCGAGGCTGCGGGCCTTCTCGGGCTTGGGCTCCGCCGGGCCGCCCGCGCGCTGCGCGGGGATGTCGGCGGTCTTCTGGATCAGGTCAGGCATAACGGATCCTCGGGTCCAGGACCGCGTAGAGCAGGTCGACGAGCAGGCTGGCGGCCAGGTACACGAGCACCAGGACGACGACGAAGCCGGAGACCGTGCCGCCCTCCTTGAGGTTGATCGCGTGGTAGAGCGCGTTGCCGACGCCCTTGACGTTGAAGATGCCCTCGGTGACGATCGCGCCGCCCATCAGGGCGCCCAGGTCGGTGCCCAGGAAGGTGACGACCGGGATCAGCGAGTTGCGCAGCAGGTGGGTCCCGATCACCTTGCGCCTGGGCAGGCCCTTGGCTACCGCCGTACGCATGTAGTCGGACCGGACGTTCTCCACGATGGAGGTACGGGTCAGCCGCGCGACGTAGGCCAGCGACAGCGAGCCGAGCACGAACGCGGGCAGCAGCAGCTGGCCCAGGTTCATGGAGTCCTGGACGGTCGGGGTGACCCAGCCCAGGTTGGTCGCGAACACCGTCTGGAAGACGAAGCCGAGCACCGGCACCGGGATCGAGATCAGCAGCAGGGTCAGGACCAGGGTGCCCTTGTCGAAGGCCTTGCCCCGGCGCAGGCCGGAGAAGAGACCGATCGTCACGCCGAGCACGATCTCGATGGCGAAGGCCATCAGCGCGAGGCGGATGGTCACCGGCATCGCTTCGGTGATCACGTCGAGGACCTTGCGGCCCGCCATCGTCTCGCCGAAGTCACCGGTGAACAGGTTGCCCATGTAGTCGAGGTACTGCTTCCACAGCGACTGGTCGAGCCCCATCCGGTGCTTGATGGCGGCGAGCTGGGCCGGGTCCGGCGCCTTGTCGCCCCACAACGCGCTGACCTGGTCGCCCGGGAGCCAGCGCACCATAAAGAAGATGAGCGTGACTGTCCCCAGGAAGACCGGGATCATTTGGAGCAGTCGCCTCGCGACAAAGCGCCCCATCGTTCCTCCATGTATTTCTCTGACGGGCCGTCATCCCGGGTCAGAGGTGAGTCGGCGTGCCAACGGCCGGTGCCAGTCCTGCCCTTGTGGGGATGGGACGGGCACCGGCCGCTACCTGTTCAGCCGTGCGGTGCCGGGCTGAACTACTTCTGCTTGACCTCGACACCGGTGAAGACCGGGTTGCCGAAGGAGTCGAACTTGACGTTCTGGACGTTGTTGGACCAGCCGGAGTTGGTCTTGTAGTACCAGAGCGGGATGGCCGGCATGTCCTTGGCCAGGACGGCCTCGGCCTGCTGGTAGAGGTCCGCGGTCTTCTCGACCGAGGTGGCCTGGTCGGCCTCCTGCGCCAGCTTGTCGAACTCGGGGCTGGAGTAGCCCGCGTCGTTCGCCGAGGCGCCGGTGCCGTAGACGTCACGCAGGAAGTTGGCGTTCAGCGGGTAGTCCTGAACCCAGCCGGTGCGCATCATGCTCGGCACGGCCTTCTTGCGGATGATGTCACGCGAGGTCTTGAAGTCGGGCTTCGGGTCACCGAGGCACTCGACGCCGGTCGACTGGCGGATCGAGTTGCAGACCGCGTCGACCCACTCCTTGTGACCACCGTCGGAGTTGTAGATGATCGTGATCTTGTTGTTCGGCACGCCGCCGCCGGCCTGGATGAGCTCCTTGGCCTTGGCCGGGTCGAACTTGCAGGCGTCGCCGCAGGCGCCGGCCTTGTAGCCCATGACGCCGGGGGCGACCCAGCTGTCGGCGGCCTGACGCGAGCCGTTCAGCACGGTCTTGGTGATGGTGTCGCGGTCGATCGCCATCGACAGGCCCTGGCGGACCTTGGCCTTGTCGACGCCGGCCCAGTCACCCTGGTAGAGCGCGAACGAGATGTTCTGGATGGCGCCCTGGGCCTGGTCGACCGCGCGGTTGCCCAGGTCGGCCTTGTAGGAGGCCAGGTCGGTCGGGTCGACCTGGTCCAGCACGTCCAGGGTGTCGGAGGTGAGGTCCTTGTAGGCCGCCTCGCCGGACGAGTAGTTCTTGAAGACGATGCCGCCGTTCTTCGGCTTGTCCGTGCCGGCGTACTTGTCGTTCGCGGCCAGCGTGATCGCCTTGTTGTGCTCCCACGAGACGAACTTGTAGGGGCCGTTGCCGACCGGCTTCTGGCCGTAGCCGGCCGGGTCCGCGAAGAAGCCGGTGGGCAGCGGGAAGAAGGCCGAGTAGCCGAGCTTGTACTGGAAGTACGAGACCGGGCCGGTCAGCTCGATGGTGAAGTGGGTGTCGTCGACGACCTTCAGGCCGGACATCGCGTCGGCGGTCGGGTCACCCTTCTCCGGGTGCACGGCGTCGTAGCCGGCGATGTCGGAGAACCAGTCCGAGTTGATCTGGTTGTTCTTGGTGTTGGCCGACCAGTTCCAGGAGTCCACGAAGGACTTGGCGGTCACCGGGGTGCCGTCGTGGAAGGTCCAGCCGGACTTCAGGGTGACGGTGTAGTTCTTGGCGTCAGTGGTCTCGATCTTGTCGGCCACCTGGTTGCGCAGGGCGCCCGAGGCCGGGTCGTAGTCGACGAGGCCCATGAAGAGCTGCTTCACGATGCGGCCGCCCTGGTTCTCCATGGCGTTGGCCGGCTGGAGCGGGTTCTGCGGCTCCGCGCTCTGGTAGCTGAAGACGCCCTGGGCGTTGACGGCACTGTCGGAGCTGCCACCGCTGGACGAACCGCTGCCACAAGCAGTTGCTGCGAGGGCGACAGCAACAGCTGCGACAACCCACTTGGCCTGGCTGGCACCGCGCATCGGTGTGCCTCCTGAAATCCGTGTTTGCAAACGTGGAGAGCACCGGGGGGAGTGGCCGGCGACAGCGCCTGGCCGGCGGTGCTTCCTCGCTCGAGGTTCGGCGCGCACCCCTGCGCGTAACCCTTGCCCGAGCCTGACTGCACCCACTATCCGTCACACACGGATACGAAAGCGACGAATACGGATCTCAATTAGGTCACATGAACGGTCAGTAAGTTTCGAAAATCGGACATTTGAGACATAGCCAGACAGGTATTAAACGGACAGTTGTCATGAATGACGGATTGTCACGTTCGCTCAGCGGACATTCAGGTGTGATAGAGGCCTCTTCGGCGCTACGCGCGTCGACAGCGCTCCGTTAACAGACAGCGTTCACTTAACAGTCGGGATTGCGGTTAACGCGGCCCGTGTCCGAAGCCCGGGGGGGCGCAAAGCACAATTCGCCGCGGGCATGACATCAATCGGCGGACCGAGCGTTCCGTGGACGATCAGTTCCGGCGGCGGAAGCCGCCGCGGGATGCTCCGGCACGACGGCGCGGATCCGCACAAGGGCCGTTGCGAACCGTCTCCGGGCACGAAAAACGGCCGCCGTCCCTCCTCCCTCGCGGGAGGCGGGACGGCGGCCGGGGGCGCCGCGTCCACGGCGCCGGAGCACCGCGGCGGGCGTCAGCCCACCGGAGCGGGCGTCAGTTCTTCTTGGCGCGCGAGGCCGTGCGGCCGCGCTCCTTCTGGTCCAGGACGACCTTGCGGATGCGCACGGTCTCCGGGGTCACCTCGATGCACTCGTCCTCGCGGCAGAACTCCAGCGACTGCTCCAGCGAGAGCTTGCGCGGCGGCACCAGGTTCTCGGTGGTGTCGGAGGAGGCCGCACGCATGTTGGTGAGCTTCTTCTCCTTGGTGATGTTGATGTCCATGTCGTCCTGGCGCGAGTTCTCGCCGACGATCATGCCCTCGTACACCTCGGTGGTGGGCTCGACGAACAGCGTGCCGCGCTCCTGGATGCCCATCATCGCGAACGGCGTCACGACACCGGCGCGGTCGGCGACCAGCGAACCGTTGTTGCGCATCCGGAGCTCGCCGAACCACGGCTCGTGGCCCTCGAAGATGGAGTGCGCGATGCCGGTGCCGCGGGTGTCCGTGAGGAACTGGGTGCGGAAGCCGATCAGGCCGCGCGACGGGACGATGAACTCCATGCGGACCCAGCCGGAGCCGTGGTTCGTCATGGTCTCCATGCGGCCCTTGCGGGTCGCCATCAGCTGGGTGATCGCGCCGAGGTACTCCTCGGGGCTGTCGATGGTCATCCGCTCGACCGGCTCGTGGGTCTTGCCGTTGATGACCTTGGTGACGACCTGCGGCTTGCCGACGGTCAGCTCGAAGAGCTCCCGGCGCATGGTCTCGACCAGGATGGCCAGCGCCAGCTCGCCACGGCCCTGGACCTCCCAGGCGTCCGGGCGCTCGGTCGGCAGCACGCGCAGCGAGACGTTACCGATCAGCTCGCGGTCCAGGCGGTCCTTCACCATGCGGGCGGTGACCTTGTGGCCCTTGCCGCCCTTGCCGACCAGCGGCGAGGTGTTGGTGCCGATGACCATCGAGATGGCCGGCTCGTCCACCGTGATCAGCGGCAGCGCGATCGGGTTCTCCGGGTCGGCCAGGGTCTCGCCGATCATGATGTCCGGGATGCCCGCGACGGCGCAGATGTCGCCGGGGCCGGCCACCTCGGCCGGCTTGCGGGTGAGCGCCTCGGTCATCAGCAGCTCGGTGATCTTGACGTTCTGGATCGTGCCGTCACGCTTGATCCACGCGACCTGCTGGCCCTTGCGCAGCTCGCCCTGCTCGACGCGGCAGAGCGCGATGCGGCCGAGGAAGTTGTCGGCGTCCAGGTTGGTGACGTGCGCCTGGAGCGGGGCGTCCTCGTCGTAGACCGGGGCCGGGACGTGCTCCAGGATGGTGGAGAAGAACGGCTCCAGCGAGTCGCTGTCCGGCGGCACGGTGCCGTTCTCCGGCTTGGTCATCGAGGCGACGCCGTCACGCGCACAGGCGTAGACGATCGGGAACTCGATCTGCTCCTCGGTGGCGTCGAGGTCCAGGAAGAGGTCGTAGGTCTCGTTGATGACCTCGTCGATCCGGGAGTCCGGACGGTCGGTCTTGTTGATGCAGAGGATGACCGGGAGCTTCGCGGTCAGGGCCTTGCGGAGCACGAAGCGGGTCTGCGGCAGCGGACCCTCCGAGGCGTCGACCAGGAGGACGACCGCGTCGACCATCGACAGGCCGCGCTCGACCTCGCCACCGAAGTCGGCGTGGCCCGGGGTGTCGATGATGTTGATCGTGATCGGCGCGCCACCCTCCTTCGGGTGGTACTTGACGGCGGTGTTCTTCGCGAGAATGGTGATGCCCTTCTCGCGCTCCAGGTCGTTGGAGTCCATCATTCGGTCGTCGAGGTGCTGGTGGGCGGCGAAGGCGCCGGCCTGCTTCAGCATGGCGTCGACCAGCGTGGTCTTGCCGTGGTCGACGTGGGCGACGATGGCAACGTTGCGGATGTCATTGCGCGTGGGCATGCGGAGCGGATTCTCCCGGAGTCGTGGGTTACGGCGCCCGGCTGCGTGACGCCGACCTGCGATCCCTGTTGATCGCCGCCGCCCGTTCCGCCTGCTACTACCGGTCCACCCGCCGGGCAGACACGCCACGGCTTTCTCCTATGGTACTGGGAACCACCCAGCTGGGCCGAAACGGCCACGTGCCCCCGCCTGCGGAGCGGGGGTGTCGTCGGTCACCCGGCACGGTCGTGACCCTGCCGGCGGGCCCGGGAGAGGGTGTCCGGGGCCCCTCTCGCGGTCGTGCCCGGACGGCGGTCAGAGCTGGTCGATGGCGGTCAGGTCGATGTCGATCGCGAACGGCAGCGCGAGCTTCAGCTGCTCCCGGTGGATGCCCACGGCGACGTACTTGCGGGTCGGGGCGTCCAGTTCGTAGACGTGCACCACCGGCCGGCCGCCCTCGCGCTCGACCAGCCAGAAGTGCGGGATGCCGGCGCCGGCGTAGAGGTCCGGCTTGCGCTCGCGGTCGCGCTCCTCCGAGTCCGGCGAGACCACCTCAACGGCGAGCAGGACGTCGGCGGGCCGAAAACTGGTCAGCTCGGGGCCGGTCACCGCGGAGGCCTTGACCACCATCAGGTCGGGCTCGGGGCGCTGGCGGGGGCCGAGGGTGACCGTCATCTCACGGCGCACCCGCAGGAACCCCGGGGCAGTCACTCTCAGGCCCGCCATGAGCAGGTCGATGGCGACGCTGTGAAAGTCACGCTGAGGGCTCACGAGTACCAGGCTCCCGTCGATCAGCTCCGTGTGCGGAGGCAGGTCGGGGAGCCGGTCGAGGTCTTCGGCGGTGAAGCCGCCCTCCGGCGGAATGGCCCAGTCCGGCATTTTCTCGCGAGTCATCGTCGCTCCCATGGACGGAAGTCTGGCCCTGGTACTCAGCGTAGCGCCGCGACTTCCCTGCGGGTTCACCCTTTCGTGGGGATTGGTCAGGTGGTGGCCAGGAATCCGAGGTCCTGGTAGCGCGGCCGGGCGAAACCGTACGCCCCCGCGCCGGCCACGCCGGTGCGGACGGCGACCAGATCGGGGCGCTGGTAGAGCGGGACGGAGTGGCCGAGCTCCCAGATCCGGGCGTCGGCCTGCTGGAGCAGCGAGCGCTGGGCCGCCGGGTCGAGCTCGGCGGCGGCCCGGTCGAACAGGAGGTCGATCTCCGCCGTGCCGGTCCGGGCGTAGTTGGAGCCGAGCTGCGGGGCGCCGTCCGGGCCGGGCTGCGGCTTGGCGTACACCGCCCGCTCGTCGGTTGCCGGGGAGGCGGTGGCCGGCCAGGAGAACAGGGCGAGGTCGAAGTCGCCCGCGGCCAGCGGGCCGCTGACGAAGCCGTCGGCGGGCACGGCCCGGGGTCGCACCGCGATGCCGGACCCGGCCAGGTCGGCGGTGAGCGCCTCGGCGGTGCGCAGGGCGGTGGCCGAGCCCGCGGGCAGCAGCAGGGTGAGCGCCAGCTCCTTGCCGTCCTTGACCCGGGTGCCCGAGCCGGCGCTCTTCCAGCCGGCCTCGTCCAGCAGCCGGGCGGCCGGGGCGTCCCCGACGGCGGCGCTGTTGTCCTGGTAGCCGTCCTGGCCGGCCGCCAGCAGGTGGTTGCCGAGCGGGGTGGCGGCCAGGCCGAGCGGGGTCAGGGCGGCGTCGGCGATCTTCCGGCGGTCGATCGCCCGGGCCAGCGCCCGGCGGACGGCCGGGTCGGTGAGCGGCGCCCGGGAGGCGTTGAGGGTGAGTTCGGTCAGGGCGGGCGCCGCCGCCCGGTGCAGGGAGAGGCCGGGCAGCGACTCGGCCCGCTTGAGCGCCTGTGCGGAGGCCGCCGCCAGTGCGACCCCGGCGGCGGCGTCCGGCGGAGCGGCGGCGGCCGACTGCGCGGAGGCGGACGGCGCGGCGGACGTGGACGGCGCGGCGGACGTGGGCACGGCGGGCGGGGACGACACCGCGGCGGGTGCGGCCGCACCCGACGTCACCGGGCCGGCCGGGGTCGTGCCGGCCGCCGCCTGGACGGCGCCGGACTGCGGCCCGCCGGCCGTGTCGACCGCGTCGGTCAGCGCCGCGATGTCGAGCTTGCCCTGGTCGAGGGCGTCGAGCCGGTCCGCGGCCGGGACGGCGAGGAAGTCGATCCGCTCGGCCTTCGGGGTGTCGCCCCACCACTTGGGATTGCGGACCAGCGCCGCCCGGCCCGCCGCCCTGTCGTACTCGGCGAGCAGGAACGGCCCGCCCGAGGTGTGGAACTCCCCGGCGAGCGGCTGGTTGAACGCCGCCGGCGAGGCGGTGGCCGCGGCCGGGTAGAGCGGGCCGAACAGGGCCCGCCACTGGGCGTACGGCCGCTTGAAGGTGACCTTGACCTCGGAGGGGTCGGCTCCCTGGGTGACCGATTCGATGGCGTCGTACCCGGCCGGGCGGGCCGCCTGGTACGCCGGGTCGGCGCCGGCCAGGGCGCTGCGCTGGGCGGAGAAGTCGGCGACCGAGAGCGGGGTGCCGTCGCTCCAGACCGCCTTCGGGTTCAGCTTGTAGGTGACCACCTGCGGCGACTGCCCGGCCGGCGTGGACTCGGCGGAGAGCAGGTAGTCCGGGTCGGCGGTGGGGCGGGCGCGGTCGTCGAAGCGGAAGAGCGAGGGGAGCACGGCCCGGGCGAGCAGCCCCGAGTCGGCGGTGGCACCCGGCTGGTAGACGTTCAGCGTCGCGGGGACGGACTCGACGGCCCAGCGCAGCGTGCCGCCGTCGCGGACCAGGGCGCGGTCGGCGGCGCTGACGTCGGAGGCCGACGGGGCCTGCGGCTCCGGATCGTCCGAGCAGCCCGCGAGGGCGGCGGCGAGGAGCAGCGCGGCGGCTGCGGCGGTGATCTGGCGGGCGCGCATGCTCGGCTCCGTCGGCTGGTCGGGTGACCCGATGACCGGGGTGGGTCACCACTCAACGCGACGGCGCCGCCCGCGCCGGGCCCGACACGGCGAACGGTTGCGCCGATGCACCCGCGTGGCGGACAGCCGGGCTCCGGCCGTCGGCGGGCGGGCCCGTGGCGGCGCCCGTCAGAGGCTCAGCTCGAACCAGACGATCTTGCCCTTGGGGGTGCGGCGGCTGCCCCAGCGCTCGGCCAGCAGACTGACCAGTTGCAGGCCGCGGCCGCCCTCGTCGGTCTCCTGGGCCCGGCGCTGCCGGGGTTGCGCGTACCCGTCGTCCCAGACCTCGCAGACCACGGTGCGGTCGCGCAGCAGCCGCAGCCGGATGTCGCCCCGGCCGTGCCGCAGGGCGTTGGTGACCAGCTCGCTGACCAGCAGCTCGGTGGTGTCGACCAGCTCGTCCAGCCCGCGGGTCAGCAGCCAGCTGCAGGCCAGCTCGCGCGCCTTGGCGACCGAGGTCGGCTCGGGCGGCAGCTGCCAGTCGCCGACGGAGTCCTCCGGGAAGGCGTGCACCTTGGCCATCAGCAGGGCGATGTCGTCCTCGCCGTGGTGCGGGTTGAGCTCGCCGAGGACGTGGTCGCAGAGGTCCTCCAGGCTCTTCGCCCCGGCCGAGAGGGCGAGCCGGAAGGCCCGCAGCCCCTCGTCCAGCTGGTGCTTGCGGGACTCGACCAGGCCGTCGGTGTAGAGGCCGAGCAGGGCGCCGTCCGGGAGGGTCAGCTCGACCTCCTCGAACGGCTCGCCGCCGACGCCGAGCGGCAGGCCGGGCGGCACGTCGAGCATCCGGGCCGGCTCGCCGGGGCTGAGCAGGACGGGCGGCAGGTGGCCGGCGTTGGCGAAGATGCAGCGCCGGGTGACGGCGTCGAAGACCGCGTACACGCAGGTGGCGAGGTAGACCTCGCGGGCCTCCTCGTCGGCGGGCGAGGTCAGCCGGCCGTACGGGGTCGGGCCGGCCGCCGGGGCGGAGTCGTCGCCGAGGCCGCGGGCGATCTCGTCGAGGGCGGTGAGCACCTCGGCCGGGTCGAGGTCGAGCATCGCGAGGGTCCGCACCGCGGTGCGCAGCTGGCCCATCGCGACGGCGGCCCGCAGGCCGCGGCCCATCACGTCGCCGATCACCAGCGCGGTGCGGTTGCCCGGCAGCGGGATGATGTCGAACCAGTCGCCGCCGACCTCGGTGTTGTTGTTGCTGGGCAGGTACCGGCAGGCGATCTCCAGGCCGCTGGCGGCCGGGTTCCCCGGGGGCAGCAGGCTGCGCTGCAGGATCAGCGCGCGCTCGTGCTCGCGGCGGTACAGGCGGGCGTTGTCGATGCAGACGGCGGCCCGGGCGACCAGCTCCTCGGCGATCGCCACGTCCCGGGCGTCGAAGGGCTCGCTGCCGATCGCGCGGGAGAGCTGGACCAGGCCGAGCACCTGGTCACGGGCGACCAGCGGGACGATCAGGGTGGAGCGCAGCAGCGGGTCGGGGCCGGGCTCGGGGATGACGCTTCGGCCGGTGCGCAGCGCGCGGGCGTGCGGTGAGCGGCGCGGGTAACAGAGCGTGCCGCCGGCCTCGGCGACCGGGAACCCGGCCACCGAGCCGAGCACCGAGGAGGCGCCGCCGACCACGCTGGAGACGGCGACCCGGCGCAGTTCGCCGCAGCCGTCCGAGAGCGGCTGCTCGCCCAGCCGGCCGGCCCGCGGGGCGCTCTCGCCGGTGAGCAGGGCGGTGTAGAGGTCGACGCTGGCGAGGTCGCAGAACGGCGGGACGACGACGTCCAGCAGTTCCTTGGCGGTGGTCTCCAGGTCGAGGGTGGAGCCGATGTGCGCGCTGGCCTCGTTGAGCAGCGCGAGGTTGCGCCGGACGCCGTCGGCCTCGCGTTCGGCGACGTGGCGGCTGGTGACGTCGGAGACCTGCCCGGCCACGCCCATCGGCTTCCCGCCGACGCCGTCGAGGCGGTAGAGCGAGATGGCCCAGAGCCGGTTGCCGTCGACGGCGGGGACACCGTGGAAGCGCACGTCGAACACCGGTTCGCCGCTCTCCAGCACCTTGCGCAGGGCGGCCGCGAGGCGGTCGGCCTCGTTGGGCGGGAAGAGGTCGTGCGGGGTGAGGCCCTCCAGGTCGGCGGCGCCGAGGCCGACGCCGGAGGCGAAGGCGTCGTTCACCCGCTGCAGCCGCAACCCGGCGTCGAAGAGCACGAAGCCGGTCGGGGTCTGCCCGAAGACGGCCTCGGAGGCGGCGAGGTCGGTCTCGATCCGGCGCAGCCGACCGAGGTCGACGGCCAGGCAGGTGGCGCCGGAGGCCGGCAGCGCGCTGTCCGGCATCAGGTACAGCTCGGCGAGGCTCTCGGTGCCGGCGGCGTCCCGGTAGGGGGCGGTGCCGACCCACTCCTCGCCGGCGAGGATGCTCTCCAGCCGGGCCCGGCCGCGGGCCCAGAGCTCGCGCGGCACGAAGGTGGTGATCGGGTCGGCGCCGACGGCCTCGGCGGCCGGCAGGCCGAAGAACTCGGCCGCGCGGTCGCTCCACTGGCAGATCCGGCCGTCCGCGCCGATCGCGAAGGTGGCGACCCGGATGTAGTCGTAGATGGATCCGGGCTGGCCGTGGCCCCAGCGGGCCAGGCTCGCCGGGGCCGGCCTCGGCAGGCCGCCCGGGGCAGTGGACTGTCCGGGCACGGCGACATGACCGCTGCTGCTCGGCGCGCTCCGCGCCGGGGTGCTGTTCAACGGACCGACCCCTCCAACCCGCGACCGTCCGGATGTCGAGAAGACCGAGTATTCATCATCGAGGGGTGAGCGCACACGCCCTCAACATCACAACATCAGATCGGGCGAAGGTTTTTGTCCGGCCGCCCGCGCACCCACAATGCCACGTCCGCCCCCCGTGCCGTCGAGCGCGCTCCCCCGGACCCCTCCGCGGCATGTCATGTCCCGTTCTACTCGCGTCACTTCTCCCCCGGCTCCATACCCGGGAGTGCCTGTTCGAACCAGACGACCTTGCCGATCCCCTCGGCCCGCGCGCCCCAGCGCAGCGCCAGCCGGCGGACGAGTTCCAGCCCCCGGCCGCCCTCGTCGGCCTCGGCGGCGTGCCGCTCCCTGGGCGGGTCGGGCAGCGGGTCGGAGATCTCGACCAGCAGCGTGCCGCCCAGCGTCAACCGGACGCCGATCGGCGCGCTCGCGTAGCGGACGGAGTTGGTGACCAGCTCGCTGACCAGCAGCTCGGCGGTGTCCGTCAGCTCCTCCACCCCCCACTCGGCCAGCGTGGCGCGCACCAGCCGGCGGGCCCGGGCGACGGCGGTCGGCTCGGCGGGCAGCGTCCAGCCGGCCGTCGGGGTGCCGGCCTGCCCGTGGCCGAGCCGGGCCAGCAGCAGCGCGACGTCGTCGGGCTCGCGGCCCTGCTCCATGGTGCCGAGCACCGCCTCG
Source organism: Kitasatospora sp. NPDC057015 (assembly GCF_042673745.1). Lineage (NCBI taxonomy): Bacteria > Bacillati > Actinomycetota > Actinomycetes > Kitasatosporales > Streptomycetaceae > Kitasatospora > Kitasatospora sp. NPDC057015. Next base: position 183,005 of record NZ_JBHUSG010000014.1, read on the forward strand.
CAGGCCTGCTGGATCGAGGCGTACGGCTCCTCCAGCACGGTCAGCAGCCGGCCGAGGCCGACGTCGAGGTCCTTGTCGCGGGACTCCACCAGGCCGTCCGTGCAGAGCGCCAGCAGGCTGCCCTCGGGGATCTTCAGTTCGATCGACTCGAAGGGCACGCCGCCGACTCCGAGCGGCGCCCCGGACGGCAGTTCGAGCACCCGGCCCTCACCGCCGGGCAGCGGACCGCCCGTCCTGGTCGGCTCCTCGGCGAGCTCGCGGGGGACGATCAGCACCGGCGGGATGTGCCCGGCCTTGGCGACCACCAGCCGGGCCGTGGCGGGGTCGAAGACGGCGTAGATGCAGGTCGCCAGCAGCGCCTCGTCCGGGCTCTGGGCGAGGTCGTCGGTCAGCTCGTGGACGTGCCGCAGCAGGACGTCCGGCGGCAGGTCCAGCCCCGCCAGGGTCCGGACGGCGGTGCGCAGCCGCCCCATCGTCGCGGCGGCCCGCAGGCCGTGGCCCATCACGTCCCCGACCACCAGCGCCGTCCGGTCGCCGGGCAGCGGGATGACGTCGAACCAGTCGCCGCCGACCTCGGTGCCGCTGCTGCCGGGCACGTACCGGTAGGCGACCTCGACCCCGGTCGGCTGCGGGACCTGCTGCGGGAGCAGGGTGCGCTGCAGGGTGAGCGCCGCGGTGCGCTCGCGGGCGTACAGGCGGGCGTTGTCCAGCGAGCTGCCGGCCCGGTCCGCCAGCTCCACGGTGAAGGCCAGGTCGTCGCGGTCGAAGCCCTCCCGGTAGCCGGCCCGGCTGACCAGCAGGAGGCCGATCACGATGCCGCGGGCCCGCAGCGGGACCACCAGCATCGAGTGCACGCCGAGCTCGTGGGCGGCCTGCATCTTCGGGTCGCCCGGGTAGGTGACCTCGCTCAGCTCGTCCGCGCCGGAGAGCAGCTCCGGCACGCCGGTCCGCAGGACCCGGCCGCAGACGGAGTCCTCCGCGAAGGTGATCCTGGCCCCCCGCCGGAGCATCACCTCGACCTCGGGGCCGTCCTGGACGGAGGCGGTGCCCAGCTGGAGCAGCGAGGTGCGGCGGTCGTGACCGTGCCGGGGCAGGTCGTCCCCGTGGGCGACCGCCTGCAGCAGGATCACCGCGGCGTGGTCGGTCAGCCGGGGCACCACCGCGCTGGCCAGCTCCTGCGCGATCCGCGAGGCGTCCAGCAGGTCGCCGACCCGGGAGCCGAACTCGTTCAGCAGCGACAGCCGGCGGCGGGCGTGCTCGACCTTGGCCACCGCCCGGTAGCGCTCGGTCACGTCCATCACCGTGCCGGAGATGCCGAGCACCCGACCCGCCCGGTCGGTCATCCGGCTGTAGGAGATCGAGCGGAACCCGGCCCGGGCGGTCACCGGGGAGGCCAGCGTGACGTCGATGACCGGCTCGCCGGTGGCCAGCACCTGACGCTGGATCGCGGTGATCTCGTCGGCGGCCCGCTCGGGCAGCGTCTCGCCGGTCGTCCGGCCGGTGTGCTCCTCGATCGAGACGCCGTTCATGTCGGCGAGGGTCTGGTTGACGGCGGTGTAGCGCAGGTCGGTGTCGAGCACGGCGATGCCCAGCGGGGACTGCTCGAACAGCGCGTCGCGCACCGCCAGGTCCCGCTCGACGGCCTGCAGCGCCTGCGCCTCGGCCAGCGCCACCTGGAGGAACGGCGTGCCGTCGCCGTCCACCAGCAGCGAGATCCTGGCCTCGACGGCGACCGCCTGGCCGTCCCGGTGCCGGATCTCGGTCAGCCCGTGCCAGCGGCCGTGCCGCAGGGTCTCCTCGATCGCCGCCCTGGTCCGGGCCACCTGCTCCGCGTCACCCAGCAGGTCGTCGATCCGGCGGCCGACCAGCAGCTCGCTCGGCCAGCCGAGCAGCTCCTCGGCGGCCGGGCTCCACAGCACCACCCGGGCGGAGGTGTCGAGGATCGCGATGGCCACCTTCACCACGTCGAACAGGCTGCCGCGGGTGCGCACCCCGGGCACGGCCACCAGCGGCGAGGCGTCCGGGAACGGCAACCCCGGACGGCCGCGCGCGCCCGCCGGCGGCGGCCCCGCGTGGACGATCGGCAGCGTGGGGCGCGGGCCGGCGTCGAC